>NZ_LRMN01000011.1:0-128171 GCF_019266105.1 Pseudomonas sp. D1HM | reverse complement strand
TCGACTGCGCCGGAAGTGGGCGCATTATAGGCTAATAAAATGCGCCGTCCAGCACTTATTTCAGCTTTATTCCGATTTCAGCGTTACGCGCGCAAAAGCCTTCTTGCCCGCCTGACAAACATGAGTCGAACCCAGCTTATATATATAGGTGCGATCAACCACCTCACCATCTATACGTACGCCACCAGAACCCAGCAGATCACGCGCGACCGCAGAGTTCTTGACCAGGCCGGCCTTATTAAGGATGGCCGCGATCGGCATATCCTCAGAAGCCAGAATCTCGACCTCCGGCAGATCGTCAGGCAGCTCGCCATCCTTCATGCGGTTACCCGCACCACGGTGAGCACTGGCAGCAGCCTCCTCACCATGGAACCGGGCAACAATCTCTTCAGCCAGCTTGATCTTGATATCGCGTGGATTGGCTCCCGCCTCGACATCCGCCTTAAATGCATTGATCTCGTCCATCGAGCGGAAGCTCAACAGCTCGAAATAGCGCCACATCAAAGCATCAGGGATAGACACCAGCTTGCTGTACATCACGCCTGGCGCTTCTTGAATACCTACGTAGTTGCCCAGCGACTTGGACATCTTCTTGACGCCATCCAACCCTTCCAGCAATGGCATGGTCACAATGCACTGAGCTTCCTGACCATAGCCCCGCTGCAGCTCACGCCCCATCAGCAAGTTGAACTTCTGATCGGTGCCACCCAACTCAATATCTGCTCGCAAGGCTACCGAGTCATAGCCCTGCACCAGCGGATAAAGAAACTCATGGATAGCGATAGGCTGATTCGAGGAGTAGCGCTTATCGAAGTCATCGCGCTCAAGCATGCGGGCAACAGTGTACTGAGAGGTCAGACGAATGAAATCAGCCGGCCCCATTTGATCCATCCAGGTGGAGTTGAACGCCACCTCGGTCTTTGCCGGATCAAGAATTTTGAAAACCTGGGTTTTATACGTCTCGGCATTGTCGAGCACTTGCTCGCGCGTTAGCGGAGGACGCGTAGCGCTCTTGCCGCTCGGATCGCCGATCATCCCGGTGAAATCACCTATAAGGAAGATGACCTGATGACCCAGCTCCTGGAACTGGCGCAGCTTATTGATAAGGACGGTGTGCCCCAAGTGCAGATCAGGCGCCGTGGGGTCGAATCCGGCCTTAATACGCAATGGCTGTCCACGCTTGAGTTTCTCAACCAATTCAGACTCGACCAGTACCTCTTCGGCACCACGCTTGATTAGCGCTAGCTGCTCTTCAACCGACTTCATAACAGACCCGTAAGGCTCAAATTCAAAGGGCTCCAACCATACAAGATCAGGGGCTAATTACAAGTTCCGGCCGGCATACGGCTGACTATCCGCGCGCGAATGGTTCACGGACTTGCTTCAAGGGCGATTTGGTTATATTTTATACAGTTATTTCATCTTCACCGTGTCAGTCATCTTTTCCAATTCATCCTTATCTCAAAGTCAAAATTATCTATGACCAGTCAACCGCCTAAAGCGCCACCGCTTTATCCGAAGACCCACCTGCTTGCCGCAAGTGGTATCGCCGCCCTTTTAAGCCTGGCCCTGCTGGTATTTCCCTCCAGCGAAGTAGAAGCCAAAAGAACGACCCTGAATCTGGAGCTGGAAACTCCTGCTGAACAACTCACACAAGATCAAGACGCTGCAGAACTCGTTCAAGCCACAAATGAAGCCATTCCAACTCCATTTGCGCAGATCGAACCGGCTGAAAACGCTGCAGCAGAGACGGCCAAAGCTGAAGAGCCAAAAGGTCCCAGCCACCGCGAAGTGGTCGTATCCAGGGGCGACACCCTGTCCACCCTGTTTGAAAAAGTAGGCCTGCCAGCAACCTCGGTACACGAGATCCTGGCCAGCGACAAACAAGCCAAGCAATTCAGCCAGTTGAAGCACGGCCAGAAGCTCGAGTTTGAAATGAGCCCCGATGGCCAACTGAGCACCCTGCATAGCCAGGTCAGCGACCTCGAAACCATCAGCCTCAACAAAAGCGCCAAGGGCTACACGTTCCGTCGTGTGACCAAGCTGCCGACCATGCGATCCGCTTATGTTCACGGCGTGATCAACAGCTCCCTTTCAGCCTCGGGACAACGCGCAGGCCTGCCTCACAGCTTGACCATGGACATGGCAAAGGTATTTGGATACGACATCGACTTTGCTCAGGACATACGCCCTGGCGACCAGTTTGAAGTGATCTATGAGCAAAAAGTCGTCAACGGCAAAACCGTAGGCACGGGCAATATCCTGTCCGCACGCTTTACCAACCGCGGCAAGACTTACACTGCCGTGCGTTACACCAACAAACAGGGCATCAGCAATTACTACACGGCTGATGGCAACAGCATGCGCAAGGCCTTCATCCGTACGCCCGTCGACTTCGCCCGCATCAGCTCGCGCTTCTCCTCAGGGCGCAAACACCCGATCCTGAACAAGATCCGAGCCCATAAAGGGGTCGATTACGCGGCACCGCGCGGCACCCCCATCAAAGCAACCGGCGACGGCAAAGTCCTGCTCGCAGGGCGCCGCGGCGGATATGGCAATACGGTGATCATTCAGCACGGCAACACCTATCGCACACTGTACGGACACATGCAGGGCTTCGCCAAAGGCGTCAAAACCGGTGGTTCGGTGAAGCAAGGCCAAGTGATTGGTTATATCGGTACAACCGGCCTTTCGACCGGCCCGCACCTGCACTACGAGTTCCAGGTCAATGGCGTACACGTCGACCCGCTAGGCCGCAAGCTGCCGATGTCTGACCCGATTGCGAAGTCAGAGCGTTCACGCTTCCTGCAACAAAGCCAACCGCTAATGGCTCGCATGAACCAGGAAAAAGCTACCCTCTTGGCATCGAGCAAGCGTTAAGCGATGGCACTCTATATAGGCGTGATGTCCGGGACCAGCCTTGACGGGATGGACATTGCGCTGATTGAAATGGGGGCCGGCGTCACCCTGCTCGCCACCCATTACACGCCAATGCCCGAATCCTTGCGCACTGAGCTACTTGGCTTGTGCGCCACTGGCCCTGACGAAGTAGCTCGCTGTTCCATCGCCGAAAACCACTGGGTTGAGCTGGCCGCGCAAGGCATCAATTCCCTCCTTTCACAGCAGCAACTGCCTCCCGAGGCTATTCGTGCGATTGGCAGCCATGGCCAGACCATCCGGCATGAGCCCGCCCGCGGCTTTACCGTTCAGATTGGCAATCCCGCGCTGCTGGCCGAACTGACCAATATCTGTGTCGTCGGTGATTTCCGCCGTCGTGACGTAGCGGCTGGCGGGCAAGGCGCGCCATTGGTCCCTGCGTTCCATGAGGCGCTGTTTACAGACGACTGCGGGCATCGAGCGGTGCTCAACGTAGGAGGATTCAGCAACCTGAGCCTGATAAGCCCTGGTGTTCCTGTTGCAGGGTTTGACTGCGGCCCCGGCAATGTCCTGCTCGATGCCTGGATACAACAGCAACGCGGTGATCTGTATGACCGCAACGGTCAATGGGCTGCAAGCGGCCAGGTCGAACCATTGCTGCTCAAGACCTTGCTCAATGATCCGTTTTTCCAGACCCAAGGCCCCAAAAGCACCGGGCGCGAAGTCTTCAACCTCCAATGGCTGAATCACCACTTGCGCAACCTGCCTGACTTCCCGGCAGAGAACGTTCAGGCGACGCTTCTGGAGCTCACCGCACAGACCATCGTGCAGTCATTGCAAACAGCCCAACCGCAGACCGACGAGTTGCTGGTGTGCGGCGGTGGTGCCCACAATGCCAAGCTCATGGCCCGCCTGACCCAATTGCTTGCGCAAACACAGGTTGACAGCACCCAGGCCAAAGGGGTTGATCCCGACTGGGTCGAGGCCATGGCCTTCGCATGGCTGGCGCATTGCTGCCTCGAAGCTATTCCCACCAATCGCCCCAGCGTCACGGGCGCCCGGGGCCTTCGAGTGCTCGGCGCAATCTACCCTGCCTGAATGCCACACAGCAAAACGCCGCGAATCGACGCGGCGTTGAGTGTGAAGCCCTTTACCGTGCAATCAAATCGAGAACGATGATCCACAACCACAGGTGGTGGTGGCATTCGGGTTCTTGATCACAAAGCGTGAGCCTTCCAGACCTTCCTGGTAATCAACCTCGGCACCTGCCAGGTATTGAAAGCTCATTGGATCGACCACCAGACTGACGCCTTCGCGCTCAACAAGGGTGTCGTCATCAGCCACTTCTTCATCGAAGGTAAATCCATACTGAAAACCGGAACAACCGCCGCCCGTAACGAATACGCGCAACTTCAAACGATCATTACCCTCTTCATCGACCAGGCTCTTCACCTTGTGCGCAGCACCTTCGGTGAATTGCAAAGCCATGGGGGTGAAGGATTCGACGCTCATGCTGACTATCTCCCGGCGCTATGCCGCCATAATGCGTGATGAAGCGCATTATCCGCTTCTCCTAGAAAAGCGGTCAACTATTCATAAGTAGCATCGGCAAGCTATTCGCCTGCCGAGCACGGCACGATGCCGCTTTTTAAGGCAGCATTCCCGCGTGGGACAGGCCCAGACGCTCATCCAGGCCAAACAAGATGTTCATGTTCTGGACCGCCTGACCGGAAGCCCCTTTCACCAGGTTGTCTATAACCGACAACACCACGACAAGATCGCCGTCTTGCGGGCGGTGCACTGCAATACGGCATACGTTGGCGCCACGGACACTGCGGGTTTCCGGGTGGCTGCCAGCAGGCATCACATCCACAAAGGGCTCATTGGCATAACGCTTTTCAAACAGCGCCTGGAGGTCTACAGAACGGTCGACCACAGTCGCGTACAGCGTGGAGTGAATACCCCGGATCATGGGCGTCAAATGCGGGACAAAGGTCAGCCCCACGTCCTTGCCGGCTGCACGACGCAAGCCCTGGCGAATCTCAGGCAAATGCCGATGCCCCTTCACGGCGTATGCCTTCATGCTTTCGGACGTTTCGGCGTAAAGCGAACCTACGCTCGCCCCACGACCCGCGCCGCTCACGCCAGATTTGCAGTCGGCAATCAGCAATGAAGTATCCGCCAGCCCAGCCTCCAGCAAGGGCAGGAATCCCAGTTGAGTCGCTGTTGGATAGCAACCCGGGACCGCAATCAGCCGTGCTTGTTTGATGAGCTCGCGATTCACTTCAGGCAGGCCGTATACCGCCTCTTCCAGAAGCTCTGGCGCACCATGGGGCTGGCCGTACCATTTGGCCCATTCAGCTGCGTCCTGCAAGCGGAAGTCAGCCGAAAGGTCGATCACCTTGGTACCGGCATCCAGCAATTCGCCAGCCAATGCATGCGCTACACCGTGCGGCGTCGCGAAAAACACCACATCGCACGCGGCAAGCGCCTGGGTATCGGGCACGCTGAACGCCAAACCGTCGTAATGACCGCGCAGGTTGGGATACATATCGGCAACTGGCAGGCCCGCCTCGGATCGGGAGGTAATGACAACCACCTCAGCCTGCGGATGCTGTGCCAGCAAACGCAGCAGTTCGACACCTGTGTAACCCGTGCCGCCGACAATACCGACCTTGACCATAACCTGCCCCTTCAACGAACCACTGGAAAGCCCTCGATAATAGGGACACCGCGCCTCTGCGACAACCGTCAAGGTGACTCTCAGACGGTCTACTACTACTATTTGATCTACCGTGAACCTGGGAATAACTAAAAATGCTTTATCTATGGCTCAAAGCTTTCCACATCATCAGCATCGTCTGCTGGTTTGCCGGCCTGTTTTACTTGCCTCGCTTATTTGTTTACCACGCACAAAGCGAAGACTCCGTCAGCAAAGAGCGATTCAGCCTCATGGAGCGCAAGCTGTATCGCGGCATCATGGGCCCGGCAATGATCGCAACCCTCATCTTTGGCGGCTGGCTGATCAGCCTCAACCCAAGCGGTTACTTCAGCCAGGGCTGGATGCACGTCAAGTTGACCCTGGTCATTCTGCTGATCGGCTACCACCACATGTGCGGGGCACAGGTAAAACGCTTTGCCCGCGGTGAAAACAAGCGCTCTCACGTGTTCTACCGCTGGTTCAACGAAGTGCCCGTGGTGTTCTTGCTGGCAATTGTCATTCTGGCGGTGGTCAAACCGTTTTAAGCTCATTTCATTGATTAACAGAGGTTATCCAATGTCACTGCCCGACCTGCTTGAACAGCGCTTGCGCCTGCCGCTGGTAGCAGCCCCGATGTTTCTGATTTCCAATCCTCAACTGGTCCTGGCGTGCTGTCGTAATGGTGTTGCAGGCAGTTTTCCTGCACTCAACCAGCGCGAAAGCAGCGGTTTCAAGGCATGGCTTGAGGAAATAGAAGCGGGACTCGCGACAATGGATAACCCTGCGCCTTACGCCGTAAACCTGATTGTGCATGACAGCAACCCGCGCCTGCAGGCAGATCTGGCCATTTGCGTAGAACACAAAGTCCCCATCGTCATCACCAGCCTCGGCGCAGTGAAGGAAGTCGTGGATGCCGTGCACAGCTATGGCGGCCTGGTATTCCACGATGTCACCACCCGACGTCATGCCGAAAAAGCCGCTCAGGCCGGAGTAGACGGGCTGATTGCCGTGGCTGCAGGCGCCGGAGGACATGCAGGAACCTGGAGTCCGTTTGCGCTGGTCGCCGAAATTCGTCAGTTCTTCGGCAAGACCGTATTGCTGGCTGGCTGCATGAACCATGGGCACGAGATCCTGGCGGCGCAGGTGCTGGGGGCAGATCTTGCCTACCTTGGTACACGTTTTATCGGCACCCACGAAAGTCATGCGCCTGATGCATACAAAGATATGCTGCTGGCATCCCAGGCGGCGGATATCATTCATACCCCTGCCGTCTCAGGGGTACCAGCCAGCTTTATGCGCCAGAGCCTTGAGAACGCAGGCTTCGATCTTGCAGCACTACAAGGCAAAGCCGGAATGAGCGCCGGCAACAAGCTCAAGCCCCTGACGGAGGAGGCCAAGGCCTGGAAAACAGTATGGTCTGCCGGTCAAGGCGTGGGCGGTATCCATGATCTGCCGACAACCGATCAATTGATCGCACGTCTGGATGAGGAGTACCGCAAAGCGCTCAACCTCACCCGCCAGTTATCCCGGCAATGGCCACACCCCTGACATACCAGAGCCCGCCATCTCCGGCGGGCTTTTTTATACGAACCGGACAAGGACGCCTTCATGCCCGAACTGAGCCTGGACAAGACACCTCAAGCGCATTACGCCACCCTGGACCCTTTTGGCTTCAGCGGTCGAATCGGGCGTTTACGCCTGCTGGCATGGAATATGGTGATTACCCTGATCGCCATGGCGGCTTCGCTACTGGCTCTACTCGCAACCAAGCTGTCCCCGACCTTGGGGATCACCGTATGTGCAACGCTGGCAATTGCTTATTTCCTCATCAGCCTGAGGATAAGCGCACAGCGTTTGCACGATCTCAATTGGTCTGCCTGGATGCTGTTGCTGCATTTGGTGCCTGTGGCCAACCTTGTCCTGACCCTCATGATGCTGTTGATGCCTGGCACTCCAGGACCGAACAGGTTCGGACCCCCACCGCCACCGAATAGTCCATCGGTCGAAGTGCTGGCACGAATTGTTATCTTTTTGATTGGATTGGGCATTTTCGCAATGATCGCCATCTTCGCCCTGAGCCTGATGAATGCGGTGGTCAACACAGTCAACGGCAACAGTCTGTAGACTGCGCACCTTTAATGAGCGCGATAACACCAGGGACATCATTGTCACCGGACTGTACCGTTCGATGGAGAACAGCATGACCCGTTACGCTTTGATCACTGGCGCCTCCAGCGGCATTGGCCTGGCCCTGGCTGAAGCCCTCGCCCGCCGTGGTCGCAGCCTGATCCTGGTGGCCCGCCAGCGGGATGCACTGGAAAGCATTGCCCTTGAGCTGAACCAGCGTTTCGGCGTTGAGGTTCTGTTCCGCGCCTGTGACCTGGGGGAGCCCCTACGTCTGTCCGGCTTCTTGCTCGAGCTTGAAGAGGGCGATCGACAGATCGACCTGCTGGTCAATTGTGCTGGTATCGGCACATGCGGACCTTTCCTGGCGCATGACTGGAGCGCTGAGCAAGACCTGATAGAGCTCAACGTGCTGGCACTCACGCGCTTGTGCCATGCCATCGGCAACATGATGGCGGTACAAGGCGGCGGCCAGATCCTCAACGTCTCATCGATAGCGGCCTTTCAGCCCGGACCGTGGCTGAGCACGTACTTCGCCAGCAAGGCCTATGTATTGCACTTCTCCGAAGGATTGCGAGAAGAAGTGAAAAAAACCGGCATCAAGGTCTCGGTACTCTGCCCCGGCGTGACACGAACGCGCTTCTTCGATGCCGCCAAAATGAATACCGACACCGTTGAGCAAAATGCCGGTGCCATGACCCCCGAAGAAGTGGCGCTCTACACTGTGCGAGCCCTTGAAAAGAACAAGGCCATCATCATCCCGGGGCGACGCAATCGCTGGATAACCCGTGTCCCCCGCCTGCTTTCACGCTGGATGACACGAAAAATCGCAGCGTCCGTCAACAAATCCTACTGCCCACGTTAACGTGGGCTGGTGTAATCCGCGTCCCTGAGTACACTCTGACCAGACCTTTCTCAGGGAGATATAGCTTTGGATACTCTGTTCACCAAGATCATCAACCGTGAAATACCCGCCAGAATCATCTATGAAGATGATCAAGTATTAGCCTTTCACGACATCGCCCCTCAAGCACCGGTGCATTTTCTGGTTATCCCGAAAAAGCCGATTCGCACCCTTAATGACTTGACCGAAGAAGACAAATCGCTGGCTGGACATATCCTGTTCACCGCGCAACGTCTGGCCAAAGAGCTGGGCTGTGAAGACGGTTTCCGCGTGGTGATGAACTGCAATGAAAAAGGCGGCCAAACGGTCTACCACATTCACATGCACGTTCTGGGTCAGCGTCAGATGAATTGGCCACCGGGCTGATTGGCAAACTGCCAGGCTGCAGTGGGAGCGACGTAGCTCCCACGCTCAGGGATGATCACGCGCAAACCCTCACCGCCCGATTGGGGTAAACTGGGCGCCGTGATTTTTTCCGGAGGTAAGCATGACTACCCAACGTCACTACTCGCCGATTGACCGTCTTCTTTTACAAGCTGATACCGCGATGCGCACCTTGCTGCCATTCAGTGGCCAGCCTCATCGCCCGTCACCCGCGATCGTCAAACCTGAAAACCCGCTGGACGACAAGGCCACCCGCCATGTTGCCGGGTTGATGCGGATCAACCACACCGGAGAAGTCTGCGCTCAGGCCTTGTATCAGGGCCAGGCACTGACAGCCAAGCTGCCACATGTCCGCGCAGCCATGGAGCATGCGGCCGAAGAGGAAATCGACCATCTGGCCTGGTGCGAACAGCGTATCCGGCAATTGGGCAGCCATCCCAGCGTCTTGAATCCGCTGTTTTATGGGATGTCTTTCGGGATCGGTGCCGTTGCAGGGCTTATCAGCGACAAAGTCAGCCTGGGCTTTGTAGCCGCCACTGAAGATCAAGTGTGCAAGCACCTCAACGAGCATCTTGAACAATTACCTGCTGACGATGAAAAGTCCCGGGCAATCCTCGAACAGATGCGTATCGACGAAGAACAGCATAAAGAGTCCGCTCTCAATGCCGGTGGCTTTCGCTTCCCGGCCCCGGTCAAGTTCGGTATGAGCCTGATGGCCAAAGTCATGACCAAAAGCACTTACCGCATCTGACTCGCCTGCAGAACGACAGTTATCAAAAAGGCGGCTACCTCGGGGTAGCCGCCTTTTTTGTGGCTGAAATCTTTACGGCAGTGAACGCACGTAAATAATCTCGAGCGTTGATTGAGTGCCGACTTAACCCAATTCGATAATTTCGTAGTCATGGCTGATGGCGACACCGGCCGCACCTAGCATGATCGATGCAGAGCAATACTTTTCGGCTGACAGTTCAATCGCACGCTTAACCTGAGCTTCTTTCAAGCCACGGCCCTTGACCACAAAGTGCAGGTGAATCTTGGTGAACACCTTCGGGTCTTCAGTGGCGCGTTCAGCTTCAAGAAACGCTTCGCAACTTTCCACCGCCTGGCGTGACTTTTTGAGGATGCTGACGACATCAAAATTACTGCAACCGCCTAGCCCCAACAGCAGCATTTCCATGGGTCGTACGCCCAGGTTACGACCACCACTTTCAGGCGGTCCGTCCATGACAACGACGTGACCACTGCCGGACTCACCAAGAAACATGGCTTCGCCAGCCCATTGAATGCGTGCCTTCATCACCCAGACTCCACTGCTTTAAAAGGGGCGTCAGCTTAGCACAGGGCCAGAAATGGAAGACTCGTCGCACTGAGCACTTCTCTGACCTTGCGCCAGGAAAATTCTGATAACCGCACAGAATCTGTCTGTTAAGCTGGCGCCAAATCACTGGCGCCAGCCAGCAAGCGCTCTATATAAAAATAGATCCAACCCATACTGTGCAAGCTTTCGGGATACAACCATGGCGGCTCTCCCCTCTCAGACCAAGATCAAAAACCTCGACAGTTTTTTGACTCAGTGCCAACGCAAACGCTATCAAAGCAAAAGCAACATCATCTGCGCAGGCGAACACTCCCACACACTGTTCTTCATCATTAAAGGGTCAGTCACTGTCGTGATTGAGGATGAAGAGGGCCGTGAGATGATCATTGCCTATCTGAACTCCGGAGATTTCATCGGTGAGCTGGGTCTCTTTGAGCAACCAGGGCAAGAACAGACACGCAGCGCATGGGTACGGGCCAAGACCGAGTGCGAAGTCGCAGAGATCAGCTACACAAAATTCAGAGAGTATTCACAGCTAGAGCCAGAAATCCTGTATGCACTGAGCGGACAAATCGCCCAGCGCTTGCGCAACACCACGCGCAAGGTCGGCGACCTGGCTTTTTTTGATGTCACGGGACGGGTCGCCCGCTGTTTGCTCGAACTGTGCAAACAACCGGACGCCATGACTCACCCGGACGGGATGCAAATCAAGATCACCCGTCAGGAGATTGGCAGAATTGTTGGCTGTTCACGCGAGATGGTAGGACGCGTATTAAAGGGTCTGGAAGAACAGAACCTGGTCAGGGTAAAAGGTAAAACCATGGTGGTGTTCGGTACGCGTTAACGCTGAAGCAAAGGTGCCAGGACCTGTTGGTAATTGGCACTCAGCCGCTCGAAGAAGTCAGGTGCCGCAAATACCTCATGCAAAGCAATGTGGCTCTCAGCCAGGCAACGTTGGTCCAGTTCGCACAGCTGGTTGAAGCGATTGACCGCAGCCACCATCGACTCGCGCTCGTTTTCAACCAGTAACGCTCCATGTACCAGTCCAACCGGACGCTGCCCGCCTTTACTCTGGCGCCAACGCTGAGCGGTCCCGACCAGCTTGCGTGCATTGAGGTTGACGTTAAAGCGGCCATCACAAAATGCACCGGCAACCTCCCCCAAAGATGCTACGCCCCCCAGCTCAGTCAACACATCGCAGACCGGCTCGCATAACCGGCGATACGCCGTTTCGATCCGACCGTGATCGCCTTCACTGCGCAAAGGTGCATAGACCAACGCAATATTGATGGTCGATGCCGACTGGGGAACCGGCTCGCCACCGGTTTCTCGCAACAGGATTGGCCAACCGCTGGCAGCCAATTCGCCACTTGCCTGCTCAAACCCGGGCAAACGACTCAAGCGCCGGGGCATGACCAGCGCGCGGTCTGTAGGCTGCCAAAACAACACACCCGCCTCCAGCTCACCTGCGCACACAGAAGCAAGCAAGTCCTGCTCGGCCTTAAGGCCTGCTTCGACGGTAAGTTGCTGGATGAGCGTCATAAAAATCCTGACCGCAGACGGTCTGATTGGAAGAGGGCTTGCTCGCGCGACAGACGATGACGTTCAAGGTCTGTGCAGTGCGGCTATCGCGAGTCACCGCACAGAGTTTACACCGGTCAGTCCAGCGTAGAGCCGGTCACGTGTACAGCCCGCTCCGGGAAGAACAGACGCTGCAATTCGTTGCCCGGGTTTTCAGCCCGCATGAAGGCTTCGCCCACCAGGAATGAATAAACTTCGCTGATTTCCATCAGTTCGACATCTGCCCGGTTAAGAATCCCGCTCTCAGTGATCACCAGCCGGTCGCGCGGGATGCGCGGCAACAGATCCAGCGTGGTTTCGAGGCTCACCTCGAATGTATGCAGGTTGCGGTTATTGATCCCCACCAGGGGTGTGTCGAGGGTTTTCAGTGCGCGCTCCAGCTCATCGCCGTCATGCACTTCAACCAGCACATCCAGCCCTGCACTTTTGGCAACGGCAGCCAGCTCGGCCAGTTTCACGTCATCCAGCGCAGAGACGATCAACAGTACGCAATCAGCACCCAGTGCGCGGGCTTCAACGATCTGATACGGGTCGATCATGAAATCCTTGCGAATCACCGGCAAGGTACAGGCCGCACGCGCCTGCTGCAGGTATGCGTCAGCACCCTGGAAATAATCGACATCTGTCAGTACGGACAAGCAAGTGGCACCACCGGCCTGATAACTCTTGGCGATTTCGGCGGGGACAAAGTGCTCACGAATCACACCCTTGCTCGGCGAAGCCTTTTTGATTTCGGCGATCACTGCCGGTTGTTTCAGCTTGGCCTGTGCCAGCAATGCGTTGGCAAAACCACGCACGGGGTCTGCCTGAGCGGCCATGCGTTCAAGTTCGGCCAAGCTCACGCGCGCACTGCGCTCGGCGACTTCCTGGACTTTACGCGCCAGAATATTCTCCAGAACGGTAGGCACACTCATGCTTCATTCTCCTGCTTGAAAATAGCGGTAAATGCGCCCAGCTCTTCGAGTTTTTCCCGGGCCAGGCCGGTGTGCAGGGCATCGTGAGCCAGTTCTACACCCTCTTTGAGCGTATAGGCAATGTCGGCGGCATAAAGCGCAGCACCGGCATTGAGTACAATCATTTCAGCGGCTTTCTGGCCCGACTCGGTTTTTCGACGCCCCAAGGCATCACGGATCAATTCCAGCGATTGTTCCGGGCTGTCGACGACAAGGCCGAACAAGCTCTGGCTCTTGATTCCCAAGTCTTCGGGCTGAACCCAATACTCTTTGATCTCGCCCTTGTGCAGCTCTGCAACAAAAGTGGGGGCCGCCAGGCTGAACTCGTCCAGACCGTCTTGCGAATGCACCACCAGTACATGCTTGCTGCCCAGACGTTGCAACACTTCAGCCAAAGGCCGGCACAATGCCTGATTGAACACCCCAACCACCTGATGCACTACACCTGCCGGATTCGTAAGCGGGCCAAGCATATTGAACAGGGTACGCAGGCCCAGATCGCGGCGCGGGATAGCCGCATGCTTCATGGCACCATGGTGGGACTGGGCGAACATGAAGCCGATGCCCACGCTGTCGATACAGCGGGCCACTTGCGTCGGGGTCAGGTTCAGATAGACACCGGCCGCTTCTAGCAGGTCAGCGCTGCCGCTTTTACCCGACACCGCACGGTTGCCGTGTTTGGCTACAGTGCAACCTGCTGCCGCAATCACCAGGGCAGAGGCTGTAGAGACGTTAAAGATGTTCGCGCCATCGCCGCCAGTACCAACGATGTCGACAACACCCTCGAGGGTATTAAGCTCAACCTTGTCCGCCAGTTCCCGCATCACCGTCACGGCACCCACGATCTCGTCGATGCTTTCACTCTTCATGCGCATGCCCATCATGAATGCGCCAATCTGTGCCTCGGTACATTGGCCGGTCATGATGTCGCGCATGACATCGCGCATCTCATCGGTGGTCAGGTCGAGGTGGCCGACGATACGGCTCAGGGCAGTTTTGATATCCATATAATGTCCTTAGCGCATGCCGCCGGTTTGTTTCAGAAAGTTGGCGAACAGTTCATGACCCTGCTCGGTCAGAATCGACTCAGGGTGAAATTGCACACCCTCGATGTTCAATGTTTTGTGGCGCAAGCCCATGATCTCGTCCACCGAACCATCGGCATGCTGCGTCCAGGCCGTCAGCTCCAGGCAATCCGGCAAGGTTTCGCGCTTGACCACCAGGGAGTGATAACGGGTCACCGTCAACGGGTTGTTCAAGCCGTGGAACACGCCCTTGTCGAAGTGGAAAACCGGACTGGTCTTGCCGTGCATGACTTGCCGCGCGCGCACCACGTCACCACCAAAAGCCTGGCCAATGGATTGATGGCCCAGGCATACACCCAGAATCGGCAACTTTCCGGCAAAGTGCTTGATGGCCTCAAGAGAGATGCCCGCCTCGTTCGGCGTGCACGGGCCAGGCGAGACCACGATGCGCTCCGGCTTGAGCGCTTCAATCTCGGCCACCGTCAGTTCATCGTTGCGCACCACCTTGACCTCTGCACCCAGTTCGCCGAGGTACTGCACAACGTTATAAGTAAAAGAGTCGTAGTTATCGATCATCAGCAACATGGCAAAGCTCCTCAGGCGTCGGACGCGGGGGTTTGTTCAGCGAGCGCTACGGCACGAAACATCGCGCGGCGTTTGTTCAGCGTCTCTTCCCACTCCAGGGCCGGTACCGAGTCAGCGACAATGCCGCCACCGGCTTGCACATGCAATTCACCGTTCTTGATCACCGCAGTACGAATTGCGATGGCCGTGTCCATGTTGCCGTTCCAGGCGAAGTAACCGACAGCGCCGCCATATACGCCGCGCTTGACCGGCTCCAGTTCGTCGATGATTTCCATCGCGCGGATCTTCGGTGCGCCGGACAACGTGCCCGCCGGCAAAATGGCCCGCAGTGCGTCCATCGCCGTCAGCCCGCTTTTCAGCTGGCCTGTGACGTTGGACACAATATGCATCACGTTGGAATAGCGCTCGATGACCATCTTCTCGGTGAGCTTGACCGAACCGATTTCAGAAACCCGGCCCGTGTCGTTGCGGCCGAGATCGATCAACATCAAGTGCTCGGCGATTTCCTTGTCATCACTGAGCAAGTCTTCTTCCAGCGCCAGATCGGCTTCTTCGGTGGCACCGCGTGGGCGCGTACCGGCAATCGGGCGCACGGTAATCAGATTGTCTTCAACCCGTACCAGCACTTCCGGAGAACTGCCCACCACGTGGAAGTCGCCAAAGTTGAAGAAGTACATATAAGGCGTCGGGTTGAAACAGCGCAGCGCACGATACAGATCGATCGGCGCAGCCTTGAAGTCGATGGACATACGCTGCGACGGCACCACTTGCATGCAGTCGCCCGCGAGGATGTAGTCCTTGATGGTGTCGACCGCTTTTTCGTAGTCGGCCTGGGTGAAGCTGGAGCGAAACACCGGGTCAGCCGCTGGCTGCGCCGAGAAATCCAGACCGCGACGCGGCGCAATCGGTTGGCGCAGTTGCTCGAGCAACGCCTCAAGACGGGCCTGGCCTTCTTCGTAGGCATTAGGCTCTGCGGGGTCGACCAACACAATCGCGTGCATCTTGCCGGCCAGGTTATCGAACACCACGACAGCGTCCGACACCATCAGCAAAATATCCGGAACGCCCAGCGGATCAGGATTCGGGCACTTGCCCAAACGCTTTTCCACGTAACGCACGCAGTCATAACCGAAATACCCCACCAGCCCGCCATTGAAACGCGGTAACCCGGCGATGGTCGGCACGTTGTAACGGGCCTTGAATTCCTCAACGAAGGTCAACGGATCTTGCGCTTCGTGAGCCTCGATTTCGACGCCATCATGGGTCACTCGGACCTGGTGCTCATGCACACGCAGAACCGTGCGGCATGGCAAACCAATGATCGAGTAACGCCCCCATTTCTCACCGCCCTGCACCGACTCCAGCAAATAGGAGTTGGGCTGGTCAGCCAGTTTCAGGTAGATCGACAGCGGTGTATCGAAGTCGGCAAGAGTTTCACGTGCAAGCGGGATACGGTTATAGCCAGCAGCGGCCAAACGCAGGAATTCTTCGCGGATCATGAGGTGCCTCGTGGTCTGAGGGTCAAACTGTCAGGTATGCAAACGTACCGGTTCTCCGGCCAGATTCAAGTCAGGCGCGCCAACGCCAACGGGCCAGGGCCTTGATAACTTTCATCCAGAGTTTGCGGGTGACCACCACGATGGAATCTCTTTGAGAGGGGTGAACTGAATTGCCCAACGTTATCTCAGCCGAAGATTCTAAGCAACCGGCTATCAGCTCTTGCAGGTTGCCAATCACCATATCGGGCGACTCTTCTTCGATCGGCCGGCCATGGTTATAGCCATAGTTCAACGCGACACAGCGTACACCTGCGGCTTTGGCCGCCAGCACGTCATTGCGCGAATCACCGATAAACATTGATTGAGGCGCTGTCACACCGGCCATTTTCATCACAAACAACAACGCCGCCGGATCCGGCTTTTTCTGGGGCAGCGTGTCACCCCCAATGATCCAGCGAAAGAACCGGCCGAGTTTCATCTCATCAAGCAAGGGCGCAACAAAGCGCTCCGGCTTGTTGGTGATCAGGGCCATTTCGACCCCCTGTTTCTGCAACCACTTGAGGCTTTCGCGCACTCCGGCATAGACCCGGGTCAGTTCATGGCCACCGTCATAGGCCTCCATGAATATTTCCAGCGCCCGCTCCGCCTCGGCGTCGTCAATCCCCGAGCCCTGCATGTTGCCGGCCAGCGCACGACGCACCAGCATGGGCGCGCCGTTGCCAATCCACATCTGCACGTTCTCAAGGCCCGCCGGTGGACGACCAAGCTTGAGCAGCATGGTCTCCACGGCAGCGGCCAAATCCGGCACGGAATCGATCAAAGTGCCGTCCAGGTCGAACATGATCAACTTCGGCAGCTGCCCCTGGAGTAGCTGCTCGAAGCCACTCATGCGCGGGCCAACGCTAGCTCGGAACGCATTTTCTGGATCACTTCTTCGTAGTTCGGCGCATTGAAAATGGCCGAGCCCGCGACGAAGGTGTCCGCCCCCGCCTCAGCGATCTCGCGGATATTGCCCACGTTGACGCCACCATCGATTTCGAGGCGGATTTCACGGCCCGAAGCATCGATCAGTGCGCGCGCTTCACGCAGTTTGTCGAGCGTGCCGGGAATGAACTTCTGGCCACCGAAGCCCGGGTTGACGCTCATCAGCAGGACCATGTCGACCTTGTCCATGACGTACTTGAGCACATCCAGCGGGGTCGCCGGGTTGAATACCAGACCGGCCTTGCAACCGCCTTCGCGAATCAGTTGCAGGGAGCGGTCGACGTGCTGCGTGGCTTCGGGATGGAACGTGATGTACGTCGCACCCGCTTCGATGAAGTCGCCGATGATCCGGTCAACCGGGCTGACCATCAGGTGAGCATCAATCGGCGCCGTGATGCCGTACTTGCGCAAGGCAGCACAGACCATAGGGCCAATGGTCAGGTTGGGCACGTAATGATTGTCCATGACATCGAAATGCACGATGTCAGCGCCTGCGGCGAGCACGTTGTCCACTTCTTCACCAAGACGGGCGAAGTCGGCTGAAAGAATCGATGGGGCAATAGCGAAGGGCTGCATAACGCACCTTTTAATGAGCAAATTACGGTGGCGCGCATTGTATACCCCCGATCCCGACCCGCACACCGGGGCCGCGATGATTGACCTCAATCCATGCGGTTGCTCCGCAACCTTATCGCAGCCTTCGGCAGCGGCTACACAGCCTGTAGCCGCTGCCGAAGGCTGCGATAAGGCCCTCATGACCTTCCCGGCAATATCTTGCTAACAAGCGCATCCACCGAGTTCAACTCAGCCGTCTAGGTTTGAAGCACCTATCAAAAAGACACGAGGCAAGGAATGCCAAATTTCTCAAATGGACATCAGCTTTTAAAAGGCCGTGTATCCGAACCAGGCCGAATCTACTTACTCACGACGGTTACCGAACAACGTCGACCGGTCTTCCACGACTTCCACCTCGGGCGTCTTGTGGTCAATCAGCTAAAGCATGCCCACGATGAAGGCATCGTTAATTCCATCGCATGGGTGGTCATGCCTGACCATTGCCATTGGCTTATAGAACTACGTCGTAAAACGCTGGGTGAATTGATGTGCCGTCTAAAATCGCGCAGCAGCGTAGCCGTTAATCAAGCAACCCACGCCTATGGACGGCTGTGGCAAAAAGGCTATTACGACAGGGCACTACGGCAGGAGGACGACGTGAAAGCAGCGGCCCGCTACATCATCCAGAACCCGATTCGCGCTCAAATCGCTTCGCGAATCGGGGATTATCCGTTGTGGGACGCTTGCTGGATCTGACGCCTCAGGCCTGTGCGGTGCGCATTTTTTCGCTACGCCCGCGCAGCCATTCGAGGGTCAGCAGCAAGATCACCGAGAACCCGATCAACAGCGTCGCCGCAGCAGCAATGGTCGGGCTGAGGTTTTCACGAATGCCACTGAACATCTGACGCGGCAAGGTTGCCTGTTCCGGGCCGGCCAGGAACAGCGTGACCACCACTTCATCAAACGATGTTGCAAACGCAAACAGTGCGCCGCTGATCACCCCCGGCGCGATCAGCGGCAAGGTCACCCGGCGAAAGGCAGTCAAGGGCGAGGCGCCCAGGCTGGCAGCCGCTCGCACCAGGTTGTGATTGAAGCCCTGCAGGGTGGCCGATACGGTGATGATCACAAAGGGCACGCCCAATACGGCGTGCACCACAATCAACGAGACGTAGCTGTTGCCCAGACCAAGGGGCGCAAAAAACAGGTAGCTGGCCACACCGATGATCACAACAGGCACCACCATGGGCGAAATCACCAGCGCCATGACCAGCGCCTTGCCCGGAAAGTCGCTGCGTGTCAGGCCAATCGCGGCCAGTGTGCCAAACACCATCGCCAGCACCGTGGCAGCCGGCGCCACAATTACGCTGTTTTTCAGTGCACGCATCCACTCGGCCGAGGCAAAGAAGTCCTGGTACCAATGCAGGGAAAACCCTTGCAACGGGTACACCAGAAAACTCCCGGAGTTGAAAGACAGCGGAATGATCACCAGCACCGGCAAGATCAGAAACAACAGAATCAGCCCACAGAGAATGCGCAAGCTGTAAAACCAGACCCGCTCAACGGGTGACATATAAGGGCTCAGCATGGCGTTCTCCTTAGCTCAAGCGCAGGCGGCTCGCGCCTACCAGCCAGTTGTACATCAGGTAAAGCAGCACGGTGGCCAGCAGTAACAAGCCACCCAAGGCGGTCGCCATGCCCCAGTTGATGCTGGTGTTGGTATAGAACGCTACGAAATAGCTGACCATTTGGTCGTTGGGGCTGCCGAGCAAGGCCGGGGTGATGTAGTAGCCAATGGCGATGATGAACACCAACAGGCAACCCGCGCCGACTCCGGCATAAGTTTGTGGGAAGTACACACGCCAGAAGCTAGCGAATGGATGACAACCCAGCGAGATAGCAGCACGCATATAGGTAGGCGAAATACCTTTCATCACGCTGTAGATCGGCAGGATCATGAATGGCAACAGAATGTGCACCATCGAGATGTAAACCCCAACCCGGTTAAACACCAGTTCCAGCGGTTTATCGATCACCCCCATGCTTATCAGGGCACTGTTGATCAGGCCTCCCGACTGCAGCAGTACAATCCACGCTGCCACCCGCACCAGTACCGACGTCCAGAACGGCAGCAGTACCAGAATCATCAACAGGTTGCTTTGACGGGCCGGCAGGTTAGCCAACAGGTACGCCAGCGGATACGCCAGCACCAGGCAAATGCACGTGATGACAAACCCCATCCAGAAGGTACGGGCGAAGATGTCCAGGTAGATCGCCTGGTCAGGTGTGGCCGGGGCGACTTCGCCCAGGTCATCGATCCGGTGGTCCACCGCTGCCAACAGATAGAACGGTGTCACGCTGGAAGCGTTGCGTTTGATCGCCTGCCAATACGCCGGATCGCCCCAGCGTTCATCAAGGCCTTCCATCGCGTCTTTATACGATTCGGGCACGGCCTTGAACGGCAAGGCCCTGGCGGTTTTCATCAACAGGCTGCGATAACCTGCCAATTCCATATTCAGTCGCTTGGACAAATCGCCCAAGACTTGATTCTTGCGGGCTTCGGCCAGGTCCTCACCGAGCGCCTGGTAGACCGACTCCTCCGGCAAGCCTTTGCCATCCCACGCCGTCACGGCCACCACGGTGCGCGGCAAGCCTTCGACCACTTCCGGGTTGCCCACACTTTTGTAGAGCAGCGCAGCGATCGGCACCAGAAACACCAGCAGCAAAAAAATCACCAAAGGCGCAATCAGCGCTTGCGCCTTCCAGCGGTTAATTCGCTCGGCATGTGCCAGGCGCTTTTTCAAGGTGGGGCTGGAGACCTCGTTCAGGGGAACGGCGATAGCCATGGCGAACTCCGGAAAACTTTAAACGATGGCGGTGCGGCCCGGTCGGCCGCACCGCATGTCAGGGCTGTTACTTGGCAGCCCAGGCGTTGAAGCGTTGCTCCAGTTGCTCGCCGTTATCAGCCCAGAAGCTGACGTCGATCTGCACCTGGTTGACGATGTTTTCCGGAGCCGTCGGCATGTCCGCCAGCAGCGCCTTTGGCAAGAGCGGCATCGCTTCCTTGTTTGCCGGGCCGTAGGCGATGTTTTGCGAGTACAGGCTTTGCTGTTGTGGCTGCAGGGTGAAGGCGATGAACTTCTTCGCAGCTTCAGCCTTGTCCTTGCTCAACCCTTTAGGGATGGCCCAAGCGTCAAAATCGTAGATGCCGCCATTCCACACCACCTTCAGATTGCTTTCCTTTTGCACTGCTGCAATACGGCCGTTGTAAGCCGAACTCATCACAACATCGCCGGAGGCCAGGTACTGCGGCGGCTGAGCGCCCGCTTCCCACCATTGAATGCTCGGCTTGAGCTCATCCAGCTTTTTGAAGGCACGGTTCTGGCCTTCCTTGCTCGCCAGCACGCTGTACACGTCCTTGGGCGCCACGCCGTCGGCCATCAGTGCAAATTCCAGGGTGTACTTGGCACCCTTGCGCAGGCCGCGTTTGCCCGGGAAGGTTTTGGTGTCCCAGAAATCCGCCCAACTGGTGGGTGCGGTTTTCAACTTGTCGGCGTTGTAGGCCAACACCGTTGACCACACGAAGAAGCCGGCACCACAGGTCTGGATCGCGCCTTTGACGTACTGCTCAGGATTGCCGAACAGGGCCGGGTCCAGCGGCTCGAACATATCCTCGTCACACCCGCGGGACAGTTCCGGCGATTCCACTTCTACCAGGTCCCAGGAAATGCTTTTGGTGTCGACCATCGCTTTGATCTTGGCCATTTCACCGTTGTATTCCCCGGCGATGATTTTGCCGTCACCTTTGGCCTCCCAAGGGGCGTAAAACGCTTTGACCTGCGCAGCCTTGTTCGCTCCGCCAAACGACACCACGGTGAGATCGGTGGCTGCCATTGCATTGGCAGCACACAGCATGCCCAGCGTCAGGGCCGTGAACTTGAGGGATTTATGCATTGTTGTTCTCCACAGGGTTGGTGAAGCCGGGGCGATTAATTCGCCTCTAAGAGAGGATCCAGCGCGCGTACATGTTCGACTTGCCAACCAAGTGGCACGACGTCTCCCACCGCCAGGCCCGGATCAAGCTCGGCAATGGGCTGTTTCACAAAAAAATCGTTCTTGCCGCAGACTTCGAGACGCAACCGGACGTGATCGCCCAGATAGATAAACTCTTCAACACGCCCCGAAAAGCGGTTGACGCACGATTCGCTGGAGCCATTGAGGCTGATGCGTTCAGGCCGAATGGACAACGTCACCGGATCGCCTGTGCGTCCCACATTCACCGCCAGCGCCTGAACCTTCTCGCCCCGGCCCAGTTCCACTACGCATCGATCACCGTCCTGGCTGTGCAGGCGGCCATTGAGACGGTTGTTCTCACCGATGAAGTTGGCAACAAATGTGTTTTTCGGTTCTTCATATAAGGTGCGCGGCGGGGCGATCTGCTGGATTTCACCCTGATGAAACACGGCAACACGATCGGACATGGTCAACGCTTCGCCCTGATCGTGAGTCACATAGACCACGGTGACGCCCAGGCGCTGATGAAGGTGCTTGATCTCCATCTGCATGTGCTCGCGCAGCTGTTTATCCAGCGCACCCAGCGGCTCATCCATCAGCACCAGCTGCGGTTCAAACACCAGCGCTCGCGCCAGCGCGACCCGTTGTTGCTGACCGCCCGACAGTTGGGCCGGGTAACGCTGCGCAAAGGCATCCAGCTGCACCATGCTCAGTACACGCTTGACCCGTTCGCTGATATCCGTGCGGTTCAAGCCGCGCACAGATAACGGGAACCCCAGGTTCTCGGCCACGGTCATGTGCGGAAACAGCGCGTAGTTCTGGAACACCATGCCGATGTCGCGTTTATGCGGTGGCACATTGTTGATCGATCGACCCGCAAGCAGGATTTCACCGGCAGTGGGTGTTTCAAAGCCGGCCAACATCATCAGGCTGGTGGTTTTGCCCGAGCCGGACGGCCCGAGCAATGTCAGGAACTCGCCTTTGCGAATATCCAGATTGAGATCTTTAACGATCAGGTTTTCGCCATCGTAGCTCTTTTGCACACCACGAAAGCTGACCAGTATGTCACTCGCCCCAGCGCTTGCACCGACCTCACTCATAGCCACACCTTTTGTTTTGGACTGCCGTAGCCCAAGACTAATGAAGGTGCAAGCCCACAGAAATCGGGGCGAAGGAGATATTCACATCAGGAGGATGGAAGGGTTTTTGTAGGGATTGCCCTACAACGATGTCGTGATCGGAATGGTCATACATCTACCGTGCACCCGACAGGCAAGGGCCGGAGGCAAACCTGTCGTAAACAGATATGTCGGCCCTATCAATACTGAGGGAGAGACTTACAGCAACTTGTGCTCCATCGCATATTTGACCAGCTCCGCCAGCGACGTGACGTGGAGTTTCTGCATCAGACGCGCCTTGTGGGTACTGATGGTTTTGCTGCTCAAGGCCAGTTGCAGGGCGATGTCATTGACGTTAACGCCCTGCGCCAGTCGCTCGAACACCGAAAATTCACGCTCAGACAACAAAGCATGCAATGGCCGGGTGTCGGTCAGGCCGACCTCGAACACCATGCGATCCGCCAGATCCGGGTCGATGTAACGCCCGCCCGCCGCCACTTTACGAATCGCCGTGAGCAGCAGCGCCGGATCACTGTCTTTGGTGGCGTAACCCGCAGCACCGAACTTCAACGCCCGAGCCGCCATTTGCGCTTCATCGTGCATCGACAGCACCAGAATCGCGGGCGGGTTATTCAAGGCGCGGATCCGCGGGATCGCTTCAAGACCATTCACCCCCGGCATCGAAATATCCAGCAGCACCACTTCGCAAGGCACATGCCTCAAGGTTTCCAGCAGTTGCTCGCCGTTACTCGCCTCACCCACGACCAGCAAGTCCTTGGCCAGGCCGATCAACTGCTTGATCCCTTCACGCACGATGGTGTGGTCTTCAGCTACCAGTACACGGATCACGGGCATTTCCTCATCAAAAATCACTCAAGGCTTTGGCTCAACGGCACGCGCACACTCAGTGTGGTGCCCGCTCCCGGTTCGCTTTGCAGCGACAACGTACCGCCCAGCATCAATACACGCTCACGCATGCCGACCAAGCCGAAGGATGCCGGCCGGCCCGCTGAGGGTTCAAAACCCTGACCATCATCGCTGATGCTCAAACACAGTTCTTTGCCCTGCACACTCAGCGTCAACTCCACGGTCTGGGCCTGAGCATGACGGATCACGTTGGTCAGTGCCTCCTGCAAAATCCTGAACAGCCCGACTTCCTTCGCGGCACTCAGCGGCGGCAGGTGTTCCGGCACCTGAACCAGACACGGAATCTGAGTCCGCGCTTCAAACCGCCGGGCCTGCCATTCAATCGCCGAGCAGATACCGGCATCCAGAATCGGCGGGCGTAACGCCGTCGCGACATCCCGTACCAGCTGGAACAACTGGGCAATCAGCTTTTTCATGCTATTGAGCCGCTCGCGCAACCCTGGATCAAGGTCGGCGTAGGCCAGCTCGCACATCGAGGTTTCAAGTTTGAGTACCGTCAGCATCTGGCCCAGCTCATCATGCACCTCGCGGGCGATGCGGGCCTTTTCTTCTTCTCGCACACTCTCAAGGTGCGCCGAGAGTTCGCGCAGTTGGCCCCTCGAGCTGTCCAGCGCCAGCTCGATGCGCTTACTCTCGCTGATATCCCAGACAATGCCGTCCCACACCACCGTGCCATCTTTGAGACGACGGGTAATGGCCTTGATTTCAGCCCAACGCTGCTGTCCTTGGCTGGTCAAGATCCGTCCTTGCCATGACCAGTCACTGTCACTGTCCAGCGCGATGTCCTGCACTCGATGGTAATCCGCCTTGTCATCCGGGTGTACCAGGCTGCGTAAACCCACCTCACGCTGACGCAATGTGGCCGGGGAAAACCCGGCCAGACTTTCACTGCCTTCGCTGATGTAAGGAAAGTCCAGTTCACCAGTCAGCAAAGAGCGTTCCAGACGAAAGACCAGCCCCGGGACGTTAGCGGCAATCCCCTGCAAGCGTGCATCGCTTTCTTGCAGCGCCGCCTGTACCCGCCGCCGCTCAGTGAGGTCATTGAGGTACACGACCAAATACTCGGCCTCCTGAAACCGCAAAAAGCTCAAGGTCACATCGGCCGGAAACTGGCTGCCATCGGCGCGGACACAGTGGGTTTCGATACGCTGAACACCCTCCTCGCTGGCGCGTGCACGCCGCCACAAACTCAACCAGCGGTCCATGCTCAAGCCGGGTTCGAAGTCGCTCAAGGGGCGTTCCAGAACAGCCCCGGGTGTATAGCCGAGCATGTCTTCCGCAGCGCGATTGGCATAGCGCACATGGCTGTCCCAATTCACCCACAGAATCCCCATGGGGCTTTGATCAATTGAAAACTGAGTCAAGCGCAACGCTTCAGCGCTGGCGGCGCGCAAGGCGATGTCTTCCCGGGCCCCGAGCAAGGTGCGTTCAAGCGCCGTCTGCTGGCGGCGCTGCCAGAACACAATGGCCATGCACGCCAGCAGCACCACACCGAGCAATGCGCACAGATTTTGCCAGAAGCCCGGCGAAGGGCCGGCTCGCGGATATTTGGGCTGTAGCCAACGAGCATGCAATTGCTCCATGTCTCGCGCCGGAATCGCATGCAGCCCACGCTCGACAATGCCCGCCAACTCGGGCCAGTCTCGGCGGGTCGCAACGCGCAGCAGTTGCGGCAGCCCGATATCACCGACCACGGCCAACTCCGCAAACTCGGGCTCGATCGACAAACGGCTGAGCTGAGCTTCATCGACCACGGCATACGTGGCTTGCTGGCTGAGCAATAACTGCAAAGCCTGGCGTTCCAATGGCACGCCTTGCAGGTTCAGACCCGGATAGCTGCTGCGCAAGAAGTCCGCAGTGGCGCTGGGCATGCGCACCGCAACGCGGGTTTGACTGTCGATGCTTTCCAGATCAACCGAACCCGTGCCGTTGCGCACCCCCACCAGCAATTGCGGAACCCGCATATAGGGATCGGAAAACATCCACAAACGCAAACCTGCCGGGGTTTGCGTCAACCCCGGAACCAGATCGATCTCCCCGGCGCGGGCAGCCGCTTCCACGCTTTTCAGGTCGGGGTAGTTTCGCCAGACCAGTTCGACATTCAACGTGCTCGCCAGCCACTTCATCAGCTCGACGTTGGCCCCCGACAATTGCTGCAAGCGCTGGTCGAACCTGGCGTAAGGGGCCTGCAGCACCAGCCCGACACGCAACGCCTGATGTTGCGCCAGCCACTGTTGCTGATCCGCCGACAACTGCGCCGCCGGCAAAGGCGCTGCCGTGCCCATCAAGGGCAGCCATAACCAGCCGATAACCCACCAATAGCAAAAACGTGTCATCTGGACGCTCACACCCTGACAAATATGGATCAACCCTTTAGGCTGCCGGGATTACTTCTGGCCTGGAATAACCGATGCTTCTTTACCGCCTGGTACTGCCAGCCCTGTGCCTGTCGTTACTGCTACCCCTCGCCTTGCCAACGCAGGCAGCCGAGCCAGAGCCTGCCGCCGAGGCTGCACTTCCTCAGCCGCTGGTGCGCCAGCCACTGCCAGAGCGCAGCCAGGAGGATGCCATGGCGCTTGAACGAAGCATCCCAAAACACGAACAGCAACTGCTGCAGGCCGGAGACGACAGTTTTCTCACTCTCTGGAAGCCTGCCAACAGCAGCGACCCCAGCGGACTGGTGATCATTGTGCCGGGTAACGGAGAAACGGCTGACTGGCCGCTGGCCGTCGGGCCACTTCGCAACAAACTCCCCGATGCCAACTGGGCCAGCCTGAGCCTGACCTTGCCGGACATCCAAAGCACGGCCAGCCTGACGCGAGAGACCGAACCAGAAAGCCAGCCTGTCACGCCAGACAGTAGCAGCAAAGACGCCAGCACCACAGCCAAACCCATCGAACAAGCGGCCAGCGCCGGCACTGAAAACCCCGGAAACGATCCAGTTCCCGTTTCGACGCTTGAAGCGTTAAGCAAGGCCGATGCCGAGCGCATTTTCGCGCGCATCGACGCCGCGCTGGCCTTTGCGCTGCAACAGAACATGCGCAGCATTGTCCTGCTCGGTCATGGCACAGGCGCCTATTGGGCAGCACGTTATCTGGAAGAAAAACAGCCCGCGCAAATCCCCAAGCTGATCATGGTCGCGGCACAAACACCGGCCCAGGCACAACCTGAACTGAGCCAACTGATCTCGTCACTCAACATTGCGCAGCTGGACCTGTTCTATAAAGACACGCCACTCACACGCGAAGCCGCCTTGCAGCGGCGACAGGCCAGCAAGCGGGTCAAGGGTTTGACATTCAATCAAGTGGCACTGACGGCTATCCCGGGCAACCGGGCCGCCGAGCAGGAACTGCTGTTTCGTCGAATCCGTGGCTGGCTTAATCCGCAGCCTGTGGATAAATAGCCCCGGCCCTGCGCTTAACGAAAGCCGCGCCGCTCACTGATCAAGGCATAAGCGTGATGCAGCTCGCGGGTTTTTTCAGTGGCGTCACGCACCTGCGAAAGAGTCGCCCCGGTGCCGGCGATCTTGTCCGGGTGATGCCGACTGAGCAAACGCCGGTAGGCACGCTTTATCTGCACCGGATCACTGCTGTCCGTGACGCCAAGCAACGCCAGCGATGCCTGATAAGTGCCGCCGCGAGTGAGCAACGATTGCGAAGGCACTTCGTACTCCGCACCCAGTGCCTCAACCTGTTGTGGTGTCCAGCCCAGCCAGCGCCCCCAGAGCATGATCAGTTGTCGCTCTGCGGGATCGACCCGCCCGTCGGCAACACACATCCGCCAGCAGGCGCGCAACACACGTTCAGCTACCGCCGGCTCGGCTTTCAGACGCTGCAGATCGCCGCGCACCGAGTCACTACCCGACTTGCCACGGTTAAACGCAGCAACGGCCCGCTCCTGTGCACTGGACGTCATGTCGAGCAGGCGCATCTCTTGACGTGCCTGTTCGATATGCGGGGCCATCACACGGCCCCCGCTCTTGGCCAGGCGACCCAGCAAAATGAACAGCAGTTCATCGTTGTCCCGCATCGGGCGACCGCCCAAGCGCTCACGCACATCCGCCCAACTGTGCAACTGCAGACGCCGATCCAGCACCTGCCCCAGCAAGGCGCCGAGCATGGCTCCCGGAATACTGGCAATGAGAAGGCCTGCTCCAGCTCCGATCAGCGTCCCTGGCCACAACATATCAGTGTGGATCCCTGATCAGCGCCTCGACCTCAGCCAGCCGCTCATGTGTTCCCACATCGACCCAACGCCCTTGCAAGCGTTCGCCTGTGACCCGGCCTTCGGCCATGGCCGCGCGCAACAGCGGTGCCAACTTGAAGGCTCCGGCAACAGCCCCCTTGAACAATTCCGGACTGAGCACCGCGATCCCGCTGTAGGTCAACGTGTCGGCACCGGCGCCGCCATCCTGAACCTGCGCATCATTGAGGCAGAAGTCGCCTGCCTGGTGGTGCGCCGGATTATCGACCAGCACCAAATGCGCCAACCCCGACAACGGTCGACGCAAGGCGGCAAAGTCGTAATCGGTCCAGATGTCGCCATTGACCACCACAAACGGGCTATCGCCCAGCAGCGGCAGCGCCTTGAAAATCCCGCCGCCCGTTTCCAGTGGCTCACCTTCGGCGGAATACCGGATGCTGACGCCCCAGCGTGAGCCGTCGCCCAGATGGTCTTCTATTTGTTGGCCCAGCCAGGCGTGGTTGATCACAATCTCGGTAAACCCCGCAGCAGCCAAAGCCCGCAGGTGATACTCGATCAGCGGCACGCCTCCTGCACGAATCAGCGGTTTGGGTGTGTGCAGGGTCAATGGCCGCAAGCGCTCACCCTTACCTGCCGCCAGGATCATCGCCTTCATACGGGGGCCTCGACAGATTTGGGCAGGCTGGCGAACAACTCACCCAGCTCCGCCAGTTCAGGACGACGTGCCAGCACGGCTTCTATATAGGCAAAGAAGCGCGGCACATCCGCCAGATAACGCGGCTTGCCATCCCGATGGCAAATGCGGGCAAAAATCCCGATCACTTTCAAGTGACGCTGCACGCCCATCAGGTCACTGGCACGCAGGAAGTCTTCGAAGTCAGGCTGCACTGGAATGCCCAGCGGCAGCGCCAACTGCCAATAATCCTTCAACCAGGCCTGGACACGCTCTTCGGGCCAACTGAGAAAGGCATCCTTGAACAAGCAGGTAATGTCATAGGTCACCGGGCCGTAGACCGCATCCTGGAAATCCAGTACCCCGGGGTTGGGGATACTGAGCATCAGGTTGCGCGGCATAAAGTCGCGGTGCACCAGCACCTGTGGCTGCGCCAGAGCACTGTCAATCAGCAGCGCGCTGACCCGCTGCCAGGCCGCTTGTTGCTGCTCATCGAACTCGACACCCAAATGAGCACGCACATACCACTCAGGGAACAATTCAAGCTCGCGGCGCAGCAATGCCACGTCGTAGCTGGGCAATGGCGCGGTCATCGGCAAATGCTGAAAGGCCAGCAAGGACTCAATCGCGTCCTTGAACAGCTCGTCGGCGTTGCTGCTGTTAATCACGTCGAGAAAGGTTTTATTGCCCAGGTCGTTCAGCAGAAGAAAGCCGCGTTCAAGGTCCTGGGCATAAATTTTCGGCACGTTTATCTGGCTGGTACGCAGTAATTGCGCAATATCGACGAAAGGTTTGCAGTTTTCCTGAGGCGGCGGCGCGTCCATGACGATAAAGCTGCGGCCTTCGCCTTCCCAGCGAAAATAACGTCTAAAACTCGCGTCGCTACTGGCCGCAGTCAGCGTGGCCGGGGGCACGGCACCCCAGCCCTCGTTCGCAAACAGGTCTGGCAACTGCTCATCGAGCCAAACTTTCAGGTGTTGCAGGCGTACATCTTGGTCAGGCATTACAAGGGTCTCCGACGGCGCTAGCCGTCAAGCGGGTCATGCTTTATTATCCAGAATCTTTTCCAGACCATCGATAGGCGTGCGGTCCCCCACCGCGGGCTGATGGCACGCAGGAAGCCCGGACTAATAAGATGGCATTGAAATCCCCCGCGTTTCGTAAAAAATTTCCGTTGCTGGTAACCGGCAGTCTGCTGGCCATGCAACCTTTAGCCACGCCATTCGCTGTTGCCGAGGAGCAGTATGACTGTTCCGTGTCGGCTACGGGAGGCTGGGATTGCGCGCCAAAAACGAATGTAGCGCAATTGCCACCTCGTCCGACGCATGCAGGCGCTGTGGTCGATGCTTCCGGCGAAACAGCCGAGCAAGCCGCACAGACCCCGCTGGTGACTGAAGCCAAGGGCCGCGGGCTGAAGTCACGCAGCGAAGACTACAGTCACCTCGACTGGGTCCCGCGTGACAAGCTGACACCTGCGCAACTGGCCGAAACCGGTCCGTACTGCGCTGGCTCCTACGTCGAGCCAATCCGTCCGGGCATGAACGACACCACCAGCAAAAGCGATGCCCCAACCTTTATTGGTGCCAAGGCCTCACGCTATCAGCAGGAAGAACAGGTCGCGACCCTGGCCGGTGACGTTGTCATGCGTCAGGGCAGCATGCAGATCGAAGCCGACGAGGCCAGCCTGTATCAGGCCGAAAGCCGTGGCGAGCTCAATGGCAAGGTCCGCCTTCGCGACAACGGTGCATTGATTGTCGGCGATCACGCCGATGTTCAACTGGACACCGGTGCTGCCAAGGTCGATAACGCCGAATACGTTTTGCACAAGTCGCGCATTCGCGGCAGCGCGCTGTACGCCAAGCGCGGTGAAAACGCGATCATCCGCCTCAAGGATGGTACGTACACCACGTGCGAGCCGAACAGCAACGCCTGGCAGCTCAAAGGCAACAACATCACGTTGAACCCGGCCACCGGCTTCGGTACGGCAACCAACGTGACGCTGCGGGTCAAAGACATCCCGATTTTCTACACCCCGTACATCTACTTCCCGATCGACGATCGCCGTCAGTCCGGTTTCCTGCCGCCGTCCTTCAGCAGCAGTTCCGACACCGGCTTCATGCTCGTGACCCCGTACTACTTCAACCTGGCACCTAACTACGATGCCACGTTGTACCCGCGCTACATGACCAAGCGCGGCCTGTTGATGGAAGGCGAGTTCCGCTACCTGACCGAGTCCAGCGAAGGGCAGTTCGGCGCCGCGTACCTCAACGACGACAACGACGACCGCAAGCTGCAGACCGACTACACCGACAAGCGCTACATGCTCAACTGGCAGCACAAGGGCGGCCTGGACTCCCGTGTAATGACCGAGGTCGATTACACCAAGATCAGCGACCCGTACTACTTCCAGGATCTCGAGAGCGATCAGATCGGCGTTGAAAGCCAGGACTTCGTCAACCAGCAGGGCGCCGTCAGCTACCGTGGCGACAATTACACCGCCCGACTGAACGCCCAGGCCTACCAGCTGGCAACGGTTACCCAGATCACGCCGTACAACATGCTGCCGCAGCTCACCTTCAATGGTGCCCTGCCGTATCACCCGGGCGGTCTGGACTTCAAATACGACACCGAGCTGGTGCGTTTTGACCGCGATCTGGAAAACGGCAACTTCGTTGATGAAGACGGGAAGGTCTCGTCCCGCCTGGACAACAACGTTACCGGCCTGGCACGTGCCAACGGTACACGGATGAATGTCGCACCGGCCATGAGCCTGCCGATGAACTGGAGCTACGGCTTCCTGACGCCATCCCTGAAGTACATGTACACCCAGTACGACCTTGATCTGGATGGCAAGGGCAAGGCTCAGTTAGCTACCGGTGATAATTTCGACAGCTCGGTTAACCGCAGCGTACCTATCGCCAGCATCGACAGCGGCCTGTACTTCGACCGCAACACCCAATGGTTCGGCACCAACTTCCGCCAGACCCTGGAACCGCGGGCGTTCTACCTGTATGTCCCGGAACGCGATCAGGACGACATCCCGATCTTCGACACCAGCGAAAGCACCTTCAGCTATTCCTCGCTGTGGCGTGACAACCGCTTCACCGGCACTGACCGCGTGGGTGACGAGAACAAACTGTCCCTGGGCGTCACCAGCCGCTGGATTGAAGAAAACGGCTTTGAGCGTCAACGCGTCAGCGTGGGCCAGGCTTACTACTTCAAGGACCGCAAGGTTCAACTGCCAGGTATTGACGCCGATCGTGCCGACGCAACGGCCGGTGTGTCGCCGTACGCACTCGAGTATGCCTACCGCTTCAACCGCGACTGGCGTGCAACCGCCGACTTCAACTGGGATCCGGACAGCCACAGCACTCGCTCTGGCAGTGCGATGATGCACTACCAGCCGGAAGACAACCCGAACAAGGTCGTCAACCTCGGTTACCGTTATCGTAACGACCAGGTTCGCTATGACCAGTACACCGGCAAGTGGACAGTGGGCGGTGGTGACTACCTGTCGCCGGGCGATCCTGGCTATATCAAGGATTACTACAAGATCAAGCAGCACGACTTCTCGGTTATCTGGCCGATCGTGCCGCAATGGAACGTCATCAGCCGCTGGCAGTACGACTACAACCGCGACCGTACCCTGGAAGCCTTTGGTGGCTTCGAGTATGACAACTGCTGCTGGAAGCTTCGTCTGATCAGTCGTTATTGGGTTTCCAACGACGAGTACTCCCAAGAAGCCCCGGAAAACGAAAAGGGCGATCATGGGGTCTTCCTTCAAATTGTGCTGAAAGGTCTCGGTGGCGTTGTTGGCACCAAAGTAGAGAGCTTCCTCGACAAAGGCATCCAAGGTTATCGTGAACGTGAAGATCAAGCTTTCTGAGTGTCTGCGCCCGCTAGTGCTGGGCGCGCTGTTCCTGGGTACTGCAGCTCACGCTGCGGTACAGCCCCTTGATAAGGTTGTGGCCATCGTCGATAACGACGTGATCATGCAGAGCCAGCTGGACAACCGTGTCCGCGAAGTTCAGCAAACCATTGCCAAGCGTGGTCAGGGCGTTCCGCCGGCCAGCGTTCTGGATCAGCAGGTGCTTGAGCGTCTTATCGTCGAAAATCTGCAATTGCAGCTCGGTGAACGTGCAGGCATCCGCATCACGGATGAAGAACTGAACCAGGCCATTGGCACCATTGCCCAGCGCAATAACATGACCCTCGATCAGTTCCGTCAGGCCCTGGCTCATGACGGCCTGTCCTATGAAGATGCCCGCGAGCAGGTACGTCGCGAGATGATCATCAGCCGTGTGCGTCAACGCCGCGTGGCCGAGCGCATTCAGGTCACGGATCAGGAAGTTAAAAACTTCCTGGCATCCGACCTGGGCAAAATGCAAATGTCCGAAGAGTTCAACCTGGCCAACATCCTGATTCCAACGCCGGAAAGCGCGAATTCGGAAGCAATCCAGACCGCCTACAAGCAAGCTGAAGAGGTGTACAAACAGCTCAAGCAAGGCGCGGACTTCGGTCAAATGGCGATCGCCCGCTCAGGCAGCGATACGGCACTTGAAGGTGGCGACATGGGCTGGCGTAAAGCTGCTCAGCTACCGCCTCCATTCGATCGCATGCTGAGTGAAATGCCAGTGGGCGACATCACCCCACCGGTACGTACACCCGGCGGCTTCATCATCCTCAAGCTCAACGCGAAACGTGGTGGCGAGTCCGTGGTGGTTGACGAAGTACATGTTCGTCACATCCTGATCAAGCCGAACGAAATTCGCAGCGAAGCGGCGACCAAGACACTGGCAGACAAACTCTACGAGCGCATCACCTCGGGTGAAGACTTTGCCGAGCTGGCCAAGAACTATTCGGAAGACCCGGGTTCCGCCCTTAACGGCGGCGACCTGAACTGGATCGACCCTAACTCGCTGGTACCTGAGTTCCGGGAAGTCATGGCCGATACCCCGCAGGGTACTTTGTCCAAGCCGTTCCGCACCCAATACGGCTGGCATGTCCTGGAAGTCCTGGGCCGTCGCGCCACGGACAGCACCACCCAGGCTCGCGAGCAGCAGGCAATGAACGCCTTGCGTAACCGCAAGTACGACGAAGAGCTGCAAACCTGGCTGCGCCAGATTCGCGACGAAGCCTACGTAGAGATCAAACTCCCTGCTGCAAACCCGGCAGAGAGCGCCGACCAGGCTGCGCAGTGAACACACAGCGTTTTGCCCTGACACCCGGCGAACCGGCAGGCATAGGTCCCGACCTGTGCCTGCTACTCGCCTCGCAACGCCAGCCACATCCCCTGATTGCCATCACCAGCTGCGACCTGCTCCTTGAGCGGGCCGCCCAGCTCGGTGTGGCTGTCAGTCTGCTACCTGTCAGCCCGGGCAACTGGCCAGAGCAACCGGCACCGGCAGGCAGCCTGTACGTATGGGACACCCCACTGAGTGCAGCTGTTACCCCCGGCACGCTGAACAAGGCCAACGCTGCGTTCGTGTTGCAAACCTTGACCCGAGCCGCACAAGGCTGCCTGGACGGGGATTTTGCAGGGATGATTACTGCACCGGTACACAAGGGCGTGATCAACGAAGCGGGCATTCCGTTTTCCGGACACACTGAGTTCCTTGCCGACCTGACCCGCACCGAGCAAGTCGTAATGATGCTCGCTACCCGCGGGCTGCGCGTCGCGCTGGTGACCACTCACTTGCCGCTGCGCCAGATCGCCGATGCCATTACCCCCGAGCGGCTGATGCGGGTGACCCGTATCTTGCACGCCGACCTGCAACAAAAATTCGGCATCGCCCAACCGCGCATCCTGGTTTGCGGGCTCAACCCCCACGCCGGTGAAGGCGGTCATTTGGGTCATGAAGAAATAGACATCATTGAACCAACCCTGGAGCGCCTGCGCAGCGAGGGCATGGACCTGCGTGGCCCGCTGCCTGCCGACACTCTGTTTACCCCCAAATATCTGGAGCACTGCGATGCAGTGCTGGCGATGTACCACGACCAAGGCCTGCCCGTACTGAAATACAAAGGGTTTGGTGCCGCAGTCAACATCACCCTGGGCTTGCCGATCATCCGTACCTCCGTCGACCATGGCACTGCCCTGGATCTGGCGGGCAGCGGCAAGATCGATACCGGCAGCCTGCAAGTCGCCCTGGAAACCGCCTACCAGATGGCCGAGACCCGTATATGAACGAGCAATACCAACACAAGGCGCGCAAGCGCTTTGGCCAGAACTTCCTGCACGATGCAGGTGTAATCGACCGTATTCTGCGCGCCATCAGCGCCAAGGCCGGCGACCGCCTGCTGGAGATCGGCCCGGGCCAGGGTGCTCTGACCGAGGGCATTCTCAACAGCGGCGGTCAACTCGACGTTGTCGAGCTCGATAAAGACCTGATCCCGATCCTCAACCAGCAGTTCGCTGGCATGAGCAACTTCACCCTGCATCAAGGCGATGCACTGAAGTTCGACTTCAAGACCCTCAACGCAGCACCGCGCACCCTGCGGGTTGTCGGTAACCTGCCGTACAACATCTCCACGCCGCTGATTTTTCACCTGTTGAAAAATGCCGACATGATCCGCGACATGCACTTCATGCTGCAAAAAGAAGTGGTTGAGCGCATGGCTGCCGGTCCTGGCGGCGGTGACTGGGGTCGTCTGTCGATCATGGTTCAGTACCACTGCCGTGTCGAACACCTGTTCAACGTAGGCCCCGGTGCGTTCAATCCGCCGCCTAAAGTCGATTCGGCGATTGTCCGCCTGGTGCCCCACGAAGTACTGCCACACCCCGCCAAAGACCATCGCCTGCTTGAGCGCGTGGTTCGCGAAGCGTTCAACCAGCGTCGCAAAACGCTGCGCAACACTCTCAAGGCCCTGCTCAGCAACGCTGAAATCGAAGCCTGCGGCGTTGATGGCAGCCTGCGTCCTGAGCAACTCGACCTGGCCGCCTTTGTGCGCCTGGCCGACAAACTCAGCGAACAACCAGTCCCGGCACCCGCTGTCGACTGATTGTCAGGTACATATGCGGTTACCAGGTCGACATCTGGCCTAGTACCCGCAACTTGGCCTAGACTCAGGCATCAGTTTTATTCCGAACTGTCTCCGCTTTCACGTAAGGCCTTTCGCATGCCCGATCCCCGTTATCAGGTCGACGTCAGCGTCGTCACGCGTTACCTGCCAGAACAATCCCAACCTGAACATCAGCGTTTTGCTTTCGCGTACACCATTACAGTACGCAACAAGGGCTCACTGCCCGCGAAGCTGCTGTCCCGACATTGGGTGATCACCGATGGCGATGGTCATGTCGAAGAAGTCCGTGGCGCAGGTGTAGTCGGTTTGCAGCCAGAGATCGAACCCGATGGCGAGCACACGTACAGCAGCGGCTCGGTCATCACCACCAAAGTCGGCACCATGCAAGGCAGCTATCTGATGCATGCCAGTGACGGTCACGAATTCAAAGCCATCATTGCGCCCTTTCGTCTGGCCGTGCCCGGGGCTCTGCACTAATGTCGGTGTACGCCGTCGGGGACTTGCAAGGCTGCCTGCAGCCGCTTAAATGCCTGCTTGAACGCGTCGCCTTCAACCCCGCCAAAGACAAACTGTGGCTGGTGGGGGATCTGGTCAACCGCGGCCCGGAATCGCTGGAAACCCTGCGATTCCTTTACCGCATGCGCGAATCCCTGGTGTGCGTGCTGGGCAACCATGACCTGCACCTCCTCGCCGTGGCCCACAACATCGAACGCCTGAAAAAAGGCGACACGTTGCGCGAGATCCTGGAGGCCAGCGATTGCGATGAACTGCTGTCCTGGCTGCGCCAGCAACCCTTGTTGCATTACGACCTTGAGCGCAATACCGCGCTGGTGCATGCCGGAATACCGCCGCAGTGGTCACTGAAAAAAGCCCTCAAACATGCCAGTGAAGTCGAACACGCCTTGCGTGACGACAATCTCCTGGCGCCTTTTCTCGATGGCATGTACGGCAACGAACCTGCCAAGTGGGACAATGAACTGACTGGCGTGACGCGTTTACGGGTGATCACCAACTATTTCACCCGTATGCGTTTTTGCACCCGGGACGGCAAGCTCGACCTTAAAAGCAAAGAAGGCCTCGGCAGCGCTCCGGCGGGTTATGCACCGTGGTTCAGTTATAAAGAGCGCAAAACCCAGGACCTCAAGATCATCTTTGGGCACTGGGCAGCTCTCGAAGGGCATTGCAAGGAACCGGGCATTTTCGCACTCGACACCGGCTGTGTCTGGGGCGGAGCGCTGACCCTGCTCAATGTCGACACGGGCCAGCGCCTGAGCTGCGACTGTGACGATCTCGGCCTCGCTGTGCCCTCCGGCCCTCCATTGACCGATCAATCCTCCACTCCCGTGGGCGCCCGTTAACGGCGTCCGTCGTCAGGCTACAGGAACCTCAAATGACCGAATTCAAACGTATTCCGCCGGAGCAAGCCCAAGCCTTGCGCGAGCAAGGTGCCGTCGTGGTTGATATCCGCGATGCACAGGCTTATGCCTCCCGCCATATCACCGGCGCCCGGCATCTCGACAATCACTCGCTGCATGACTTCATCACCCAGGCCGACCTGGATGCCCCGCTTATTGTCGCCTGCTACCACGGCAACTCCAGCCAGAGTGCTGCCGCTTACCTAGTCGGCCAGGGCTTTAGCGATGTATACAGCCTTGATGGCGGCTTTGAGTTATGGCGTGCGACTTATCCGAACGAAACCTCCGAAGGCACCGCCGAATAAATTTTTATTAGCGCCAAGCCCACGTGATCAAAGGGCTGGCGCCCCTCCTGACCAACGGTCGATCGTAACAATTCACGCATCTCGCCTTGACCTCCCTGATTACCAACTATCCTTTAGCTCAGGCCATCCAAATCTGGGGAGAGCCGGTACACCGGCGAATGGATCATCGGTAGTAACTTCAAGGGCTTAGCCACCTTGATGGTGTCCTGGGGGGTACACAGCAGCTGAAATGCTGCTGCATGCCAGCACTCGAACTGACCGATCTGTTGCCGGCTCCACGTATCGAGCGAGGTGACGTCATGAGTATTTTTAGCCACTTCCAACAACGCTTTGAGTCCACGCGCCAGGAGGAGCTCACGCTTCAGGAATATCTGGAGCTGTGCAAACAAGACAAAAGCGCATATGCCTCAGCAGCTGAAAGGCTTCTGCTGGCCATCGGCGAACCGGAACTGCTGGACACCTCGAACAATTCCCGTTTGTCACGGATCTTCTCCAACAAGGTGATCCGTCGCTATCCGGCCTTTGAAGACTTCCACGGAATGGAAGAATGCATCGACCAGATAGTCTCCTACTTCCGCCACGCCGCGCAGGGCCTGGAAGAGAAGAAACAGATCCTCTACCTGCTGGGCCCGGTAGGGGGCGGCAAATCATCGCTTGCCGAAAAACTGAAACAACTGATCGAAAAGGTCCCGTTCTATGCCATCAAAGGCTCGCCGGTCTTTGAATCACCCCTGGGCCTGTTCAACGCCACCGAAGATGGCGCGATTCTCGAAGAAGACTTCGGCATTCCAAAACGCTACCTGAGCACCATCATGTCGCCGTGGGCCACCAAGCGCCTGGCCGAATTTGGTGGCGATATCAGCCAGTTCCGCGTGGTCAAACTTTATCCGTCGATCCTCAATCAGATCGGGGTGGCCAAAACCGAGCCCGGGGATGAAAACAACCAGGATATTTCAGCCCTGGTAGGTAAGGTCGATATCCGCAAGCTGGAAGAATTCCCGCAGAACGACGCCGATGCCTACAGCTACTCGGGCGCACTGTGCCGTGCCAACCAGGGCCTGATGGAATTCGTAGAGATGTTCAAGGCACCGATCAAGGTGCTGCACCCATTGCTGACGGCCACGCAAGAAGGCAACTACAACAGTACCGAAGGTCTGGGGGCGATTCCGTTTACTGGCATCTTGCTGGCCCACTCCAACGAATCGGAGTGGCACACCTTCCGCAACAACAAGAACAACGAAGCTTTCATCGACCGGATCTACATCGTCAAAGTCCCGTACTGCCTGCGTGTCAGTGACGAGGTGAAGATCTACGACAAGCTGCTGTTCAACAGCTCACTGGCCAATGCTCATTGCGCACCCGACACCCTGAAAATGCTGGCACAGTTCACGGTGCTGTCACGCCTCAAAGAGCCCGAAAACTCCAACATCTACTCCAAGATGCGGGTCTATGACGGCGAGAACCTGAAAGACACCGACCCGAAAGCCAAATCCATTCAGGAGTACCGCGACAGCGCTGGCGTCGATGAAGGCATGAACGGTCTTTCTACCCGTTTTGCGTTCAAGATCCTGTCCAAGGTTTTCAACTTCGACCCGCATGAAATCGCCGCCAACCCGGTTCACTTGCTGTATGTGCTCGAACAACAGATCGAGCAGGAACAGTTCCAGGCTGAAACCCGCGAGCGCTACCTGCGGTTCCTCAAAGAGTATCTGGCACCGCGCTACATCGAGTTCATCGGCAAAGAGATCCAGACCGCTTACCTCGAGTCCTACAGCGAATACGGACAAAACATCTTCGACCGTTATGTGTTGTATGCAGACTTCTGGATTCAGGATCAGGAATACCGCGATCCGGAAACCGGTGAAATTCTCAACCGCGTGGCCCTTAACGAGGAACTGGAGAAAATCGAGAAACCGGCCGGTATCAGCAACCCGAAAGATTTCCGAAACGAAATCGTCAACTTCGTGCTGCGCGCCCGCGCCAACAACAACGGCAAAAATCCGACCTGGCTCAGCTACGAGAAGCTGCGCGTGGTTATCGAGAAGAAAATGTTCTCCAACACCGAGGACCTGCTTCCCGTCATCAGCTTCAACGCCAAGGCGAGCAAAGAGGACCAGCAAAAACACAACGACTTTGTTACACGAATGGTCGAGCGTGGCTACACCGACAAACAAGTACGACTGCTCTCCGAGTGGTACCTGCGGGTCAGAAAGTCGCAGTAATCCAGCGACTGGCTTCAAGCCTCAAGCGGCAAGAAAGCGTTCGCCTGCCTGGCGGTTCGCCCTTGCAGCTTGAGGCTTACCCTTTGAAGCTCCCCGGAGGGGCCTATGAGCTATGTGATCGACCGACGCCTCAATGGCAAGAACAAGAGCACGGTAAACCGTCAGCGTTTTCTGCGGCGTTATCGTGACCACATTAAAAAGGCCGTAGAAGAGGCCGTAGGCCGCCGCTCCATCACCGACATGGAACATGGCGAACAAATCAGCATTCCCGGCCGGGATATCGATGAGCCCGTGCTGCACCATGGCCGTGGCGGCAAACAAACGATAGTTCACCCGGGCAACAAGGAGTTCACCAGCGGCGAGCATATTCAACGCCCGCAAGGCGGGGCTGGAGGCGGTGGCGGCCCGGGCAAGGCCGGCAATTCCGGCGAAGGCATGGACGAGTTCGTGTTTCAAATCACCCAGGAAGAATTCCTCGAGTTCATGTTCGAAGACCTCGAGTTGCCAAACCTGGTGAAGCGCAACCTGACCGGCACAGACACGTTTAAAACCGTACGCGCTGGGATCAGCAACGAGGGTAACCCGTCACGCATCAACATCATCCGTACTCTGCGCTCCGCTCACGCGCGGCGTATCGCCCTGTCCGGCAGCAGCCGGGCCAAACTCAGGGAGGCCAAAGCCGAACTGGAGCGGCTGAAACGCGAAGAGCCGGACAACTTCGGTGACATCAAGGACCTGGAAGCCGAAATCGAAAAACTCAGCGCCCGGATCCACCGCGTGCCGTTTCTCGACACCTTTGACCTCAAGTACAACCTGCTGGTCAAACAGCCCAATCCCAGCTCGAAAGCCGTCATGTTCTGCCTGATGGACGTTTCAGGCTCCATGACCCAAGCCACGAAAGACATCGCCAAGCGCTTTTTCATCCTGCTGTACCTGTTCCTGAAACGAAACTACGACAAGATCGACGTTGTGTTCATTCGCCACCACACCAGTGCCCGCGAAGTCGACGAAGAAGAGTTTTTCTATTCCAGGGAGACAGGCGGCACCATTGTGTCCAGCGCACTCAAACTGATGCAGGAGATCATGGCCGAGCGCTATCCCACCAATGAGTGGAACATCTACGCGGCGCAGGCTTCAGACGGTGATAACTGGAACGACGACTCCCCTATTTGCCGCGACATCCTGATCAACCAGATCATGCCGTTCGTGCAGTACTACACTTACGTGGAGATAACTCCGCGCGAACATCAGGCGCTCTGGTACGAATACGAACGCATTGGCGAGGCATTTTCCGACACCTTCGCTCAACAGCAACTGGTCTCGGCCGGGGATATCTATCCGGTCTTCCGTGAACTCTTCCAGCGCAGGTTAGTGACATGACCGCCAAAGAGAATAAACGCCATCCCATCTCCACTGGCTCTGAGTGGACCTTTGAACTGATCCAGGCTTATGACCGCGAAATCGGCCGCCTGGCCGAACGCTATGCGCTGGACACTTACCCCAATCAGATCGAGGTCATCACCGCCGAGCAAATGATGGATGCCTATGCCTCTGTGGGCATGCCGCTTGGCTATCACCACTGGTCCTACGGTAAGCACTTCCTGAGTACCGAGAAATCCTACAGCCGAGGCCAGATGGGGCTGGCCTACGAAATCGTCATCAACTCTGACCCGTGCATTGCTTATCTGATGGAAGAAAACACCATCTGCATGCAAGCACTGGTGGTTGCCCATGCCTGCTATGGCCACAACAGTTTCTTCAAGGGCAACTACCTGTTCCGGACCTGGACCGATGCCAGCTCCATCATCGATTACCTGGTATTCGCCAAGCAGTACATCATGCAGTGCGAGGAGCGTCATGGCATCGATGCGGTCGAGGATCTGCTGGACTCCTGCCATGCACTGATGAACTACGGTGTCGACCGCTACAAACGCCCTTATCCGATTTCGGCCGAAGAAGAGCGTCGCCGGCAAAAGGATCGCGAAGAGCATCTGCAAAAACAGATCAACGATTTGTGGCGAACCATCCCAAAAAGCGCTGACAAGTTCAGCGAAAAAGACAATGCACGCTTCCCGGAGGAACCTCAGGAAAATATTCTGTACTTCATCGAGAAACATGCGCCATTACTGGAGCCATGGCAGCGTGAAGTGGTGCGTATCGTGCGCAAAATAGCCCAGTACTTTTACCCTCAACGCCAAACCCAGGTGATGAACGAGGGCTGGGCGACCTTCTGGCACTACACCCTGATGAACGACCTCTATGACGAAGGCCTGGTGACTGAGGGCTTCATGATGGAGTTCCTGACCTCCCACACCAGCGTTGTGTTCCAGCCCGGCTTTGACAGCCCCTACTACAGCGGGATCAACCCCTACGCACTGGGGTTTGCAATGTATCGCGACATCCGTCGCATTTGCGAAAACCCCACCGAGGAAGATCGGCGCTGGTTCCCGGACATGGCTGGCAGCGACTGGCTATCCAGCATCAAGTTCGCCATGAGCAGCTTCAAGGACGAGAGTTTCATCCTGCAGTACCTGTCACCCAAGGTCATCCGCGACCTGAAGCTGTTCAGCATCATGGACGATGATCAAAAGGACGACTTGCTGGTGCCCGCCATTCATGATGAGAACGGCTACCGCATCATCCGTGAAACCCTGGCCGCTCAGTACAACCTGGGCAATCGTGAGCCCAACGTACAGATCTGGAGCATTGACCGCCGCGGCGACCGCTCACTGACCCTGCGTCACCAGCAACATGACCGCAAACCCCTGGGCGACTCAACGGACGAAGTACTCAAGCACCTGCATCGCTTGTGGGGCTTCGACATCCACCTCGAAACCCTCCAGGGCGATCAAGTCATGAAGGTGCAACACGTTCCGCCCAAAGGCGATCATGGCGATGCCGAGTACGGACGCCTGGACATGAGCGCCATCCACCTTTGACATACAGGAGCCTCCGTTAGCGTGGCACACGGGTTATTCTGTCGCGCTAACGGAGGTTTTTATGAAGATTTATAAAGTGGGCGGCGCTGTACGTGATCGCCTTCTGGGCATCCCCGTCACCGATATCGACCGGGTGGTGGTTGGCGCTACAGCCGAACAGATGCTCGCCAAAGGGTATCGCCCTGTGGGCTCTGACTTCCCGGTATTTCTTCACCCAAAAACCGGCGAAGAATATGCACTGGCACGCACCGAGCGCAAAAGTGGCCGCGGTTATGGCGGCTTTGTGTTTCATGCGAGCCCCGACGTCACCCTTGAAGAAGACCTGATCCGCCGCGACTTGACCATCAATGCGATGGCAGAAGACGACGAAGGTAATATCACCGACCCCTATGATGGCCAGCGCGATCTCGAAGCGCGGATTTTGCGTCATGTTTCTCCCGCATTCGCCGAAGATCCTCTCAGAGTCTTGCGTGTAGCCCGATTTGCCGCTCGCTATGCCGGGCTCGGCTTCAGCATCGCCCCCCAGACACTGGAACTCATGCGTCAACTGGCCAGATCCGGCGAGCTGCAAGCCCTGACGCCGGAACGCTGCTGGAAAGAGATATCTCGCGCACTGATGGAAAAGCATCCTCACGTGTTTATTGAGGCACTGCGCAGCTGTGATGCACTTGAAGTGTTACTGCCTGAGGTCAACGCCCTGTTCGGGGTGCCGCAACCTCCCGCTCACCATCCGGAAATCGATACCGGCCTGCATACCCTGAGCGTACTGGAGCAATCTGCACTGCATGAGCAGCCGCTGACGGTACGCTGGGCGTGCCTGCTGCATGATCTTGGGAAGGGGCTGACACCCACGAGCGAGTGGCCACGACACATTGCCCACGAGCACAAGGGTTTGCGTCTGATCAAAGCAGTGAACGACCGCTACAAAGTGCCCCGTGATTGTCAGGAGTTGGCACTGCTGGTGGGTGAATATCACACCCACGGCCATCGTGCCCTGGAGCTTAAGGCCTCGACCCTGCTGGAATTGCTGCAGCGCTTTGATGTGTACCGTCGGCCACAGCGTTTTGAGGAGTTTATCGTCGCGTGCGAAATGGACGCCAAAGGACGTCAGGGGCTGGAAAATCGACCGTATCCGCAAGCCGATTACTTACGCGGCGCAGCCTTGGCGGCCCAGGCGGTGGCCGTGCAACCCTTGCTGGAGCAAGGTTTCAAAGGCCCGCAGCTCGGCGAAGCCCTGAAACACGAACGCCTCAAGGCACTGCAGGCCTACAAGAACGCGAGGCAACCTCTGTAGACGCTGCCGAAGGAAGGTCCGAGGGACCTTCAAGAGCCGGCAGCGGCAACGGGTTAACCAATAAGCATGCGCTCCGGCGTTAATTGCACGCCTCGCCACTCAAATGCCACTGGGGCGAGCACTTGGTCAATCTGCGCATCCGCCCACATCCGGGCCAGGGTTTCGCCTGTGCCCGGATGGACTTTGTCCGCAGCCATCAATGACAACGGCCAGAGCACGAATGCATTTTTGAGGATCTCGGCACGCGGCAGGATCAGTCCATCAAAATTGCCCTCCAGATCGCCGTAGAACAACACGTCGATATCCAAAGGCAATCCTTTACGATCTTGCGCATAACGACCGTTATCAGCCTCGATCAGTTTCAAACGTCGGCTTAGTTCGGCCAGTGGCAAATCCGTTTTAGCAGACACCACCAAGTTGAAAAAAGGCCCGCTTTTGATCCCTACCGGCTGACTTTCGAACACCGGTGAACACTGCATGTCCCGCAAGAAAACGGCCAGCGCTTCGAGACCGGCATCCAAATGCTTTTCACGCTCGACATTGCTGCCCAGCCCGAGAAAAATCCGAGTCAGCGACATCCGCGCTCTATCTCCACGCCCACGCCTGTGGCCGCCGCAACCGCGCCGGGCTTGGTCAGCTTGAGGTGCAACCAGGGAATATTGAATTCACTCATCAAGACCTCGGCCAGACGCTCGGCGAAGGTTTCAACCAGTTGGAATTGCGCCTCTTCGGCAAAAGCCTGAATTCGCGACGAAACACTCGCGTAATCCAGTGCCAGGGTCAGATCATCGCCCGCAGCAGCAGGACGGTTATCCCACGCAAAACTCAAATCCAGCCGCAGGCACTGACGGATGCCACGCTCCCAGTCATAGGCACCAATGACAGTGTCGACTTCCAGGCCTTCGATAAACACTCTGTCCAAGCACTTTTCTCCGCAGCACGACAAGGGCGCAATGCGCCGTTAGAATCAGGGGCATCCTCGCCCGGAATAGTTAGCATGTTTTGGTTACTGGCGATCCTCGCCTACCTGCTCGGCTCTCTGTCCTTCGCCATTTTGCTCAGCCGTGTGACGGGAAATCCCGACCCGCGAATGAGTGGATCAGGCAATGCTGGCGCGACCAACATGTTGCGTCTGGCTGGTAAAAAGCTCGCCATCCTGACTCTGTTCGGCGACTTCTGCAAAGGCCTGCTGCCCGTATTACTGGCCAACCAGATCGGTCTCCCGCTCCAGCAACAAGCCTGGATCGGCATCTGCGCCGTGATCGGACACATGTACCCGGTGTACTTCCGCTTCAAGGGCGGGAAAGGCGTCGCCACGGCTGCCGGCATGCTGCTGGGGCTTTACCCGCCCGCCGCACTGCTGGCCGTTGCTGCCTGGCTGCTGACCTTCCAGCTAAGCCGTACCAGCTCGCTGGCGGCCCTGATTGCCACACCCCTGACCCTGCCACTACTGGCCTGGCAAGAATCGGCCGCCTTGCTACCGATGTGCGCCTTGACGGCATTGATCGTCTGGCGACATCGCAGCAATTTACGCGACCTGGTGGCCGGGCGCGAACGGCATTTCTGAATTATCCGGGTGAACAGAACTCACGCACCCGCTCAAACCCCGCTCACGCACACCCTCACAAGGGTTTTAACTGCTCCATCGGCCAGCGCGCCTGCACACAGATTGCCAGACTTTCGTGCTGGCCAGCCTGCAAACGCTGACAGCCGGCAAAGGCGATCATCGCGCCATTGTCCGTGCAGAACTCTGGACGAGCGTAGTAAACATTGCCATTCATGTCGCCCAGCATTTTCTCGAGCGAAACGCGCAAAGCCTTGTTGGCGCTAACGCCACCGGCAATCACCAGCCGCTTCATGCCAGCGTGCTTCAGCGCCCGCTTGCACTTGATGGTCAGTGTTTCAACCACCGCTTGCTGGAACGCCAGAGAAATATCACAACGGGTCTGCTCGGTATCGTCCCCCGCCGCTACGCAGCGCTGCCATGTATTCAGGGCAAAGGTCTTGAGGCCGCTGAAGCTGAACTCCAGCCCCGGACGATCCGTCATGGGCCGAGGGAACACGAACCGCCCAGCAACGCCCTGAGCCGCCAGCCGCGCGATCTCCGGGCCACCCGGATAATTGAGCCCCATCATCTTCGCCGTCTTGTCGAAGGCTTCCCCGGCAGCATCGTCCAGGGTCTCGCCCAACAATTCGTATTGGCCGATGCCATCAACGCGAACCAGCTGCGTATGACCTCCCGATACCAACAAAGCGACGAACGGAAATTCCGGTGGCTGCTCTTCGAGCATCGGGGCCAACAAGTGCCCTTCCATGTGATGCACGCCAAGGGCCGGAATGCCCCAGGCAAACGCCAGCGCCTGAGCGCAAGAAGCCCCAACCAGCAGGGCTCCGACCAATCCAGGCCCGGCGGTGTAGGCAATCGCGTCGATCTCGGTAGGCACACAGTCGGCCTCGGCCAACACCTGACGAATCAACGGCAGCATGCGCTTGACGTGATCCCGCGAGGCGAGCTCCGGCACCACACCGCCATAAGCGCGGTGCAGGTCGATCTGACTGAACAGTGCATCGGCCAAAAGCCCGCGCTCACTGTCGTACAGCGCGACGCCGGTTTCGTCGCAAGAGGTTTCTAATCCCAGTACTAGCATGGGTTTACGCCTTGTAGAGGCTAAATTCGAAGGCGCGCATAATAGTCGCCACTTCCGCGCCCGGCCAGCGGTTTTCGATCAGAGGCTTTGCATTCCGGGCGATGAGGGGTTAACATCCGCAACCCTTAAAAACCGACGTCTTCCAACGCGATTTTGCCTTGAGACGTTGACCCCGGTAATGAATGAAGGTAGCTCTGGATGCCAGCCGTCAAAGTAAAAGAGAACGAACCCTTCGACGTAGCTCTGCGTCGTTTCAAGCGCTCCTGCGAAAAAGCCGGTGTACTGGCTGAAGTTCGCAGCCGCGAATTTTACGAGAAGCCGACTTCTGAGCGTAAGCGTAAAGCAGCAGCCGCTGTTAAGCGTCACGCGAAGAAAGTTCAGCGCGAGCAGCGCCGCGCCGTTCGTCTGTACTAATACACAGACGTTCGTAGCAAGCTTCTGCCAAGCCCGGCCTAAAGCCGGGCCGTAGGCAGTTGCAACACGTTACAAGCTTTACCGTCAAGGCCGCAGATGCGACCGCGACAAAACGCTATATCACGTCAGACCTGGTCTAATAGCCAGCGGTGCACGTCTTTACTGACGAGCCTTCCAAGGCTACCGACGAGCACACTTCTCTGATTTTCCCAAAGACGATCAGCCCAAGACACCTCTCCAGTGTCTGCTTATGAGCTATCCGAGGCCAGCCATTGGTCAATGCCGGACTCAGAGCGCAACACCTATCGAACCCCATTCACCCTGATTAAAAATGAGTCAGCGGAGTTTCGACAGTTACACTTCCCCTAAATGATTGAGCTGACGTCCCACGATCGAGCAGAGCCTTCGCCTGCACGCCTTGATGACCACGCCCTTTATACGGGTTAATTTCTGCGCAGTGATGACGAGAACGCCATGGCCGGGTTAATCCCCCAGAGCTTTATTGACGACCTTCTGAACCGTACCGATATCGTCGATGTCGTCAGCTCGCGCGTGCAAATGAAGAAAGCCGGCAAGAACTACACCGCCTGCTGCCCCTTCCACAAAGAAAAAACCCCCTCCTTCAGCGTCAGCCCGGACAAACAGTTCTACTACTGCTTTGGCTGCGGCGCTGGCGGCAATGCCCTCGGCTTCATCATGGACCACGACAACCTGGATTTCCCCCAGGCCGTCGAAGAACTGGCCAAAGCCGCAGGCATGGAAATACCCCGGGAAGAAAGCGGACGCCCACATAAACCACGGCAACCGACCGACTCTCCGCTCTACCCCCTTCTGACCGCCGCAGCTGACTTTTATCGCCAGGCCTTGAAAAGCCATCCGGCACGCAAAGCCGCTGTGGACTACTTGAAAGGCCGAGGCCTCACCGGCGAAATAGCCCGCGACTTCGGCCTCGGCTTTGCTCCGCCCGGCTGGGACAATCTGTTCAAGCACTTGAGCAACGATACCCTGCAGCAAAAAGCCATGATCGATGCCGGCCTGCTGGTTGAAAACGCCGAGACAGGAAAACGCTATGACCGCTTCCGCGATCGCGTCATGTTTCCAATCCGCGACAGCCGTGGCCGCATCATTGCCTTTGGCGGACGAGTTCTGGGGGACGACAAACCCAAGTACCTGAACTCCCCGGAAACACCGGTGTTCCACAAAGGCCAGGAACTGTACGGGCTGTTCGAGGCCCGCAAATTCAATCGCAGCCTCGATGAAATCATCGTGGTCGAAGGCTACATGGACGTTATCGCGCTCGCCCAGCAAGGCCTGCGCAACGCCGTCGCAACACTGGGTACCGCAACCAGCGAAGAACACATGAAGCGCCTGTTTCGCGTGGTACCCAGCGTTTTATTCTGCTTTGATGGCGACCAGGCAGGCCGCAATGCCGCCTGGCGCGCACTCGAAGCCACCCTGCCCTGCTTGCAGGACGGTCGCCGCGCACGCTTTCTGTTCCTGCCCGAAGGTGAAGACCCGGATACCCTGATCCGCTCCGAAGGCACTGACGCTTTCAAGGCACGCATCAACCAGCACGCACAACCGCTGGCCGATTACTTCTTCCAGCAATTGACCGAAGAAGCCGATCCGCGCTCCCTGGAGGGCAAAGCCCACATGGCCACGCTGGCGGCCCCGCTGATCGACAAAGTCCCGGGCGCCAACCTGCGGACCTTGATGCGTCAGCGCCTCAGCGAAATCACCGGACTCAACAGCGAGGCCGTGAGCCAGCTGGCGCAGAATGCGCCCGCAAAGACCCAGGCCCAACCCACGTACGACCCCGGCATTGACTATGATGCCATGCCCGATTACAGCGACTTCCAGCAACCGGACTCCTACCTCCCGCAGCAAGAGTGGACGCCGAAGAAACCCGGCGCCGGCGGCAAAAAATGGGAAAACAAACCGTGGGACAAAAAAGGCAAGCGCACAGGCGAGCGCGAACAGGCCTGGATCCCGGTAGGGGTTGAACCGCCCACGCTGACCGCACTGCGCACGTTGCTGCATCATCCGCAGCTGGCCAAGAAAGTTGAAGACGCCGGGCACTTTGCCGCAGAAGACCAGACTAACAATCAACTATTGATCGCTCTGGTCGAGGCCGTACAGAAAAATCCTAAGCTAAGCTCTATCCAGTTGCTGTCCCGCTGGCACGGCACTGAACAGGGTCGCTTGCTGCAAAGACTGCTGGAAAAGGAATGGCTAATTGATGCCGACAACCTTGAACAACAGTTTTTCGACACCATAACTAGCTTGTCAGCTCGCCAACGTGAGCGAAATCTAGAGCAACTTCTTCGAAAAGCACGTCAAGGCGAGCTTAGTACCGAGGAAAAGAAACAGCTACTCGACCTCTTGGGTCGTAATAATCCTGCATCGAACCCGACCTCAACTGGCGCGTGAGGTCATAGCTAAGGTATAATCCTCGGCTTGTTTTTTGCCCGCCAAGACCTTCAGTGGATAGGGTGTTATGTCCGGAAAAGCGCAACAGCAGTCTCGTATCAAAGAGTTGATCACCCTCGGCCGTGAGCAGAAGTATCTGACTTACGCAGAGGTCAACGACCACCTGCCCGAAGATATTTCAGATCCGGAGCAAGTGGAAGACATCATCCGCATGATTAATGACATGGGGATCCCCGTACACGAGAGTGCTCCGGATGCGGACGCCCTTATGCTGGCCGATGCTGACACCGATGAAGCAGCTGCTGAAGAAGCAGCTGCCGCGTTGGCGGCAGTAGAGACCGACATTGGTCGTACTACCGACCCAGTGCGCATGTATATGCGTGAAATGGGCACGGTAGAACTGCTGACACGTGAAGGCGAAATCGAAATCGCCAAGCGTATCGAAGAAGGCATCCGCGAAGTGATGGGCGCAATTGCGCACTTCCCTGGCACGGTTGACCATATTCTCTCCGAGTACACTCGTGTCACCACCGAAGGTGGTCGCCTGTCCGACGTTCTGAGCGGTTATATCGACCCAGACGACGGCATTGCACCGCCCGCCGCCGAGGTTCCGCCTCCTGTCGACCCCAAGACGGCCAAAGCCGCCGAAGGCGACGACGAAGAGGAAGAGAAGGACGACTCCACCGATGAAGAGGAAGAGGTCGAAAGCGGCCCCGACCCGATCATCGCGGCACAGCGCTTTGGCGCCGTCTCCGACCAGATGGAAGCCGCTCGCAAGGCCCTGAAAAAGCACGGTCGTGACAGCAAGCAGGCAATTGCCGAGCTGGTTGCACTGGCTGAGCTGTTCATGCCGATCAAACTGGTTCCGAAGCAATTCGAAGGCCTGGTTGAACGTGTTCGCAGCGCCCTGGAGCGTCTGCGTGCACAAGAGCGCGCCATCATGCAGCTGTGTGTACGTGATGCACGCATGCCGCGTACCGATTTCCTGCGCCTGTTCCCGGGCAACGAAGTCGACGAAAGCTGGAGCGACGCGCTGGCCAAAGGCAAAAGCAAATACGCTGAAGCCATTGGTCGCCTGCAACCGGACATCATCCGTTGCCAGCAAAAGCTGTCGGCTCTGGAAGCTGAAACCGGCTTGAAGGTTGCCGAGATCAAGGACATCAACCGTCGCATGTCGATCGGTGAGGCCAAGGCCCGCCGCGCGAAGAAAGAGATGGTTGAAGCCAACTTGCGCCTGGTGATCTCCATCGCCAAGAAGTACACCAACCGTGGCTTGCAGTTCCTCGACCTGATCCAGGAAGGCAACATCGGCTTGATGAAAGCGGTAGACAAGTTTGAATACCGCCGCGGCTACAAATTCTCGACTTATGCCACCTGGTGGATCCGTCAGGCGATCACTCGCTCGATCGCCGACCAGGCCCGCACCATCCGTATTCCGGTGCACATGATCGAGACGATCAACAAGCTCAACCGTATTTCCCGCCAGATGTTGCAGGAAATGGGCCGTGAACCGACCCCGGAAGAGCTGGGCGAACGCATGGAAATGCCTGAGGATAAAATCCGTAAGGTATTGAAGATCGCTAAAGAGCCGATCTCCATGGAAACCCCGATCGGTGATGACGAAGACTCCCATCTGGGCGACTTCATCGAAGACTCGACCATGCAGTCGCCAATCGATGTTGCCACCGTTGAGAGCCTTAAAGAAGCGACACGCGATGTACTCGGCGGCCTCACTGCACGTGAAGCCAAGGTACTGCGCATGCGTTTCGGTATCGACATGAATACCGACCACACCCTTGAGGAGGTTGGTAAGCAGTTCGACGTTACCCGTGAGCGGATTCGTCAGATCGAAGCCAAAGCGTTGCGCAAGCTGCGCCACCCGACGAGAAGCGAGCATCTACGCTCATTCCTCGACGAGTGATCCCAAAACCCCCGGCCCTGCCGGGGGTTTTGCTTTCTGACCGAAAAACCTTCCCCGCGCCCGCCCTCATCCGCCGCAGATTTCTCAGCTATAGCCCTTCACCCGCCTATTTCAGACTTTTCGGATAGCACTACCGAGAAAGCATCGTTATAATCCGCGGCCTACTGAGGGCCTATAGCTCAGTTGGTTAGAGCAGGGGACTCATAATCCCTTGGTCGTAGGTTCGAGTCCTACTGGGCCCACCATCTTGAAAGCCGCGCACTGCGCGGCTTTTTTGTTTGTGCGATTTGAGGTTTCAACCTCTGCAGCCAAGCCATGTACCATGATCGCCCTGCCCGTTCATGCCATTGGAGCTTCTCTTGCTTGATACTCGCCCGCCCGCTCTGGATGAAATAGACCGTCAATTGATTGCGGCCTTGCAGCTCAATGCCCGTGAAAGTGTGGCGATGCTTGCGCGTCAGTTGGGGATTGCGCGTACCACCGTGACGTCTCGGCTGGCACGGCTGGAGAAGACCAAGGTGATCACCGGGTACGGGGTGCGTTTGGGGCAGCGTCTGATTGATGGCGGCCTGCAGGCTTATGTGGGGATTACGGTGCAGCCGCGCTCCGGTAAGGATGTGGTGCGTCGCTTGAGTGCAATGGCTCAGGTGCAGCAGTTGTGTGCGGTCAGTGGCGAGTTCGATTACGTGGCCTGGCTGCGCAGCGAGTCCCCTGAGCAGCTGGATCAGTTACTCGACCAGATCGGTAGCGTGGAAGGGGTGGAGAAAACCACGACGTCTATCATCCTCAGTAGCAAAGTCGATCGCGGATAAGCCGTTATGTCCGCCAGATAGAACATTATGTAATCCATATTCGTCATATTGACTAAAATAAAGTCACAACGACGGCAGTTTGTGTCTTATTACCGTCTTCCATGCTCCCTATCATGGTGCCTGCCTTTTCCTATACTCAGCCTTACAGCGCGGGTCACCAGCAAGGTCAGCCATGAACAAGAATAATCGCCACCCCGTCGACGGTAAAAAACCCATCACCATCTTTGGCCCGGATTTTCCGTTTGCCTTCGATGACTGGATCGAGCATCCGTCAGGCCTGGGCAGTATCCCCACGGGCAAACATGGCGCTGAAGTGGCGATTGTCGGGGCCGGGATGGCCGGGATGGTAGCGGCTTATGAGCTGATGAAGCTGGGCCTCAAGCCCGTGGTGTATGAAGCCTCGAAAATGGGCGGACGCCTGCGCTCCCAGGCCTTTGAAGGCACTGAAGGGGTGATCGCCGAGTTGGGCGGCATGCGTTTTCCGGTGTCCTCGACAGCGTTTTACCACTACGTCGACAAACTGGGCCTCGAGACCAGCCCCTTTCCCAATCCGCTGACGCCCGCTTCGGGCAGCACCGTGATCGATCTGGAAGGTCAGACGTTCTACGCTCAAAAACTGTCGGACTTGCCAGCGCTGTTTCAGGAAGTGGCCGACGCCTGGGCCGATGCCCTGGAAGCAGGCTCGCGCTTTGGCGATATTCAACAGGCGATCCGCGATCGCGACGTACCGCGCCTGAAAGAACTGTGGAACACCCTCGTTCCGCTGTGGGACGACCGCACGTTCTATGACTTCGTAGCCACCTCCAAAGCCTTCGCCAAGCTTTCGTTCCAGCACCGTGAAGTGTTTGGGCAGGTTGGATTTGGCACCGGCGGCTGGGACTCGGACTTCCCCAATTCGATGCTCGAGATTTTCCGCGTGGTGATGACCAACTGCGATGATCATCAGCATCTGATCGTGGGCGGTGTCGAACAAGTGCCGCTGGGCATCTGGCGCCATGTCCCTGAGCGTTGCGCTCACTGGCCAGCCGGGACCAGCCTCAGCTCGCTGCACCACGGCGCACCTCGCACCGGGGTCAAAAGTATTTGCCGCGCACCGGACGGGCAATTTTCGGTGACCGATAACCTGGGTGTCACACGCCCTTACGAAGCCGTACTGGTCACCTGCCAAAGCTGGTTGCTGACGACGCAGATCGAGTGCGAAGAGTCGCTGTTCTCGCAAAAAGTGTGGATGGCGCTGGACCGCACGCGCTACATGCAGTCCTCCAAAACCTTTGTCATGGTCGACCGCCCGTTCTGGAAGGACAAAGATCCCGAGACCGGCCGCGACCTGATGAGCATGACCCTCACCGACCGCCTGACCCGTGGTACGTATCTGTTCGATAACGGCGACGACAAACCGGGTGTGATTTGCCTGTCGTACTCGTGGATGAGTGATGCATTGAAAATGCTCCCTCACCCGGTCGAAAAGCGCGTCAAGCTGGCACTCGATTCGCTGAAGAAAATCTACCCCAAAGTCGACATCGCCAGCCGCATCATCGGCGATCCGATCACTATTTCCTGGGAGTCCGACCCGCATTTCCTCGGTGCTTTTAAAGGCGCACTGCCGGGTCACTACCGTTACAACCAGCGGATGTATGCGCACTTCATGCAGCAGGATCTGCCCAGCGAGCAACGCGGGATCTTCATTGCCGGCGATGATGTGTCATGGACACCGGCCTGGGTTGAAGGCGCGGTGCAAACCTCATTGAACGCCGTGTGGGGCATCATGAATCACTTCGGCGGCAAGACGCCTGCCGACAACCCGGGGCCTGGCGATGTGTTCCATGAAATCGGCCCCATCGCGCTGCCGGATTGACCCCGGACTCCGTCTACAGGCTCGGCTAACCACAGGAAGCTCCCCATGCGCGTTGCACTTTATCAATGCCCGCCCTTGCCACTGGATGTGGCCGGTAACCTGCAACGCTTGAAAGCATGGGCGCTGCAGGTACGTGACGTCGATCTGCTGGTGCTCCCGGAAATGTTCCTCAGCGGCTACAACATCGGAGCCCGGGCCGTGGCCGAGCGTGCGCAGCCCCAGGATGGCGATGCCGCACAGCAGATTGCCGAGCTGGCCAAGACCTGCAACATGGCCATCGTCTATGGCTACCCCGAGCGCGGCGAAGACGGGCGCATCTATAACAGTGCTCAATTGATCGACGCCAGGGGCCAGCGCCTGCTCAATTACCGCAAGACCCATCTGTTCGGTGAACTCGATCGCACCATGTTCACGCCCGGGCCCGATGCATTTCCTGTGGTTGAGCTCAATGGCTGGAAGCTCGGTTTGCTGATCTGCTACGACCTCGAGTTCCCGGAAAACGCCCGCCGACTGGCCTTGGCCGGTGCCGAGCTGATCGTGGTGCCCACCGCCAATATGACGCCTTACGACTTCATCGCCGACGTCACCGTGCGCAGCCGGGCCTTTGAGAACCAGTGCTACGTGGCCTATGCCAACTACTGCGCAAATGAAGGTGACATTCATTATTGTGGGCAAAGCAGTATCGCCGCGCCCAATGGCCAGCAAATAGCCCTCGCGCAACACGAGCCCGGCCTGATTGTCGCGACCCTGGAACACGCGCAGCTGGCTGCCGCCAAGGCGGGGAATACGTACCTTGCCGACCGCCGTCCCGAACTTTACCGTGAGCTGAGCAAGCGCTGATTACCCGTAATCCGCTAGCATATGGGCTTCTCTGCTCCGGAAGTGCCCATGCCTGCGCTGAACCACCCTCACACCCAACGCTTGACCCTTGAAAACGGTCTGACTCTATCAGTGCGCCATGTGCCACGGCTCAAGCGTTGCGCGGCTGTTTTGCGGGTCGCCGCCGGCAGCCATGACGTGCCTGCGGCCTGGCCGGGCCTGGCACATTTTCTGGAGCACCTGCTGTTCCTGGGGACCGAGCGCTTCCCGGCCCCGGACAACTTGATGGCTTACGTGCAACGTCACGGCGGCCAGGTGAATGCCCGGACCAGCGAGCGGCATACCGATTTCTTTTTTGAACTGCCGCCCACGGCGTTTGAAGGCGGCGTTGAGCGCCTGTGCGATATGCTCGCGCATCCACGCATGAATCTGGATGAGCAGTTACGCGAACGTGAAGTGCTGCACGCCGAGTTCATTGCCTGGGCTCGCGAACCCGCGGCGCAGCGTGAGATCAAACTGTTTCAACCCCTGAACCCGGCCCACCCGCTCCGTGCATTTCACGCCGGTAACCGTTACAGCCTGCCCGTGCCGCGCGCGAGCTTTCAGCAGGCACTGAGCGGTTTCTACCAGCAGTTTTATCACGCTGGGCAGATGAGCCTGAGCCTGGCGGGGCCACAGACCGCGAACGATCTCAAAGCCTTGGCACAACGCTGTGGTGCTCAGTTGCGCCCCGACCAGAGCGTGCCACAGCTTGACCCGCCTACGCTAATGACGGACGCGGAGCACGCATACCTGCATCTCGACGGTCAATGGTTGAGCGTGATGGTTGCGTGCGAAGAGTTACCTCCCGGCGCTCCCGAGGCCCTGGATTTCCTGTGCCACTGGATCAATGCCGATAAGCCGGGCGGGCTCATCGCTCATCTGCGCCAGCAACACCGGGTCGACACCCTCAAAGCCGTACCGCTGTATCAATTCAAGGCGCAGGCACTGCTGCAGATTGAATTCAGCGCAACCGCCGACATCGCTCAACACGCCACACAGATCCATGAGGCGCTCGCTGACTGGCTGGCCTTTTTCAATGCGCAAGACTGGTCAGCCCTGCGCGATGAATACCTATTGCTGCAACAACGTCGCCAGGACGTCAGTGGTGCGCTGGAACTCGCCCGCCGTGATTGTGAACAACAATCGCCGGAGCTGACGGAGCACGGTGTGATAGCGCTTAAAGCGCTGCTGGAGCAGCTGCAACCCGCCTCGACATGGCAACAGGCTTGGCAACTGCCAACGCCAAACCCCTTCCTGCGCGCCGCGAAAGAACCGCTCAGTGCGGGCCTGATTCGCGGTCAGACCAGTGCTCACCGGGGCTTGCGCACGTTTGCGCAGGATCGTTTGCGCAACCGCCGAGACCTGTCCGCCATGAGCTTCAGCACTGCGCTGCCCAGCCACAGCGGTGAAGCAGCGATCTATCTGCGTTGGCAGTTGGCGGTTAACCCCGCCGCCGAGGTGCTGCCACAACTGCAAAGTCAGCTGCGCTCACTTCAGCACGATGCACGTCAGGCCGGCGTCGAGTTGTCGTTCAGCGCCGCGGGCCAGGACTGGCTGCTGAACCTGCAGGGCTTCCACGAGCCGATGCCGGCGATTCTGGAGCAGGCACTGCGTACGCTCGGCGCGGCGGCTGCCGAGCCGCGGGTCAGCAGCCCCCCGGCCATACCGTTAATACCTATTCGCCAACTGCTCAAGCGTTTGCCGGATATGTGCCAGCCTTGTGCCGAGCTCTCCGTTGGCGACCTGGAGCACTGCTGGGCCTCTGCTCGCTGGGACGGTTTGGCCGTCGGCCTGCCCGCCGCCACGCAGGCCTTGATCACACCGGTGCTGAGCAAAGTCCCCGGAACCCCGGATGCGCACCTGGCGCAGCCCCGCGAACACACTGCACGGCATCACTGGCACACCGAAGCCTGCGGCTCCAACGAACAGGCCGTGCTGGTGTTTTGCCCCGTACCGCAAACGGATATCGCTGACGAAGCGGCCTGGCGCCTGATCGCTCACGTGGCGCAAACCCCGTTTTACCAAAAACTGCGTGTCGAGCAGCAACTGGGTTACGCCGTATTCAGCGGGTTGCGTCAATGCCACGGGCAAACAGGCCTGCTGTTCGGCGTGCAATCGCCTCACGCCTCTACGTCTGAAATCTTTGAACACATCCGAACCTTCATTCGCGCCCTGCCGAATTTAATGACAGCACTCGATGAAAAATCTTTTGCAGAAGCCCGAGCAGCCTTGGCCCAACAGTTCTCGATCGAAGCATTGAGCGTGGCCCGGGGCAGTGAACTGTTGTGGCATGCAAAGCTCGCAGGCCATCCGTCGGATTACCTGAAGACCCTCTATACCGCGCTTATGGAGCTGGATACAGGCACTACACTGAACGCTGCGCAGCGGATCAATCAGGATGAATGCAGCTGGCTGTGCTTGGCGACAGATCCAGAACCTGAATCGTTTATTCAAGGAAGAAGCTGATCGTTACCAACCATGTAATGAGCTTTCTTTATCTTGAGGCGTTCACACGCAGACAAATTTAGTAAGATAGCCACCTAAGCATTTGAACAACTCCTACGGGAGCTGGACTAAATTACTACACCCACCCTACCGCTGAAGGAGTCAACTCATGGCTTGGACTAAACCGGCTTACACCGATTTGCGCATTGGCTTTGAAGTTACCATGTACTTCGCAAGCCGTTGATCTGCGACGTTTCTGAGCAGAGCAACCCAACGCCTCGGTTCGCCGGGGCGTTTTTATTTTCAGATTTGCAAGAGAACAGCCTCCCATGTTCGTCCAGATTCTAGGTTCCGCCGCCGGCGGCGGTTTCCCGCAGTGGAACTGTAACTGCGTCAACTGCGCGGGTTTTCGCGAGGGTAGCCTGCGCGCCACCGCACGCACCCAGTCCTCGATTGCGATTTCCGATGATGGCGTGAACTGGGTTCTGTGCAACACGTCACCCGATATCCGCGCCCAACTCCAAGGCTTTGCGCCGATGCAGCCGGGCCGCGCCCTGCGTGATACCGGGATCAGCGCCATCATCTTGATGGACAGTCAGATCGATCACACCACCGGTTTGCTCAGCTTGCGCGAGGGCTGCCCGCACGAAGTGTGGTGCACCGACATGGTCCATGAAGATTTGAGCACCGGCTTCCCGCTGTTCACCATGCTCAAGCACTGGAATGGCGGTTTGAACTGGAACCGTATCGAACTGCAAGGCACGTTTACCATCCCGGCCTGCCCCAACCTGCGTTTCAGCCCGCTGCCTTTGCGCAGTGCCGCGCCCCCCTATTCGCCACACCGTTTCGACCCGCACCCGGGCGACAACATTGGCCTGATCGTTGAAGACCTGCGCACCGGCGGCAAACTGTTCTATGCCCCGGGCCTGGGCAAAGTCGATGCCCCTTTGCTGGAAATCATGGCCGGCAGCGACTGCCTGCTGGTAGACGGCACGATGTGGGACGACGACGAGATGCAACGCCGTGGCGTCGGCACCCGCACCGGTCGCGAAATGGGCCACCTGGCGCAAAACGGCCCGGGCGGCATGCTTGAAGTGCTGGAACAATTGCCCGAGCAGCGCAAGGTGCTGATCCATATCAACAACACCAACCCGATCCTCGACGAAGACTCTGCCGAGCGCGCCGAACTGGTTCGCCGGGGCGTTGAAGTGGCTTTTGACGGCATGAGTATCGAGCTGTAAATCTCGCATAAACCCTGTAGGAGCGAGTTTGCTCGCGATTCAGACAACTCGGTGCATCTGTGACACCGAAGCGATCCGATCGCGAGCTTGTTCGCTCCTGCAGGAGAATCATCTTCTGGAGGCATTGCATGACCCAAGCCCCTCTCTCCACCGCCGAATTCGAAGCAGCCCTGCGCGCCAAAGGTGCGTACTACCACATCTACCATCCGTATCAGGTAGCCATGTATGAGGGTCGCGCCACCCGCGAGCAGATTCAAGGCTGGGTCGCCAACCGCTTCTACTATCAGGTGAACATTCCCCTGAAAGACGCAGCGATCCTGGCCAATTGTCCGGACCGCGAAGTCCGTCGCGAATGGATCCAGCGCCTGCTCGACCACGATGGTGCGCCGGGAGAGGATGGCGGCATCGAGGCCTGGCTACGCCTTGGCCAGGCCGTTGGCCTGGACCCGGATCAGTTGCGCTCTCAAGAGCTGGTGGTGCCCGGCGTACGTTTTGCGGTCGATGCCTACGTCAACTTCGCCCGCCGCGCCAGTTGGGAAGAAGCGGCCAGCAGCTCGCTGACCGAAATGTTCGCGCCGCAAATCCACCAGTCGCGCCTCGACAGCTGGCCGCAGCATTACCCGTGGATCGATCCCGCCGGGTATGAGTATTTCCGCACTCGCCTGGGCCAGGCCCGACGCGACGTGGAACATGGGCTGGCGATTACGTTGCAGCACTACACGACCTATGAAGGCCAGCAGCGCATGCTGGAAATTCTCCAGTTCAAACTGGACATCCTTTGGAGCATGCTCGATGCCATGACCATGGCGTATGAGCTGGATCGTCCGCCCTATCACAGCGTGACCGACCAACGGGTCTGGCACAAAGGAATCACCCTATGAGCTTCGATCGCAGCAAAATTCCGACCTGGCGCCCTGGCTACCGCTTTCAATACGAGCCCGCGCAAAAAGGCCATGTGCTGCTGTATCCCGAAGGCATGATCAAACTCAATGACAGCGCCGCCTTGATCGGAGGTCTGATCGACGGCCAACGCGATGTTGACGCTATCATTGGTGAACTGGACAAACAGTTCCCCGGCGTACCCGAGCTCGGCGCTGACATCGAGCAATTTATGGAGGTCGCTCGTGCAGAGCACTGGATCGAACTTGCCTGACAGCCTGATGCCCTTACCGCCCAAGCCAGAGGTCGGCCTGCCACTGTGGCTGCTGGCCGAGCTGACTTATCGCTGCCCGTTGCAATGCCCGTACTGCTCCAACCCGCTGGACTTCGCCCAGCAAGGCAAAGAGTTGAGTACCGAGCAGTGGATCAAGGTGTTTCGCGAAGCGCGGGAGATGGGCGCGGCACAGCTGGGGTTCTCCGGTGGTGAACCGCTGGTGCGTCAGGACCTGGCTGAACTGATTGCCGAGGCACGCAAGCTGGGCTTCTACACCAACCTGATTACTTCGGGCATCGGCCTGACCGAGCAGAAGATCAGCGACTTCAAAAAAGCCGGGCTGGACCACATCCAGATCAGCTTCCAGGCCAGCGATGAGCAGGTGAACAACCTCCTGGCAGGCTCGAAAAAAGCCTTCGCGCAAAAGCTTGAAATGGCCCGGGCCGTGAAAGCCCACGGGTATCCGATGGTGCTGAACTTCGTCACCCATCGGCACAACATCGACAAGATCGACCGCATCATCGAGCTGTGCATCGCCCTTGAAGCCGACTTCGTCGAACTCGCCACATGCCAGTTTTACGGGTGGGCCCAGCTCAACCGTGTCGGGCTGTTGCCGACCAAGGAACAACTGGTACGCGCCGAACGCATCACCAACGAATACCGGGCCAAGCTTGAGGCCGAAGGTCATCCCTGCAAGCTGATTTTCGTGACGCCGGACTATTATGAAGAGCGCCCGAAAGCCTGCATGAACGGTTGGGGCAGCATCTTTTTGACCGTCACCCCGGACGGTACTGCCCTGCCGTGCCATGGCGCCCGGCAAATGCCGATCGCCTTTCCCAACGTGTGCGATCACAGCATGCAGCACATCTGGTATGAGTCATTCGGCTTCAACCGTTTTCGCGGTTACGACTGGATGCCTGAGCCTTGTCGCTCATGTGACGAGAAAGAAAAGGACTTCGGCGGCTGCCGCTGCCAGGCCTTTATGCTCACTGGCGATGCCAGCAACGCCGACCCGGTGTGCAGCAAGTCAGCGCAACACGACGTGATCCTCAAGGCGCGCGAAGAAGCCGAGCATGCCACTCAAACCATCGAACAACTGGCCTTCCGAAATGATCGAAACTCCCGACTCATCGCTAAAGGCTGAACCATTCAGCGCCGCCCTCGCGGTGGCCGCCGGGGTAGACTTCGCCGAGCTGCGGACCAGCGCTCTTGGGCTGTTCTGGAATGAATACCGCCCCTCAGACGCCGCCTGCCGTATCTGGCACTGGCGCAACGGCCAGGCCTGTTGCCTGACACCGACTGGCTTCAGCGTGCGTAGCCGGGTTTACGAGTATGGGGGCGGGGCCTTTTGCCTGAGCGACGACGCGGTCGTGTTCGTTAACGAGTCCGATCAACAGCTGTACCTGCAACCGCTGGATGGCAGTACCCCGCACGCCCTGACCCACGGCAACTGCCGTTATGGCGACGTGAACCATGCGCAAGGGCAGGTGCTGGCCATTGAAGAGAACGCCGATCAACATCGACTGATCAGCCTCAACCTGAGCTCACGTGAGCGCCAGGTGCTGGCCGAAGGGGCTGATTTCTATACCGCCCCCTGCCTCAGCCCAAACGCCCAACGCCTAGCCTGGATTGAATGGAGCCGGCCGCACCAACCGTGGACGTCCACCCGCCTGATGCTCGCTGAGCGCCGGAGCGATGGCGGCTGGCACTCCGCACGCTGCGTTGCCGGAGACAACCGGGAAGAGTCGCTGCAACAACCCCGCTTCGATGCACACAATCGTCTGTACTGCCTGACCGACCGCGCGGGTTTCTGGCAACCCTGGGTCGAATCAGCCGAAGGTCTGGAGCCTGTGCCGAGCGCCGCTGCCGATCATGCCCCGGCTCCCTGGCAATCCGGCGGCTGCACCTGGCTGCCTCTGGAAGGCCACGCGTATCTGGCCAGCTGGACCGTAGAGGGTTTCGGCCGCTTGGGCATCCGCCATGCTGATGGTACCCAAGAAGACCTGACGGGCAATTACAGCCGCTTCCGCAGCCTGGCGCTGGATGACGCGTTTATCTATGCCATCGTCGCGTCGCCGGTCAGCCCGTCGGCGGTGATCCGTATTCGCCGCAGCGATCAACAGGTCGAGGTGCTGGCCGGTGGCATCGCGCCGCTGCCGCCCGAGCAGATCAGCCGCCCGCAGACTCTGCGCTACCCCTCGGGCAATGGCGAAGCACACGGTTTTTTCTACCCCTCGATGCACAATGAGGTCAAACCGCCCTTGGTGGTGTTTATCCACGGCGGCCCGACCTCCGCCTGTTACCCGATGCTCGACCCGCGCATTCAGTACTGGACCCAGCGCGGGTTTGCCGTGGCCGACCTTAACTACCGCGGCAGCACGGGCTATGGCCGTGATTATCGTCAGGCCCTGCATTTGCAATGGGGGGTCGTGGATGTCGAAGACGCATGTGCGGTCGTCAGCTACCTCGCCGAACAGGGGCTGATCGACGGTCAAAACGCATTTATTCGCGGCGGCAGCGCAGGCGGCTACACCACGTTATGCGCCCTGGCATTCCAGGATGTGTTCCGCGCGGGCGCCAGCCTGTACGGCGTCAGCGATCCGGTGGCCCTGGCCCGGGCCACCCACAAGTTTGAAGGCGACTACCTGGACTGGCTCATCGGTGATCCCGAGCGCGACGCCGAGCGTTATGCCGCCCGCACCCCGGTGCTGCATGCCAGTCAGATCCACGTCCCGGTGATTTTCTTCCAGGGCGAGCTGGATGCGGTCGTAGTCCCCCAGCAGACCCGGGACATGCTCAAGGCCTTGCAGGACAACGGCATCCCGGCCAGGGCTTATTACTATCCCGACGAGCGCCACGGTTTTCGCAAGGCCAGTAATCAGGCACATGCCCTGGAGCAGGAATGGTTGTTTTATCGCGAGGTGATGGCTGCTCGATAGGCGCTGCGCAGGCGGCGCCTACCGGCGTTATTCATCGCTCAGCAGAGGGGCGTTAACGTTTAGCAATGATGTAGACCGCGTGGATGATCCCCGGGAAATAACCGCACAAGGTCAGCAGAATGTTCAACCAGAATGCCCCCGCGAAACCCACTTGCAAGAACACCCCCAGCGGTGGAAGCAGGATGGCGATGATGATTCGAATAATGTCCATCAAGTAACTCCCCAATTAAAAGTGGGCTTAATCAAGCCCTACGATCAATCGACTCCGCCGGCGTGCAGAAGGTTCAGTCCGCACGTTTTCTCCAGGCAAAAAAACGCCCCGTGCCGAACGAAACAGGCACAGGGCGACGCGTTATACCGCGAGACGGTTCTTTAAATTCTGTATACGGCGACGAGGTTCAGACGGCGACTCCACGACGGCACTGCAACTGCGCAGTACGAACCCGGGCAAACGCACGGGCCAGACGCAGCAGCATCTCATCGATGTTGCCTTTGCTGACGCACAGCGCCGGTGTGAAACGTAAACAATCAGGCTGTGGCGCGCTGAGCAACAAGCCTTCATACCGTGCAGCCTTGACCACCTCTTCCGCCGATTTATCCGACAAGGTCAGGCCCCAAAACAACCCTTGGCCACGCAGTTCACCGTGAGCATAACGATTGGCCAGCCGGCTCAGCCCTTCACCCAGGTATTGGCCGGCGTCCCGCACCTGCTGCAAAAAACCTTTTTCCAGCAGCGTCGCGAGCACGGCACCGCCAGCCGCTGTCATCAAGGCGTTGCCATGATGGGTACCGCCCAGCTCACCCGGTTCCAGGCAACAGGCTTTGCCGCGTGCCAGCAACGCGGCCAGGGGGACACCGCCGCCCAAGCCTTTGCCCAACGTGATGATGTCGGCGCGAACGCCGTAGTTCTGCTCAGCCAGCAAGGTGCCGCAACGGCCCATGCCGGTCTGGACCTCATCCAGAATGAGCAGGATTCCCAACTCACGACACAACCGCTCCACACCCTTGAGATAGTGTTCCGTTGCCGGAATCACACCCGCATCGCTCTGCACGGGCTCCAGCATGATGGCCACGGTTTGCGCATCGACTGCCGCGTGCAATGCTGGCAAGTCGTTAAACGGCACATTGATGAATCCCGGCATTTGCGGTTCGAAGCGATTGTCAAAAGTGCCGCTTCCCGAAGCCGACATCGCCCCAAAACTGCGACCGTGACAGCTGTGGGTCGCGGTGATGATCCGATGCGCTCCGCCACGATGCAGCTGGCCCCACTTACGCGCCAGCTTGATCGCACCTTCGTTGGCTTCAGCGCCGGTGTTCAGAAAATGCACCTGGTCGCTTGCGGTGCTTTCACACAAACGCTCGGCCAGATCCAGCATTGCCCGGTTATAAAAGCCCGCGCCCGGATTCACCAACGACTGCGCCTGCTCGGCCATCGCCTTGATCAGCACGGCCGGGCTATGCCCCAGGCTATTCACAGCCCCACCCTGGGTGAAGTCCAGATAGGCACGGCTGTCGCTGTCCCACATCCACGAACCCTGACCGCGTACAAACACCTGCTCCGCACGCTCGACGCCAGGCATCAGGCATTCGCGGGGATGGCGACTGGGCACCGAGGGAGCGGATGGCGCAGCCAGCTCATCCAGATGGGTAGGGGGGCGACGCAGGTTAAACAGGTTCATGCACGCGGACCTTGTGACCATAAACAGCTTCTATTTGCAATGGACAGGTTCCAGCCAGAGGGGCTGAATCCAGGGCAGGTTGTGTTGCCTTTCCTATGCAAATCACCTCAAAAATAACGCTATTCATCTGCAACCAGGGCTCTATGGCCCCTGTGGAATGGGCGTAGACTAGGCGCGTCCGGCGCTTTGAGCCATTTCGTTTTTTAAGCATTTTCGATAAGTAATACTTATGGATTTTAAACAACTGCGTTATTTCGTCGCGGTGTATGAAGAAGGCCATGTCGGCCGTGCCGCGGAACGTCTCTCCATCTCGCAACCGGCGCTGTCACAGCAGATTCGTCACCTTGAACATAACCTCGACGTGCGTCTGTTCGAGCGCAGCAGTAAGCGCCTGCTGCCCACCCTGGCCGCTCACACCTTGTACAACCACGCGCTGCCGCTGCTCGACGGCTTGCAGCGGGCGAAAGAAGCCCTGCGCAATTTCCAGGGCCAGGCGTTACGAACCATTGCCATTGGTGTGCTGCAAACTGTCCACACCAGTCTGGTGCCACAAATGCTGGAGCGGGTACGTCAGGCCCAGCCGCATCTGGTGGTACAAATCTACGAACTGACCGGGCTGGAGATCGAACGACGCTTGCTCAATGGCTCGCTCGACATCGGCATCAGCTATCTGCCGCCACGGCAGCCGGGTCTGCATGGCTTGCCGTTATATGAAGACGAGCTGCAACTGGTGATCCCGGCCGATCATCCCTTGCGGGAATTCAAAAAAGTTTCTTTGAGTCAGGCCGCCGAGCTGCCGATGTTGTTGCTGGGGGAGGAGTTTCAGGTCCGGCAAATCTGGCAAACCCAGCTCGCCAGCCTGGGACGCCGCCCGCAGGTTCAGGCTGAGCTCAATACCATGGCCGGGATTCTCGACAGTTTGCCCCATAGCAAGCTGTCCACCGTGCTGCCTGGACGTTCTCGGCATGAGCACGATAATCCGGCACTGCTCTGGAAGCCCCTGAGTGAACCGAGGGTGCCGCTCAAAGTGGGATTGGTGTGTCGCGATGTGCAGCGCCAGCAGGCCACATTGGAGCTGCTGCGTACGTTGCTTGAGGATGTGAAGAACCCGATGTAACCCTTGCTTGTGCAGGAGCCGAACGATGGCCTCTAAGGGTTTGGGCTGTCAGGGAGTGATAATTTTCAGACGCAGAAAAAAGAAAACCCCGCCTAGGCGGGGTTTTGCAGACTGTTTCCCTGACATCCTTTTCACTCCGCCTTCCTGGCAGAATCCTACGTGTCCGTGTTGTTGCTTTGAGCTTCCTGCTCTACGTCCATGTGAAGTAGATTAACCGTGGATCCAATCTGGCGATATGGGCGAATGTCGCTGCGTAATGTAAGCAAATGCTTACAAACGACTCAACACATTAAAAATGTGCTTCATCCAGCAAGTAAAGCGACTCGCTGCCGGCTTTTACCGAGGCACTCAATGAGTGAATACGGGGCAGCAAACGTGCGAAATAGAAGCGTGCCGTTCCCAGCTTGCTGGCGTAGAACGCTTCGTCCGCGTCTTTTCCCAGCGCCGCACGCGCCATCAGTGCCCACATGTACGCATACGTCGTGTAACCAAAAACCTGGAGATACTCGACCGAAGCTGCGCCGATTTCATTCGGGTTATTCTTTGACTGTTCCAGAACCCAGGCCGTCAACTGGTCAAGTGTGTCCAGAGCCTCGGCCAACGGTTGTGTGAACTCATTCAAGTCACTGTGCGCCGAGGCAATGAAGCCGCGAATTTCGTCAGCCAGCAAACGGTAGTACGCCCCCTGATTCGCTACGATCTTGCGGCCCACCAGATCCAGCGCCTGAATGCCATTGGTGCCTTCGTAAATCTGGGTGATGCGCACATCGCGTACCAGTTGCTCCTGGCCCCACTCCCGAATGTAGCCATGACCACCAAACACTTGCTGGCCATGTACGGTGGTTTCAAGCCCGAGGTCTGTCATAAAGGCCTTGGCCACAGGGGTCAGCAAAGCTACCAGGCCATCGGCACGTTCACGGGCTGTCGGATCGTCACTGAACTTGGCGATGTCCAGCTGGTTCGCCACGTAGGTCGAAAAGGCCCGACCGCCTTCGTTGCACGCTTTCATGGTCAACAGCATGCGACGTACGTCTGCGTGCACGATGATCGGGTCCGCCGCTTTGTCCTTGGCCTGAGCACCGGTTGCAGCACGCCCCTGCAACCGGTCGCGAGCGTATTCAATAGCGTTCTGATACGAGCGCTCGCCCGAGGCCAGGCCCTGGATACCTACCCCGAGGCGCTCGTAATTCATCATGGTGAACATCGCGGCCAGACCCCGGTTGGGCTCACCAACCAGATACCCGACCGCTTCATCGAAATTCATCACGCAGGTGGCTGAAGCCTGGATCCCCATCTTGTGCTCGATCGATCCGCAGCTCACCGGGTTACGCTCACCCAGGCTGCCATCGGCATTGACCATGAACTTGGGCACCAGGAACAGCGAAATGCCTTTGGGCCCCGCGGGGGCATCCGGCAGCTTGGCCAGTACCAGGTGGATAATGTTTTCGGTCAGGTCGTGCTCACCGCCGGTAATGAAAATCTTGGTGCCACTGATTTTGTACGCGCCATCGGCCTGAGGCTCGGCCCGGGTCCGAATGATACCCAGGTCGGTGCCGGCGTGAGGCTCGGTCAAACACATGGAACCGGCCCACACGCCGGCGTACATGTTCGGCAGGTAAATGGCTTTCAGCTCATCGCTGGCGTGGGCATTGATCGACACACAGGCCCCGGCAGTCAGCATCGGGTACAAGCCGAAGGACAGGCTGGAGGAGTTGATCATTTCTTCGACCTGGGCCGACACCGCTTTGGGCATGCCCATGCCGCCGAACTCAGGATCGCCGCCAACACCGACCCAGCCGCCTTCGGCGTAGGTCTGGTAGGCCTCGACAAAACCGGCTGGCGTGGAGACAGCACCGTTGTCCCAATGGCAGCCTTCTTCATCGCCGCTGCGGCTCAACGGAGCAATGCTTTTAGCGGTTACTTTGCCCGCTTCTTCAAGAATGGCTTCAACCGTTTCGGCGTCTACAGTTTCAGCCAATGCAGGTAATTGCGCCCAAAGTGTGGCGACCTCAAATACTTCATTGAGGACGAAGCGCATATCGCGCAGGGGCGCTTTGTAATCAGCCATGGCAAACCTCGTAATCTCTAAACGGTGAAGCCCTGATGGGCCGTTGAATACAGGGGCAGTCTAGCCCAACAACGAATGCGATACATAGGGTCATGCCGTGACCATAAAGACACAAAAGGTCACGGTCTATAGGGGCGAGCTTGCTCGCGATAACCTCTCCCCGGTGACCCGGATATACCGAGTGGGTTGCATCGCGAGCAACCCTGCGCCTACAGAGAATCAATGCGCGGCCACAACCAAAAAAGCCGCTTCACCCAAGGGGAGAAGCGGCTTTTAAAGGTGACTCACCGAGACTTAGTAGCCCAGGTCGAAGTCTTCTTCTTTCATGTCCATCAGGTTGCTGGCACCCGAGAGCATGGTCACTACGTGAGAACGCGTACGCGGCAAGATCCGCTGGAAGTAAAAGCGCGCAGTTTGCAGCTTGGCTTTGTAGAACGCCTCTTCCGACGTGCCGGCTGCCAGCTTCTCAGCTGCCAGACGGGCCATGTCAGCCCAGAAGTACGCCAGGCAGGCATAACCGGAATACATCAGGTAGTCGACCGAAGCCGCCCCCACTTCTTCACGGTCCTTCATGGCCGCCATGCCGACCTTCATGGTCAGCTCGCCCCATTCTTTGTTCAGCGCCGCCAACGGTGTGACGAACTCCTGAACGGCTTCGTTGCCTTCGTTGGTCTGACAGAACTTGTGCACGATCTTGGTAAAGCCTTTCAGGGCTTCGCCTTGGGTCATCAACACTTTGCGGCCCAGCAGGTCGAGTGCCTGAATACCGGTGGTGCCTTCGTACAACATCGAAATACGGCTGTCGCGAACGTTCTGCTCCATGCCCCACTCAGCGATAAAGCCGTGACCGCCGTAGATTTGCACGCCGTGGTTGGCGGATTCAAACCCGACTTCCGTCATAAAGGCTTTGGCAATCGGCGTCATGAAGGCCAGCAGTGCGTCAGCCTTTTTCTTCTCGTCTTCATCAACGCCGTATTTCACGATGTCGACTTGCTTGGCGGTGAAGTAAACCATCGCCCGGTTGCCCTCGGCGAAAGCCTTGGTGGTCAACAGCATGCGACGTACGTCAGGGTGAACAATGATCGGGTCAGCTGCTTTTTCAGGCGCTTTAGGGCCGGTCAGCGAACGCATTTGCAGGCGGTCACGGGCGTATTTCAAGCCACCCTGGAAAGCGATTTCAGCGTGGGACAGACCCTGCAGCGCGGTGCCCAGGCGTGCAGTGTTCATAAAGGTGAACATGCAGTTCAGGCCTTTGTTCGCCGGGCCGATCAAGAAACCGGTAGCGCCGTCGAAGTTCATCACGCAGGTCGCGTTACCGTGGATACCCATTTTGTGCTCAAGGGAGCCGCAGGAAACCGCGTTGCGCTCGCCGAGCACACCCTCTGCCTTCGGCAGGAACTTGGGCACGATGAACAGCGAAATACCTTTGGTACCGGCCGGTGCATCCGGCAGGCGGGCCAGTACGATGTGGACGATGTTCTCGGCCATGTCGTGTTCACCGGCCGAGATGAAGATCTTGGTGCCCGAGATTTTGTACGAACCGTCCGCTTGCGGCTCGGCCTTGGTCCGCAACATGCCCAGGTCGGTACCGCAATGCGATTCGGTCAGGCACATGGTGCCGGTCCATTCGCCGGTAACCAGTTTGGTCAGGTAGGTGTCTTGCTGCTCGGGGGTGCCGTGCTCGGAGATAGTGTTCATCGCGCCATGCGACAGGCCGGGGTACATGCCCCATGACCAGTTGGCTGCGCCGACCATTTCACTGACCGCCAGGCCCAGGGATTCTGGCAGGCCCTGTCCACCGTGTTCGATGTCATGGGCCAGGCTCGGCCAGCCGCCTTCAACGAATTGTTGGTAGGCTTCTTTGAAGCCGGTCGGCGTTTTAACCCCGGATTCGCTCCAGGTGCAGCCTTCGATGTCACCCACGCGGTTCAGCGGTGCCAGCACCTGCTCACAAAACTTGGCGCCTTCTTCAAGAATGGCATCGACCATATCTGGAGTAGCGTCCTGGCAAGCCGGCAGGCTCTGATAGTGCGCTTCGTAACCGAGCAGTTCGTCACGAACGAAGCGAATATCACGCAAGGGGGCCTTGTAGTCAGGCATAGCGATAAACCTCTGCTGATGAATCCGGGGATGAACAACCGCGTGGATTTGTTATAGCGGTCAAACAGTTGTTTGAAACATACGTTTACGCCCTTTTATTGTCAAGCAGTGCAATGCCTCCGTTCGTCCCATGCCGGGCACATACCTGCAGACACGAGCATGCTCGCGATACAGGCACCGTGGTCTGTCAGGCAGACCAGCGGTGAGGCAATCGCGAGCAAGCTCACTGTTAAAAAGTCAGGACTGAGGTGTAACGACGGTTAATCCAGCAAATCCAGCTGCAGGTATTCGGCCACCGATTGTGCCGACGCTGTCTTGAGTTTTGGCACACGGCCCAGGCAGGGAGCCGGGAGACGTTCGGCCAGGGTGGCGAGGTTTTCTTCGAGACGTGAGGTTTTCGGGCCAATGATGTTGGCCACCCAGCCCGCTAATTGCAGACCATCCCGCGCAATGGCCTCGGCGGTCAACAAGGCGTGGCTGATACAGCCCAGACGCACACCCACCACGAGAATCACGGGCAGATCCAGCGCCTGTGCGAGGTCCGACAGACTGTCCTGCCCGGACAACGGCACACGCCACCCCCCGGCACCTTCAATCAGGGTGAAATCCGCTCGCCGGTCCAGTACAGACCGCATCGGGTCCAGCAATGAGCGCACCGTAAGCACCACCCCGGCTTCCCGCGCTGCAATATGCGGGGCGATCGCCGGCTCGAATGCCACAGGGTTCACTTCGTCATAGGTCAGTGTGATCGACGATTCAGCCATCAACGCCAGTGCATCGGCATTGCGCAGGCCTTCGGCAGTCATTTCGCAGCCCGACGCCACCGGCTTTCCCGCGGCCGTGCTCAACCCGGCTTCGCGGGCCGCATAGAGCAATCCGGCGGCAATGGTGGTTTTACCCACGTCAGTGTCAGTGCCTGTAATGAAGTACGCAGGACTCATCGCGTTTTCTCCAAAATGCCATAGACCACCTGATACGTCGCCGGTAGCCCTTGTGGCTGACGAAACTGCTCATAGGCACTCAACAACCCTTGAAGCCGGGCCCTGCCGGTCAGTCCTTCAGGGCGACCCGGATTCAGGTTGTGCGCGCCCAGCGCCTTGAGTTCATGGGTCAGTTGCCGTACCTGCGGGTAGTGCAGCACATGCGGCTGGTTCTGCAAGCTCACAACCTGTAAAGCGCTGCCTGCACACAGCTGCCGATAGGTTTCGAGCTCACGAAAGCGGTTCACGTGAACCTGACCATCGACCGCCTGCCAGCTCTCGCGCAGTTCGTACAAGGTGCCCACGCACAAACTGGCAAACGCCAGCACACCGCCCGGCCTGAGCACACGCCGGGCCTCGCTGAGCACCGCGCTGAAGTCCGCGCACCACTGCAGCGCCAGGCTGGAGAAAATCACATCGCAACTGTTGGCCTGCAACGGCAGGTTTTCAGCATCGCCGGCCACAAAATGCTGCGCCCCACCCAACGGCCGGGCAAACGCCAGCATGCCTTGGGCGATGTCCAGCGCCAGCCCTTCACTGCCCGCAAAACGCTCACCCAGCACCCGGCTGAAATACCCCGTGCCGCTGCCCAGGTCCAACCAGCGCTGCGGCTGGATGCCTGCCGGCAAACGGGCGATCAACTGATGGCCAACCGCACGTTGCAGTTCGGCCACACTGTCATAACTGACGGCGGCACGAGAAAACGAATCGGCCACCTGACGCTTGTCCGGCAAGTGGCCGGCCAATGTTGCAACACTCAAATCAGTCATCACCCAACTCATGTAAAAAAGCCTGGATGGCGGCCGCCAGTTCGTGGGGCGCTTCCAGTAAAAAAGCATGACAGGCCTGTTCAATCAGACCCACTTCAACATCGGGCAAAAGGGTCAATACGTCAGTGGCAGCCTGTACCGGCACCAGTGCATCGAGACCGGCAAACAGGTGCAGTTGCGGCCCGCTGAATGCCTGCAAGGCACGTCGTGTATCCAGCTTGCCCAGCAGGTCGAGACCCGCGAGCAAGGTGTCCGGTTCGGCCTTTGGTGCCCCGCCCAGCAGCAGACCGGCCAGCGATCGGGGCTCGGATGCGCCTTGGCTGCACAACAGGCAAAAACGCTTCAAGGTGGTGTTGGGGGCATCGCGAAAGTTGTTGAGGAACGCCTCAAAGGTGACGGTCGGCATCGCACTTGGCCAATCGCTGCGACTGACGAAGCTCACGTTGCTGCCCAGCGTCACGAGCCCGCAGCAACGATCTCCCCGACGTGCCGCCAATTCGCTGGCAAGCATCCCGCCCAGCGACCAGCCACCGAGCCAGACGTTGTCGGGCAGGCTGGCGTCAAGTTCGTCGAGCCAGTCGTCCAGCGCTGCCGAAAGCAGCACCGGCAAAGGTTCGATTTCGACTCGCAAATGCTCGTCCAAACCACTCAAGGCCGCCGCCAGGGGTTCCAGCGGCGATACTCCCAAGCCCCAGCCGGGCAGCAAAATCAAACGATCACGCATGGTCGGGCTCCAGCTCACGCCAGCAATCTTCAAGTGCATTTAACAATAGCTGCACCTGCGCCTCGGTGTGAGCAGCCGACAAGGTCACACGCAAACGTGCGCTACCGGCAGGCACGGTCGGCGGGCGGATGGCCGTCACCAGCAGCCCGCGCTCGCGCAGGCGCCGCGACAGCTGCATGGCTCGGCCGCTATCACCCACCATGATCGGCTGAATCGGCGTGAAGCTGTCCATCAGTTGCAAACCGATCTGCTCCGCGCCATGGCGAAACTGGCGAATCAAGCGGTTCAAGTGCTCGCGACGCCAGTGTTCAGTGCGCAACAGCTCAAGGCTTTTCAAGGTCGCACAGGCCAGAGCTGGCGGTTGGCTGGTGGTATAGATGTAAGGCCGGGCGAACTGGATCAGGCTTTCGATCAGCTCTTCGCTGCCGGCGACAAAAGCGCCGCTGGTGCCGAACGCTTTGCCGAGCGTGCCGACCAGTACCGGCACATCGTCCGCGCTTAAGCCGAAGTGCTCGACAATCCCGCCACCCGTGGCGCCCAGCGGCCCGAAGCCATGGGCGTCATCGACCATCAGCCACGCGCCTTTGGCTCTGGCTTCACGGGCCAGCGCAGGCAAATCGGCCAGATCGCCGTCCATGCTGAACACGCCATCGGTTACCACCAGCGTATGACCGCAGGCTTTTTCCAGGCGCTTGGCCAGACTGGTTGCGTCGTTGTGCAGGTAGCGATTGAAACGCGCACCGCTCAACAGGCCCGCATCGAGCAACGAAGCATGGTTGAGACGGTCTTCGAGCACCGTGTCGCCCTGCCCCACCAATGCCGTGACAGCCCCGAGGTTGGCCATATAGCCATTGCTGAACAGCAACGCACGCGGGCGTCCGGTGAACTCGGCCAGGGCTTCTTCCAGCGCATGGTGCGGAACGCTGTGGCCGATGACCAGGTGCGATGCTCCGCCGCCAACGCCCCAGCGCGAGGCCCCGGCCTGCCAGGCTTCGATCACCTGAGGATGATTGGCGAGCCCCAGGTAGTCGTTGTTACAAAAGGCCAGCAAGGGCTGACCGTCCACCACCACTTCAGGCCCTTGCGGGCTCTCAAGCAGAGGGCGCTGGCGGTACAAATTGTCGGCCCGACGCGCGGCCAGACGAGTGCTCAGGTCAAAAGACATGCTGGCAATAATCCTTGTAGCCGCTGCCGAAGGCTGCGATGAGCAGCGAAACGACCCCGGCCCGGCTATGAAAAGCGAACGCCACGCGGGCCTTGTCGCAGCCTGCGGCAGCGGCTACAGGCCTGCGTCTGGTTTAAACCGCAGCGTTGTAGAACTGTTCGCCGGATTTCTGATCCATCAGCGCATGCTCAATGGCCGCCTGGTGCACTTCGTCAGCGTGATCCTCACGCGCTTCGGGCAGGATGCCCAGGCGGCTGAACAACTGCATGTCCTTGTCGGCCTGAGGGTTGGCGGTGGTCAGCAACTTCTCGCCATAGAAAATCGAGTTGGCCCCGGCAAAAAACGCCAGCGCCTGCATTTGCTCGTTCATGGCTTCACGCCCGGCCGACAGTCGCACATGGCTCTGCGGCATCATGATCCGCGCCACTGCCAACATGCGAATGAAGTCGAATGGATCGATGTCCTTGGCGTTTTCCAACGGCGTGCCGGCCACTTTCACCAGCATGTTGATGGGCACCGACTCAGGGTGCTCCGGCAGGTTGGCCAGTTGAATCAGCAGATTGGCGCGGTCATCCAGTGACTCGCCCATGCCCAGAATCCCGCCGGAACAGATTTTCATCCCGCTGTCGCGCACATAGCTCAGGGTTTCCAGACGCTCGCTGTAAGTGCGCGTGGTGATGATGCTGGTGTAGAAGTCCGGCGAGGTGTCGAGGTTGTGGTTGTAGTAATCAAGACCGGCATGGGCCAGCGCAGCGGTTTGCTCCTGATCGAGTTTGCCCAGGGTCATGCAGGTTTCCAGGCCGAGGGCCTTGACCCCTTTCACCATCTCCAGCACGTAAGGCATGTCCTTGGCGGACGGATGCTTCCAGGCGGCACCCATGCAGAACCGGGTGGAGCCAATCGCCTTGGCGCGCGCGGCTTCTTCCAGCACGGCCTGTACTTGCATCAGCTTCTCTTTGGCCAGGCCGGTGTTGTAGTGACCCGACTGCGGACAATATTTGCAATCTTCCGGGCAGGCGCCGGTCTTGATCGAAAGCAAGGTCGAGACCTGCACCCGATTGGCATCGAAATGCGCGCGGTGAACGGTTTGCGCCTGGAATAACAGGTCATTGAACGGTTGGACGAATAACGCTCGGACTTCGGCTAAAGACCAATCATGTCGCAAGTTGGCAAGGCTGCTGGCGCTCATCGGCGTATCTCTTGTTTATGCTTTGACTTGAACCTGAAGCAAACGCCCCAGGTACGGCACGGATGCTCGGCATGTTTAAGGATGAACGATGAACTGTCAACCACAATGGATAAGGTCGGTTTACATCTGGTTATTAAATAACCATTCGTGCTTGTTGTGCGATGAATCAACCGATGGCGGGCTGCCCATGTGCACACCTTGCGAACTTGAGCTGCCGTGGCTGGGCGACAGTTGCCAGCGTTGCGCCTTGCCGCTGCCCATGGCGGGACTGACGTGTGGTCACTGCATCAGGCAACCACCCGCCTTTGAGGCTGTGCATGCGCCTTGGGCCTACAGCTTTCCCGTAGACAGCCTGATCATCCGTTTCAAGCACAACCGCAAATGGCCCTTTGGTCGATTGTTAGCCGAACTTCTAAGTCAATCGCTGCTCGATAGCTTCAACTCCGGCACCCCTCGACCCGATGCCCTGTTGCCCGTGCCCCTGTCTACCGGGCGTCTGCGCAAACGCGGTTTCAACCAGGCGGCAATGCTCGCTCACTGGCTCAGCCCGCTCGTGAGCATCCCTTGCCATGAACATTGGCTGCTGCGCACTCAGGACACCCCGGCGCAACAGGCGCTGGATGCCAAAACCCGCAAGCGCAATTTGCTCCAGGCCTTCGCCCTCGCGCCCGGGGTGCAGGTGAACGGCCTGCACCTGGCGCTGGTGGATGACGTACTGACCACCGGTGCCACCGCTGAAAGCCTGGCCCGCCTGCTGATCAAGGCCGGTGCGCGCCGGGTCGACGTGTATTGCCTGGCCCGCACCCCCAAACCTGATGGGCCGCCTTGACGTCACCGGGTTGTACAGGCACTTTCCAGCCTTCAACCGCTTTGCGAATCCGTCGTCATGCACTTGCCCACCCTGCTCACGCAACACATCGTCCGCCGTCCTCAGCGCATCGCCTTGCTGCAGCATATTGCCGAGCAAGGTTCGATCACCGCCGCGGCAAAAAGCGCGGGCATCAGCTACAAGGCTGCGTGGGATGCCATCGATGAGCTGAATAACCTGGCGCAGACCCCACTGGTGGAGCGCATCGTGGGTGGCAAAGGCGGCGGGGGCGCTCGCCTGTCGGTGGCAGGCGAGCGCGTGTTGCGGCTATACCAGCGTCTGCAAACCCTGCAAAGCCAGGTGCTGGACGCGACCGAAGACGTCGAAGACCTCGACCTGCTCGGTCGATTGATGCTGCGCACCAGCGCCCGTAACCAGTTGCACGGCAGCGTGATTGCCATTCATGGGCATGGCCACTACGACCTGATCCACCTGGAACTCCCCGGCGGTCTGACCCTGCAGGCACAAATCACCCGCGACAGCACCCAGCGACTGGAGCTCGCGATTGGCACCCCGGTGGTGGCACTGATCAAGGCCGGCTGGCTGCAAGTGATCGATATCCGGCAGGATATCGCTGCCGGACACAACCATCTGCATGGCCAGATAGAGCAGATCCTGCAGGCCGACGATGGTCCCAGCGAAGTGCGCATCAGCCTGCCCAACGGGCAAACCCTGTGCGCCCTGACAGAGCCGCAGCACCTTGAAACACTCGGCTTGCAAGCCGGTAGCCCGACCCGGGTGCAGTTCGCGCCGTCTCTGGTGCTGCTCGGTACACCGCTGTAACAGCGTGTTGAAACATCCCTGTCACACCGGCTGATTAAGGTGACTGCAAAAATCGTCTTGAGCCCAGCCTGCCATGAACCTATTAGAAGAAGATCAATCCACCGACCTTGAGCAAATCGTAGGCCTCAGTCGCCGGGGGTTTATCAGCGCGGGTGCGCTGTGCGGTGCCGCAATGTTTTTGGGGGGCGGTCTGCTGAGCCGCAGCGCACTGGCTTCAAGCATCAGTGCCGGCACCAGCCAACTGCTGGGGTTTGACAGCATCGCTGCCGCCACTGCCGACAGCATCAGCCTGCCGCCCGGCTACCGCTCGGCGGTGCTCATCAGTTGGGGGCAACCTTTGCAAGCCAACGGCCCCGCGTTTGATTCCAGCGGCAACGGCAGCGCCGATGCTCAGGAAGTGCAGTTCGGTGACAACAATGACGGCATGAGCCTGTTCGCCTTCCCGGATGATCCGAACCGCGCCCTGATGGCGATCAACAACGAATACACCAACTATCGCTACCTCTATCCTCATGGCGGCCAGCCTACCTCTGCGCAAGAGGTGCGTAAGGCCCAGGCCAGCGAAGGCGTGTCAGTCATCGAGATTCAGCGTAAGGGCGATGCCTGGCAGTTTGTTCAAGGCTCGCCCTTCAACCGCCGTATTCACGGCAACACACCGATTCGGCTTGGCGGCCCGGCAGCAGGCCACGCGTTACTGAAAACCCGGGCAGACAACACAGGCACCCGCGCATTGGGGACGTTCCAGAACTGCGCCAATGGCAAAACGCCGTGGGGCACCTACCTCACCTGCGAAGAGAACTTCACGGATTGCTTTGGCAGTTCAGACCCCGCACAGACTTTCGACCCGGCGCAAAAGCGCTATGGCGTGGTTGCCGCCAGCAAAGAGATCGGCTGGCATCTGCACGACCCGCGCTTCGATGTCGCGGTTAATCCCAACGAGCTCAATCGTCACGGCTGGGTCGTGGAGATCGACCCGTTCGATCCGCAGTCGGTGCCGGTCAAACGTACCGCGCTGGGGCGCTTCAAGCATGAAAACGCGGCTCTGGCCGAAACCCTCGACGGCCGCGCCGTGGTGTACATGGGTGACGACGAACGTGGCGAGTTCATTTACAAGTTCATTAGCCGCGACAAAATCGACCACAAGAACCCCAAGGCCAACCACGATCTGCTCGACCACGGCACGCTCTATGTTGCGCGCTTCGATGCTGGCGACAAGAACCCGGACCGCCCCAGAGGCCAGGGCCAGTGGATCGAATTGAGCCACGGCAAAAACGGCCTCGACAGCAGCAGCGGTTTCGCTAATCAGGCTGAAGTATTGATCCACGCCCGCCTGGCGGCGAGCGCGGTCGGCGCCACGCGTATGGATCGCCCGGAATGGATCGTGGTCAGCCCCAAAGATGGTCAGGTCTATTGCACCTTGACCAACAACGTCAAACGCGGAGAAGACGGTCAGCCGGCCGGTGGCCCCAACCCGCGCGAGAAAAACGTGTACGGGCAGATCCTGCGCTGGAAGGAACGCAACAACGACCACGCCGCGGCGGCATTTGACTGGGATTTGTTTGTGGTGGCGGGCAACCCGGTTGTGCATGCCAAAACCCCGAAAGGCGGCTCGGCCAACATCACCCCGCACAATATGTTTAACAGCCCCGATGGGATGGGGTTCGATGATGCCGGACGGTTGTGGATCCTGACGGATGGCGACGCCAGCAATGCCGGAGACTTTGCCGGGATGGGCAACAACCAGATGCTGTGCGCCGATCCTGCCAGCGGGGAAATCCGTCGTTTCATGGTCGGTCCGGTGGGCTGCGAAGTCACGGGCATCAGCTTCTCACCGGATTACAAAACCCTGTTTGTCGGCATCCAGCACCCAGGCGAAAACGGCGGCTCAACTTTCCCTGAACACCTGCCCAACGGCAAACCGCGCTCCTCGGTCATGGCCATCAGCCGTGAGGACGGCGGTATCGTCGGGGCTTGAAACGACCACAAGCCTTGTAGCCGCTGCCGCAGGCTGCGAAAAGGGCCGCAGGACCTTCACTATTTCAGGGTCGCTGCGTCACCCATCGCAGCCTACGGCAGCGGCTACAGGGGTTGGCAGAGCGGCTCCGCCCATTTCAGTCGCCCTCTGCCAACCGGTCTGCGCTAACATGCATGGCCGGACGCGGCAGCCTGCTGCGCGCAGGAGTCAGCATGTCTCATCCGTTTGCAACACTTACCCCAGATCTGGTGCTCGATGCCGTCGAAAGCATCGGTTTCTTGAGCGATGCCCGTGTGCTTGCGCTCAACAGTTATGAAAACCGTGTGTACCAGGTCGGTATCGAAGACTCGGAACCGCTGATCGCCAAGTTCTACCGCCCTCAGCGCTGGACCAACGAAGCGATCCTCGAAGAACATCGCTTCACGTTCGAACTGGCCGAATGCGATGTGCCCGTCGTTGCCCCCATGATTCACAACGATAAAAGCCTGTTTGAGCATGCCGGGTTCCGTTTCACCCTGTTTCCGCGCCGCGGCGGCCGTGCGCCAGAGCCCGGCAACCTCGACCAGTTGTACCGCCTCGGGCAATTGCTGGGGCGCTTGCATGCCGTAGGTGCAACCAAACCGTTTGAGCACCGCGAAGCGCTGGGCGTGAAAAACTTTGGTCACGACTCGCTGACTACCTTGCTTGAAGGCAATTTCATTCCTCGTAGCCTGCTCCCGGCCTACGAGTCCGTGGCCCGGGACCTGCTCAAGCGCGTCGAAGACGTGTACGCCGCCACGCCGCACACCAACATCCGCATGCACGGTGATTGCCACCCCGGCAACATGATGTGCCGCGACGAGGTGTTCCATATCGTCGACCTCGATGACTGCCGCATGGGCCCCGCGGTACAGGATTTGTGGATGATGCTGGCGGGCGATCGCCAAGAGTGCCTGGGCCAGCTGTCTGAGCTGATGGACGGTTACAGCGAGTTCCATGACTTCAACCCCCGTGAACTGGCGTTGATCGAACCGCTGCGCGCCTTGCGCCTCATGCATTACAGCGCCTGGCTTGCCCGCCGCTGGGACGACCCGGCCTTCCCCCACAGCTTTCCCTGGTTTGGCACCGAACGCTATTGGGGTGATCAGATACTGGCCTTGCGCGAGCAATTGTCGGCCCTCAATGAAGAGCCATTGAAACTGTTCTGACCTGCTCGAAAACCGATCCTGTAGCCGCTGCCGAAGGCTGCGTCCGGCGGCAACGCCGTCGTAAAACCCTGCGACCGGGATCTCCTGGGGGAACCTGGTCCTCAGGATTTACGATCGCTTCGCAATCGGACGTAGCCTTCGGCAACTGCTACAAATTTTGCTTACACTCTTCTTCTCTTTTCGTCCGTTAGTTGCCTAAGCAAGGATTCTGCATGCAAGCCGCCAACCCGCGTCGCGGGTACATCTTAGGTCTCAGCGCCTATATCATTTGGGGACTCTTCCCGCTCTACTTCAAACTGCTGGCCAGCGTACCCGCGGCCGAAATCATCGTGAACCGGGTGCTCTGGTCTGCGTTGTTCGGGTCGTTGTTGCTGCTGTTCTGGAAACACCCCGGCTGGTGGCAGGAACTGCGCGACAACCCCAAGCGCATCGGTGTGCTCACCCTCAGTGGGCTGTTGATTGCCGGCAACTGGCTGACTTATGTGTGGGCCGTGAACAACGACCGCATGCTGGAAGCCAGCCTGGGTTACTACATCAACCCGCTGGTGAACGTGCTGCTCGGCATGTTGCTGCTGGGCGAGCGCCTGCGCCGCCTGCAGTGGATCGCCGTAGGGCTGGCCGCCGTGGGTGTGGCCCAGCAGGTGTGGCAAGTCGGCAGTTTGCCGTGGGTGTCACTGGTACTGGCACTGACCTTTGGGTTTTACGGACTGATCCGCAAGCAGGCACCCGTCCAGGCGCTGCCGGGCCTGGTGGTGGAGACGTGGATTCTGGTGCCCATCGCCATTGGCTGGTTGCTGATGCACCCGGGCGCCAATAGCGCCCAGGCAGCGTTCTGGACCAGCTCCGAAGCCTGGTTACTGGTCGCCGCCGGCCCGGCCACGCTGATCCCGCTGGTGTGCTTTAACGCCGCTGCGCGACATCTGCCCTACACCACCCTGGGTTTCATGCAGTACCTGGCCCCCACTCTGGTGCTGATCCAGGCCGTTCTGTTGTTTGGCGAGCATTTATCCGACAGCACGTTGATCGCGTTCATGTTCATCTGGGCCGGTTTGGTGGTGTATAGCCTCGATGCCTGGTTCAGCATGCGCCGCCGCAACTGATCAAAAAACGTACAAACTATTGCAGGCCTTGCTTTATAAGGCCTGCAACAGGTTCTCCAAAGGTTATCCACAGGCGGATGCAGCGTTTCATGGGATAACCCCTGTGGATTAATCGTCGGTGCGCAGCATCAACTCAACCACCAGCTCGTCGGCCAGGGTTTCAAGGCGCCGCTGCAACACCTCCAGCGACAACGTCAACGGCACCGCCAGTATCGCTTCGGCGTGAAACAACGGCTCATTGCTCATGGGAGCAGGCCGCACATCGGTAACCAGCCGCTCCAGGTTGACGCCCTGCTCCGTCAGCACCCGGGTAATGTCACGCACAATGCCGGGACGGTCGTTACCCACCAGTTCCATCGCGATGGGCTTCCAGGTGCAGGATTGCTCGATCCCGCTTTCAGCAATCAAGACCCGAATCCCTTCCTTACTCAAACCTTGTAGCGCATCCACCAATCCGTCATGGGCTTCGGCAGGCACGCCTACGCGCAGGATCCCGGCAAATTGTCCGGCCATTCGCGACATTCGACTTTCCAGCCAATTGCCGCCGTGTTCTGCGATGCACTGAGCGATACGCTCAACCTGCCCGGCCTTGTCCTGAGCAAAGACCGTAATCACGAGATGGTTCATGGCGGGGCTCTCTTGTTAGGAATCGGTTGAGTATAGGCACTGAGCGCCACATCGACGCAGGCCTTGCAGTTGCCGGGGCGACAAAGAAATTGTGTACTGTTTTTATAATTATCTGGAACAACCTATGTATTTCTTGAGAACATCCTGTTCTTCTATGTGACCGATCGCCTGAAAACGGTCGAAGAACGACGTGATTAGTCTGATTTTCACATCTGCAATTGATCATGTAGTATGCCCCGGCGACCACTACATAATTAGCAACACGGTTCGCCAAGGCGTCTGCTATACCCCCTACAACCCCGCCAGCATGAGCTCACGCGGTGTTTTGAGAAGCGCTCCAGGCTTTAAATAAAAATGAGTGAGGCAAGCAATGACTGAACACGTTCAAGTCGGTGGCCTGCAGGTCGCCAAAGTCCTGTTCGACTTCGTAAACAACGAAGCCATTCCCGGTACCGGCCTCGACGCCGACCAGTTCTGGGCCGGTGCTGACAAGGTCATCCATGACCTGGCACCCAAGAACAAAGCACTGCTCGCCAAACGCGATGATCTACAGGCGCGGATTGATGCCTGGCACCAGACTCATGCCGGCAAAGCCCATGACGCCGTGGCTTACAAAGCCTTCTTGCAAGATATCGGGTATCTGCAGCCAGAAGCTGCGGATTTCCAGGCAACGACGCAAAACGTCGATGACGAAATCGCCCGCATGGCTGGCCCGCAGCTGGTAGTGCCGGTCATGAATGCACGCTTTGCCCTCAACGCCTCGAATGCCCGCTGGGGCTCGCTGTACGACGCGCTGTATGGCACCGATGCCATCAGCGAGGCCGATGGCGCAACGCGGGGCAAAGGCTATAACAAGGTCCGTGGTGACAAGGTCATCGCCTTCGCCCGCGCTTTCCTGGATGAGTCCGCGCCGCTGGCCACCGGCTCTCATGTTGACGCCACGGCTTATGCGATTGTCGACGGCGCCCTGCGCGTCACGCTCAAGGGCGGTGCCCACTCCGGCCTGCGCGACACTGCGCAATTGATTGGTTACCAGGGTGAGGCCACAGCGCCGATTGCCATCCTGCTGAAACACAACGGTCTGCATTTCGAAATCCAGATCGACGCTTCCAGCGCCATCGGCCAGACCGACGCGGCCGGCGTTAAAGACGTGCTGATGGAATCCGCCCTGACCACCATCATGGACTGTGAAGACTCGGTCGCTGCCGTCGATGCGGATGACAAAGTGGTGATCTACCGCAACTGGCTTGGCCTGATGAAGGGCGACCTGAGCGAGCAAGTGTCCAAGGGCGGCGAAACCTTTACCCGCACCATGAACCCGGATCGCGCGTACACCACGCCTGCAGGGGGCACTGTCAATCTGCACGGTCGCTCCCTGTTGTTCGTGCGTAACGTGGGTCACTTGATGACCATCGATGCGATTCTCGACAAGAACGGCAATGAAGTGCCCGAAGGCATTCTCGATGGCCTGCTGACCAGCCTTGCCGCGATCCACAGCCTCAATGGCAAGTCCTCGCGCAAAAACAGCCGCACCGGCTCGGTGTACATCGTTAAGCCGAAGATGCACGGCCCTGAAGAAGCGGCGTTCACCAATGAGCTGTTCGGTCGCATCGAAGACGTGCTGAAGCTGCCACGCAATACGCTCAAAGTCGGGATCATGGACGAAGAGCGCCGCACCACGATCAACCTCAAGGCGTGTATCAAAGCTGCCAGCGAGCGTGTGGTGTTCATCAACACCGGCTTCCTGGACCGCACCGGCGACGAGATCCATACCTCGATGGAAGCCGGGCCGATGGTGCGCAAGGCAGACATGAAAGGTGAAAAATGGATTTCGGCGTATGAAAACAACAACGTCGATGTCGGCTTGAGCACGGGCCTGCAAGGCCGCGCGCAAATTGGTAAAGGCATGTGGGCCATGCCCGACCTGATGGCCGCGATGCTGGAACAGAAAATCGCTCACCCGCTGGCCGGTGCCAACACCGCCTGGGTGCCTTCGCCGACCGCTGCTGCCTTGCACGCGTTGCATTACCACAAGGTCGACGTATTTGCCCGCCAGGCCGAACTGGCCAAGCGCGCACCGGCATCGGTAGATGACATTCTGACCATTCCGCTGGCGGTGAATCCGCAGTGGAGCGCCGAGCAGATCCAGAACGAGCTGGACAACAACTCGCAAGGCATTCTGGGTTACGTGGTGCGCTGGATCGATCAGGGTGTCGGTTGTTCGAAAGTACCCGATATCCATGACGTCGGTTTGATGGAAGACCGTGCAACGCTGCGTATTTCGAGCCAGCACATCGCTAACTGGCTGCGTCATGGCATCGTCAACCAGGCTCAAGTCCTCGAAAGCCTCAAGCGCATGGCCCCTGTGGTCGACCGTCAAAACGCCAACGACGCCCTGTACCGTCCGCTGGCACCGGACTTCGACAGCAACATCGCCTTCCAGGCGGCGGTCGAACTGGTGATCGAAGGCACTCGACAGCCCAATGGCTACACCGAGCCGGTGCTGCATCGCCGTCGACGTGAATTCAAGGCTAAAAACGGCGTGTAAGTAAGCGCTCGCTAAAGCCCGGCCTGAATGAACAACACCCCAAACGCTGGATACCCGTCCGGCTTTTGGGGTGTTTTCATGAGCGGTTACAGTCGACAACGACAGCCGCCTGTTCTCAGGTTTTCGGGATCACTGGTCTGGCAAGTGCAACTCGCGCCTGATGAGTTTCAGCAATTTCTCGACATCTATCGGCTTGAGCAGAAAATCCACCACGCTCAGGTGCATGGCATCGATAGCATCCCGCACCTCTGCATTGCCGGACATGATGATCACCGGCAAGGCCGCCAGTTCCGAGTGACGAACCTTGCGCGTCAGGTGCAAGCCATCATGGGGCTCCATGCGCAGGTCAGTCAGGATCAAACCGATAGACGTGTTGGACTTGAGCAGCGCCAGCGCTTCAGCTTCATTACTGGCGGCCACACACTCAATGCCGTGCAATTCCAGCAGCTCTAGCATCAGCTCCCGAGACGCCTCGTCATCCTCCACCAGCAACACGCAATCCTGGGCCGAAGGTGCTTGCATCACCTCTTTCAAGGCCTCACGTTCATCGTCGGTCAAAATATCGTGTTCTGTCATACAGGTCTCGAAAGCTGCGCTATCAGCCGAGTATCCCAGTGACGTAGTCGGCTTTCCCTCTATCGTGTCCCAATGTGCGCTTTGACGCGTGCATTTCCAAGCCCTTCAGCGTAAGAAACCAGCAAAAAGCCAGTGAGTTCTTTCAAAAATCGTCAGCGGCCGCCTCTCCATAGACTTACGTCCAATGGGCACCCACGTAAAGACAACCGAGCATGAGGGAATGAGACACCCCATGGGGCACGCTCCAACCCGTCATAACAACACGGCTAACCAAAGGCCAGGCACGCGGTAATGGCAATGAGTAAATCGGATGCGTTTCTCCAGGCAGGGAAAACAGCAGTGCTGCAGAACATTCACGGCACCATGCAGTTTTTGCAGCGATTCCCGCCCTTTAACCAAATGGAAAACACTCACCTGGCGTACCTGGTCGAGCAGTGTCAACTGCGCTTCTATGGCCCCGGCGAAAGCATCATCCGGCCGACTGACGGGCCGGTGGAGCACTTTTACATCGTCAAGCAGGGCCGGGTGGTGGGCGAGCGCACCCATGTAGGTCGCGAAGAAGCGCAAACCACCTTTGAAATCACCACCGGTGAGTGCTTCCCCCTGGCCGCCTTGCTGGGCGAACGCGCCACCCGCACCGAACACCGCGCCGCCGAAGACACGTTTTGCCTGCAGTTGAACAAGCTGGCCTTTATCAAGCTGTTTGCCCTGTCGGAGGAGTTCCGCGACTTTGCCCTGCGTGGCGTCAGCAGTTTGCTCGATAAAGTGAATCAGCAAGTTCAGCAGAAAGCCGTTGAAACCCTTGGCACCCAATACTCGCTCAATACCCGGCTGGGCGAGCTGGCCATGCGGCACCCTGTGATGTGCCGCCCCGAAACAGCCCTGCGCGAAGCCGTGCGCCTGATGCATGAGCAACAGGTCGGCAGTATTGTGGTAGTCGACGCGCAGCAGGCGCCATTGGGGATTTTCACCTTGCGCGACCTGCGCCAGGTGGTGGCCAGCGGTCTTCAGGATTTCGAGCAAGCCATCCACCTGCACATGACCCCGCAGCCGTTTTACCTGAGCCCCGACCACAGCGCTTTCGACGCCGCCATTGCCATGACTGAACGGCACATTGCCCATGTGTGTCTGGTCAAGGATCAACGCTTGTGCGGCGTGGTGTCCGAACGCGACTTGTTTTCCCTGCAACGGGTGGACCTGGTGCACCTGGCCCGCACCATTCGCCACGCGCCACGGCTGGAGAACCTGATCAATCTGCGCGGCGAAATAGGTCAACTGGTGGACAGGATGCTGGCCCACGGTGCCTCCTCAACCCAGATCACTCACCTCATCACCCAGCTCAACGACCACACCGTGCGCCGGGTAATCGAGCTGGTACTGGCCGACAAAGGCGACCCAGGCGTGCCCTTCAGCTGGCTGTGCTTTGGCAGCGAAGGCCGGCGCGAGCAAACGCTCTTCACCGATCAGGACAACGGCATTCTGTTCGACGCCAAAGACGGCGCCGAAGCTGCCGATATCCGTCAGCGCCTGCTGCCCATCGCGCAGCAAATCAACCAGCATCTGGCAGCCTGCGGCTTCACCTTGTGCAAAGGCAACATCATGGCCGGCAACCCCGAGCTGTGCCTGTCACGTGCGGAGTGGGCCCGACGCTTTGCCGCGTTTATCCGCGAGGCCACCCCCGATAACCTGCTGGCCTCGACCATCTTCTTCGATTTGCGCGTGGTCTGGGGGGACAAACAAGGCTGCCAGCAGTTACGTCGCGGCATTCTGGAGCAAGTGGCCGATAACCGACTGTTCCAGCGCATGATGGCTGACAATGCGCTGCGCCATCGTCCGCCCGTGGGGCGTTTCCGCGAGTTTGTGCTGGAACGCAAAGGCAGCGACAAGGCCACCCTGGACCTTAAAATCCAGGGCCTGACACCTTTTGTCGACGGCGCCCGGCTGCTGGCACTGGCCCATGGCGTCGAAGCCAATAACACCCTTGAACGGTTGCGCCAACTGGTGACGCTGAACGTGATTGATCCGCAGGACGGCGCAGCCTATGAAGAGGCCTACCACTTTATTCAGCAAACCCGCATGCAGCAGCATCAACGGCAAACCCGGGAAAACCGCCCGTACTCCAATCGCGTCGACCCTGACCAATTGAACCAGCTGGATCGGCGGATCCTGCGTGAGGCGCTGCGCCAGGCCCAGCGCCTGCAAAGCAGCCTGGCCCTGCGGTACCAGTTATGAGTTTTCTGTCCTGGCTGCTACCCCGTAAAAAACCGGTATTGAGCGTTGAGCAACAACAACGCGTGTTGCAACTGCCGCCTGCCGCGGGGTGGAGCGATACGCCGTTGCGCCAGCAACGCTGGGTTGTTGTCGATCTGGAAACCAGTGGTTTGAACCTCAACCGCGATCAGGTGCTGTCGATTGGCGCGACAGTGATTGAAGACGGGGCGATCGACCTGGGCCAATCGTTTGAACGCACCTTATTGCGCGCTCACACCACGCTCAACCCCAGCGTGCTGTTACATGGTTTGGGGCCCGGTGCGATTGCCGCCGGCAGCGACCCGGCGCAAGCCCTGCTGGATTTTCTGGCATTCGTCGGTGATAGCCCGGTACTGGCGTTTCATGCACCGTTTGACCAGCACATGCTGGCCCGGGCTCTGAAGGACAGTCTCGACTACCGCTTGCAGCACCCGTTCATGGATGTAGCAATGCTGGCCCCTATGCTCTGCCCGCAGGTCACCCCGCGTGATGCGGGGCTGGATCAGTGGATTGAGCACTTCAACCTGCAGATCGAAAACCGCCACAACGCCAGCGCCGATGCCCTGGCCACCGCCGAACTGGCGTTGATCCTGTTCAGCCGGGCCCAGGCCCAAGGCATTCACACCCCCCTCGCCCTGCAACAACGGCTGAACCAGTGGCAACGGCGCAAACAGGTCCATAGCTTCTAAACACGGCAGCACACCTTTTCGCAGCCTTCGGCAGCGGCTACAGGCTCAGTCGTCCGAAAACGCCGGGGCTTTACGACGGCTACGCCGCCGGATGCGGCCTCGTTCCACTCGACCGCTGCTACGAATAATGCTGTAGCCGCTGCCGCAGGCTGCGATGCATAACTCTCCCTTTCGCAGCCTTCGGCAGCGGCTACAGGCGCAGCAGTCTGAAAACGCCGGGGCTTTGCGACGGCTACGCCGCCGGACGCGGCCTCGTTCCACTCGACCGCTGCTACGGATAATGTGTTGCCGCGCGCGACAGGGTTGCCGTAGCAGTTGACGAGTGGAACGAGGCTACGTCCGGCTTTTGATCTGGCTGCCTGCCATCCGATGAGTGTCAATTGCGCATCACTATTGGCTCTGACACAATCGCGAATAATTATCGTTAGTTAAAACTGCAACCGGTGATGTCCTTGTCGTCAGCCCAAACCCCGCACAGTGAACTGGTTGGATCGCTTTATCGCGACCATCGCGGTTGGCTGCTGGCGTGGTTGCGCCGCAACGTTGCCTGCCCGCAACGGGCCGAAGACATCAGCCAGGATACCTTCGTGCGGCTACTGGGGCGCACCGACCTCAAGGCCCCCCGTGAACCCCGCGCATTTTTGGCGGCGGTCGCCAAGGGCCTGCTGTTTGATTACTTCCGGCGTGCGGCACTGGAACAGGCCTGGCTCAACGAGCTGATGCTGATCCCAGAAGCCGAGCACCCTTCGCCCGAGGAGCAACAACTGATCCTTGAAGACCTCAAGGCCATCGATCGCCTGCTGGGCAAGCTGTCGAGCAAGTCCCGCGCGGCCTTCCTCCACAGTCGCCTCGATGGTTTGAGCCACGCTGAAATCGCCGAGCGCCTGGGCGTGTCCGTACCCCGTGTCCGCCAGTATCTCGCCCAAGGCATCCGCCAGTGTTATATCGCCCTGTACGGCGAGCCGGCATGAGCGCCGTCAGCTCCAGGCCGGTCTCGGCACGGGTGCTGGATGCCGCCATCGCCTGGCAACTGTGCCTGGATTGCGGCAATGGCAGCGCGGTGGAGCAAGCCGAATTTGCCAAGTGGTATGCCGCCAGCGAAGAACACGCTCGCGCCTGGCTGCAACTGGGCATGCTCGACCACCGTTTCAGCAGCACCACTGTCCCGGCCCGTAAGGCCTTGCTGAGCGCTCGCAGTGGTGTGCAGCAACGCGTGCGCAAACTCGGCGGCGGCCTGGCAAGCATTGCCTTGGTGTGTGGCCTGGCCTTGTTCGCCGGTAAAAACTACCTGCCCCTCGATTACTGGATGGCCGACCAGCGCACCGCGACCGGCGAGCAACGCCAACTGCGCCTGGCCGACGGTACCCTGCTCAACCTCAACACCCACAGCGCCGTAGACGTGCGGTTTGACGATAAAACCCGTCTGATCGTGCTGCATGAAGGTGAAATCCTCGTGCAAACCGGGCATGACGACCCCCGGCCTTTTATCGTGCAAACCGCCGATGGCAACTTGCGTGCATTGGGTACACGGTTTCTGGTCAAGCGCGAGGATGACGGCACGCGCCTCAGCGTGTTGCAGTCCCGGGTCGCTGCCCATCCGCAAGGCAGCCCCGATGAACGTATCTACAGTGAAGGCCAGCAGGTGCTGATGCATCGCGACAGCCTCGGACAGATGCTCGCCGTCAATGTCGGGGCCGATGCCTGGACCCGCGGCATGCTGGTGCTCGATAACGTGCGCCTGGCCGATATGGTTCGCGAGCTCAACCGTTATCACCGGGGCCACCTGGGTGTCGAACCCGAGGTCGCCGATCTGCGCATCACCGGCAGCTTCCCGCTGAATAATCTCGAGCTGGCACTCAATGCCTTGCAGCCCACCCTGCCGGTGCAGATCCAGCAACGTACGCCATGGTGGGTCACGGTCAGCGCCAAGGCGCAAACGCGCTAAATACAAATAATTTTCGATCAGCCCTATCACTTTCCGAAATTCGTTCGGCATAAAGGCATTGAGAAACACTTCCATTCAGGAATTCGCCGAATGTCACGTACCCTCGACACGCTTTTGCGCCCAAGCCTGCTGGCCATTGCCATCGCCCTCAGCGCTCCGCTGGCCAGTACTGCGCTGATGGCCGCCGAGCAAAGCTCGACCGCCCGCAGCTACAGCCTGCCTGCCGGGCCGTTGGCCACCACACTGAATCAGATCGCCAGCCAGGCGGGTGTGACGCTGGCCATAGATTCTTCGCTGCTGGCCGGTAAAACCTCGGCCCCGGTCGAAGGCACATTCGAAGCCACCACGGCCCTGCGCGAAGCATTGCGCGGGACGGGGTTGCAGTTGCAGCAGAGCGGCAGCGGGTCTTACACGTTAGTGCCGGTGGTCGAAGGGGCATTGACCCTGGGTGACGTGAACATTAACGCCGCAGCGGTGGCCGAAGGTTCGGAAGCCGCCGGGTATGTCAGCGAGAACATCAGCAATGTCGGCGCGCTGGGCGGGATGAAGTTGCAAGACACACCCTACTCCATGAGCGTCACGTCTCAGGCGCTGCTCAAAAACATGCAGGCCACCTCGCTGGATGACGTGTTCAAACGCAACCCGTTCACCCAGGTGTATTCCCCGACAGGGGCGGGCTATGCCAGCGCAGTCAATATTCGTGGTTTCAGCAGCTCGGGCAGCCTGAACATTGCCAACGACGGCCTGCGCTTTACTACGGGCGCAGATGCAGGCAACTTTCTGGAAGAAACCGAGCAGTTGGAAGTCATCACCGGTCTCACCGGTTTTTTGTATGGCCCCGCCTCGCCCGGTGGTTTGGCCAACTACGTGCTTAAACGCCCGACCTATCAAAACTATCGCAGCGTAACCCTGGGCAATGCCGGCGGTGACAACTATTACCTGCATGGTGATTTCGGTGGCCCCATCGATGATGAAGGCAAATTTGCCTATCGCTTGAACCTGCTGACCCAAGATGGCGAAACCGCTATCGACATGCAGAAGCGCCGTCGGGAAATGATCAGCCTGGCGGTGGACTGGAACGTCAGCGACGACCTGCAAATCCAGTTCGACGCTTCGCACAAGAAAACCCAAATCCGCGGGGTCACCAGTTATTGGTACTTCGGGGATCAGGCGCTAAGACCTCGCGCTTCGCAGCTGGACAACGACAAGTTGTACAGCCAGAAGTGGGCATTCTCGGACAACGAAACCGACAAGGGCGGCGTACGTGCCACGTGGCGTCTGGACGACACCTTCACCCTGCGCGGCGCTGTCTCCTCGCAGAAATACACCGAAGAGAACACCTACACCGGCCCGACCGTCTACAGCGCGGGGGGATATACCCAACCGCTGTATGCGTTTGCACCGATCGAGCATCAGGAAAACTCGGCTTACCTGTTCCTGGATGCGGCCTTCGAAACAGGTTCGATCGGCCACAAAATGACCTTGGGTTATCAGGGTAACAACTCGCGCATCAAGCAGTACGAGGACCATGTCCCCAGTTCGCCACCGCAATATGTCGATGTCGGCGGCGGCACCTTGCCCTTCGGCACGGGTCAGCAAGTCGACAAACCCGGCTACTCGATCGGTAATGGCAACAAACGTCTGGCGAGCACGTCTCAATCCAACAATTTCCTGATTGGCGACGTCATCACCTTCAACGATCAATGGTCGAGCATCCTTGGCGTGACCCGGACTCAAATCAAGTCTTATGCCAATGACTTCATCTACTCCTCACCCGAGAAGAAAACCCGCTACGACGAGAGCAAGACGTCACCCAGCGCGTCGCTTATTTACAAGCCTGTGCCTTGGCTGACGACCTATGCCACCTACATTGAAGGCCTTCAGGCGGGCGGGACGGCACCTTACAACGCACTGAACGCAGGTGAAATCTTCGCCCCGCAAGTCAGCAAGCAGTACGAAATAGGCGCCAAGGCCACCGTGGGCGAAACCTTGCTGACCCTGGCCCTGTTCAACATCGAGAAACCCAACGGATTCCTCGGCGAGTCGATGGTTTACACCGAGAGCGGCACGCAGGTGAACAACGGCCTGGAGTTCAGCGTAACGGGAAAGGTCACACCCGAGATGACCGTGATCGGCGGCTTCACCTTGCTTGATCCGAAGGTCAAAGACGCCGACGTCAAAGCCAATGACGGCAATGCGCCGGTGAACGTCGCCAAGCAGCTGGCCAAGGTATATGCCGAATACGACATCAACAGCGTCCCTGGCCTGGCTCTGACCGGTGGCGCGTTCTACACCGGCAAGCAGTACACCGACGAAGCCAACGACTATCAGTTGCCGTCCTTCACCACCTTCGATGCGGGCGCGCGCTATCGCATGAAGGTGTCGGAGAACGATCTGACCTTGCGCATGAACGTCAGTAACCTGGCGAACAAAGAGTACTGGCTCAACAGCCATTACCTGGGCGATCCACGCACCGTACAGTTCTCAGCCCAGCTGGAGTTCTAAAGCGCCCCTGCAGTGGTTGTTTTTTTGTATTTGGGAACATCATGAAAAGCAAAACCATCCGCCGCTGGTCTTTTATACATACCTGGACCAGCCTGATTTGCACCGCCTTTTTGCTGATGCTGGCGCTGACAGGTTTGCCGTTGATTTTTCACCATGAAATCGACCATCTGCTGGGGGACGCGCCAGAGTTGAGGCAGATGCCCGAAGGCACGCCTCATCTCAATCTGCAACAACTGGTCAAAGCCGCCGAGGCTCATCGCCCCGACGAGGTGATGCAGTATTTCGGCTACGACGAAGATGAGCCCAATGCGGTGGTCGCGATCATGGCCGCCACGGCGGGCACCGAGCCCAACTCGTCGCATACTTTCATGCTCGATGCGCGCACCGGCGAAGCCCTGGAAATGCCGTCGGCCAATGGCGGGATCATGATGGTCATGCTGCGCCTGCACGTCGATATGTTTGCCGGCCTGCCCGGCAAGCTGCTGCTGGCGTTCATGGGGCTTTTGTTTGTGCTGGCGATCATCTCGGGCGCGGTGCTGTACTTGCCGTTCATGCGCCGTCACGATTTCGCCATGGTACGCACCGACAAATCCACGCGCCTGCGCTGGCTGGACCTGCATAACCTGATCGGGGTCGTGACCCTGACCTGGGCTCTGGTGGTGGGTGTTACCGGGGTCATCAGCGCCTGTGCCGACCTGATTATCGCCGCCTGGCGTACCGACAGCCTCAGCGCGATGGTCGAACCTTACCGCGACGCGCCCCCCCTGACCCGGCTCGCGCCGGCCAGTCGCCTGCTGGACATCGCTGCCACGGCCGCCCCCGGCATGCGCCCGGACTTTATCGCCTTTCCCGGTACACGGTTCTCCAGCGAGCATCATTACGGGGTGTTCATGAAGGGCAGCACGCATCTGACTTCACATCTGCTGACACCGGTGCTGATCGACGCCAGTACGCTTGAAGTCACCGCTGTGGCCGAACGGCCGTGGTACATGGATGCAATGGGCATGTCGCAGCCCCTGCACTTTGGGGACTACGGCGGCATGCCGATGAAGATTCTCTGGGCAGCCCTCGACCTGCTGACCATCGTGGTGCTCGGCAGCGGCCTGTACCTGTGGTGGGTACGCCGCCGCACAGCCAAGGAAAACACCTGATGAAACCGCGTCAGTCGAATTTCTGGAAGGTGTTCTCCATCCCCCTGGCCATCGCCCTGATCAGCGCAACGGGCCTGTTCAGTGCACTGCTGGATGACGGTGCGTGGGATACCCTGAGCTGGCTCGGCCTGGGCATACCGGTGTGGATCAGCCTGCGCGGATTGCTCCGCCGCCGGCAAGCATGACCCCCCGGCAACGGAACCTGCGCAGGACGTTACATCAGCAATCCGGTTTGTCGGCCGTGTAACGACGCGCCGGGTTTACCGCGGCGTCAAACTCACGCAAGGCCTTGGCACCGATCAGCAGCGGGTAATTGAAACTGCTGCGGTCGGTAAGGTTGACCTCAACCGTGCGCTTGACGTTACCCAGGCACATCTCCAGATCGACGACCGGACGCTTGGCGCTTTCTGCCGACTCCTTGTCTTCATCTTCATCTGCGCGACTTTTGATTTTGCTGATCCGCGCCACTTTGTGCTCGTAGACTTTTTTACTCGCGCCATCGGTGGCCAGCTGGAAGCGCACCCACGGCTCGCCATCGCGGGTGAAGGTTTCGATGTTCTTGGCCGACAGCGAAGCGGTCAACGCGCCGGTGTCCATCTTGGCTTTGAGGGTTTCGCCGATCTCAGGCAATTTGATGTATTCGTAGCGCCCGTACAGGGTCGGATCGGCGGCCATCACCGGCAATGCCAACAGGGATAGCAAGGCTAGAACAGACTTCATGGCGGCATTTTCCTTTCATGACTGGCCGCCTGCGGGAGAGCGAACAGGCTCGTCATACAGGCGACTCGGTGGGTCGGGTTTTCCGGGGTGATGCTATCGCGAGCACGCTCGCATCGACAGTGTTCAGTACACGGTAACCCATGACGTGTGAAACATTTGTCAGCCAGACGATTTGGCGATCTGAAGCCGTCTGCTTATCATGGCCGGTCACTGGACGTTCAAGAGTTATTTATGCGCCGCCTGCTCACCGGCTGTTTGGTTACCCTGTTATTGCTGTGCAACACCCTGATCCTGTTCGGGCCGCTCATGCTGTTTGCGCTGCTCAAACTGGTGTCACCGGGGCGCCTGCGCGATTACAACTCCAGCGCGGTCATGTGGATCGCCGAAACCTGGTCCGAGATCGACAAGCGTATTTTTGCCCTGTGCCTGCCCACCCGCTGGGACATTCGCGGGGCAGAAGGCCTGAGCCGCGACACTTCGTACCTGGTGATCAGCAATCACCAGTCGTGGGTCGATATTCCGGCGCTGATGCAGGGTTTGAACCGACGCACGCCGTTCTTCAAATTCTTTCTGAAAAAAGAACTGATCTGGGTACCTTTTCTGGGGCTCGCCTGGTGGGCGCTCGACTACCCGTTCATGAAACGCTATTCAAAGGCTTTTTTAGCCCGGCACCCGGAGCTCAAGGGCGAAGACCTCAAGATCACCCGGGCCGCCTGTGAACTGTTCAAGCGCCAGCCGGTGACGGTGGTCAATTACCTCGAAGGCACACGCTTTACCCCGGCCAAGCGCGCCCAACAACAATCGCCCTACACCTACCTGCTCAAACCCAAGGCGGGGGGCGTGGCGTTTGTACTGGCGGCGATGGGTGAACAGCTGGATGCCGTGCTCGATGTGACCGTGGTGTATCCACAGCCGGATATTCCAGGCTTTTGGGCGTTGATCAGCGGGCAAGTGCCCAAGGTGATTGTCGATATTCAGACCCGCGAGCTGGACGCGGCGTTGTGGCAGGGCGATTACGAGAACGATCCGGTGTTCCGCGAACATGTCCAGAGCTGAATCAACCAGCTCTGGATCAAGAAAGACCAGCGCATCAGCACCTTGCGTGCCGAGCGCGGCTAAGGGTTAAACGCCCCAGGCGCTGCCCAGTTTGCCCAGCAGTGAAGTACCGACACCTTCACCGCCCAGGTACTTGAGGATGATCGGGGCAAATTGACCGACCATGCCGCTGTCCATGCCCAGGGCCTTGAACGCGGCGTCCAGCTCAGCAGTGTTGGACACGTTGCTGACAGCGCTGGTCGCCGCCGAGCTGACACCATCGGTTTTACCCAACAAGCCGCCCAACTGGCTCAACTGGCCCAACGCACCTGCGCCGGACAGTTTGTTGATGCCCGGCACTTCCTTGGTCAGTTCCGAGTAGTCGGAACCGGTCAGCTGGTTCTTGGCCAGGCTCAACATCGCGCCCACACCGCCTGCCGCCTGTTCCGGCTTGACGTCTAGCTTGGACAACTCGCTCAGCAAACCCGCCGCCTGCAGCGATTTGTCTGTGCTTGCGCCATTGCCGTTGCCGCCTTGAACCTGAGCCGCGATACCAGCCACATCGCTCATGCTGAAACCTGCAAACACCGGGCTCGCCGCCACGGTCATCAATGTTGCCAGTGCCACGCCGCTCAACTTTTTCATCAATTAAACCTCTAGAACTAAAAAACCACCCGGTAACGAGCAGTAAAGCTGTGAGTTTGACCCAAAAAAGAAGCAGATGTTCCCAAATGCCACTATTGGATAAACCGGGCCGTAATTTTAGTTGAAAACAGGTTACAACCTGCAACCCACCCTGATCTGTGACGGTTTGCGGACAGGTTCAAGCCCAAACCTAGCAGTTCTGCTAGCTATACACACCGAGGATCTGGACAGATGCTAAGCACTCGCAGGCGTGGACAAATCCCGGAGTTTTTCATGAGCACATCCGATAAACGAGTCGCAGCGACCTACCAATATGATCCGCTGGATCGCCTGACAGATGCCCAAGGCGCCCGGCGTTTTTACAACAACACACGCCTCGCCACCGTCATCGAAGGCGAGCGCAGCACGTGCTTTTTTGAGCACGACACCCAGCCACTGGCACTGCAACGGTCTGGCACCGCTGCCGACACCACATTGCTGGCCACTGACGCGCAAACGTCGGTGCTGACCAGCCTGCCTGCTACGGCCAGCCCGTCCGTTCATCACTACACACCCTATGGCCATCAAGCCGCAGCCAGTGGTCTGTCCGGTGTACCGGGATTCAACGGCGAACACCCCGACCCGCTGACCGGCCATTACTTGCTGGGGCAAGGGTATCGGGCATTCAACCCGGTGCTGATGCGGTTCAATAGTCCGGACAGTTTGAGCCCGTTTGAGGAGGGGGGAATTAACGCGTATGCGTATGGCCAAGGTGATCCGGTAAATCGGGTAGACCCAAGCGGGCACTACGCGTCCCGCTTCCTGAACTTTCTCTCTCGTGGCGCGATAAAAGCTCAATCACGCGTCACCGGCGCGAAGGTTAAACCCGTTAAAAATGTGACACGACTTTCGGAAGGTATCGTTGCGTTCGAGGACATTTACAAAAACAAAAGCAGGCTGAACTTTATTGGTCATGGGACAGAGTTCGAAGGTGGGTATCGCATAAAGTACGATGACAAAAATGCCATTAACGCCGCCTCACTTTATAACTTGGCGTCTAACCACGGACTTGCCGTAAAGCAGTATGAAAATTTGCGCACGGTCATGTGCTATTCCGGCGATGGCGGGGCCAACTCATTCGGGGCCGAGTTGTCTTTGATCACAGGCCGCCCGGTAAAAGCCTACCAGGGGACGGTGATGACATCAGACCCCGATCAAATCATTCCACCGCTCAAAGTTGGCGAAACCTATTCATCGCGCACCGTGTTCGCCATTGAGAAGAACCGCGCGCCCACCAAATATTTACCCCGGGCTTTTAAACAGAACTTCAGACCCGTTACCTATGGCTCAAACATACGAGCAACCAACTGATTCTTCTAGTTGAGGCAAGCCCTTCAGGGTCACCTGTACATATTCACACTTACGGGAGTTCCAGCATGTTGCCCCACAACGTTCTGCTCAGCCGTTATCAATACGACCCGCTGGATCGCCTGAGAGGTGCCCATGGCGCCCAGCGCTTTTACAACAAAACACGCCTCGCCACCGTCATCGAGGATAAGCGCAACACGTGTTTTTTTGAGCACGACGCCCAACCATTGGCCCTGCAACGACTGGGCACTGCTCTCGACACCACATTGCTGACCACCGACGCACAAGCCTCAGTGTTAAGCAGCCTGCCCTCCAGCGCCAACCCGTCTGTTCATCACTACACCCCCTACGGCCACCGAGCCCTGGTGAGCAGTCTGCCGAGCGTACCGGGCTTCAACGGTGAACAGCCGGATCCGCTGACCGGCCATTACTTGCTGGGCCAAGGGTACCGGGCATTCAACCCGGTGCTGATGCGTTTCAATAGCCCGGATAATCTGAGTCCGTTTGGCCAGGGCGGGCTGAATGCCTATGCCTATTGCGCAGGTGATCCGGTTAACCGGGCAGATGCCACAGGGCACTTTTGGCAACACCTGATCAGTGCCTGGAAGGGGTTTCAAAACCGGGTCGGTTTAAGGGTTCCGTCACGGCAAAGGCAATCGTCAATCGCGTCGACTTCTTCGCTTCCTTTCCCCTCTATTTCCAGAGCCTCGTCCGTCTTTTCAATTTCACCCACGGCCTCAGGCTCCGTAGCTCCTGCGACGCCACCAGTGGCTACGGTGTTGAGCGGTAAGAGTGCCGCATGGACCACGCGGGAAGTTGAAGCATTGCAGGCGTTCAATGTGCCGCCGTTACCCAGATCCGACTCAATAGACTTGAATGATCTTGCGCAGATAGCCGACAACGTTCTGGATGAAAGACGAATGGGGATATATTTATCTGAAGACGACGCTGATCTTATGGCACTGCGCCGCCACTTTGCCGAAGGCTTGCCACAAAGACGCTCAAGTCTTCCTGAATATGACAATTTCGCCCCCCCGGACTATGAGTGGGTAAAAAAAAGCACCGCCCGAAAAAAACAACGCCCCCTGGGCGCAATCCGAAGGGCGTTGTAAATCGAGTGGTGCTTCACAGCGTCTGAATGGACGCCCACAACAAGCGGGCGTCGGTTCACTCCAGGCTTCAGTTGCCGCTGAACATCTTGTGCGGATCGATCACAAACTTCTTCGGCACGCCGGCATCGAACTCGCCATAACCGCGTGGTGCCTGGTCCAGGCTGATGACTTCAACACCAACAATGTCGGCAATTTTGATGCGGTCCCACATGATGGCTTGCATCAGTTGGCGGTTGTACTTCATGACCGGCGTCTGGCCGGTGTGGAAGCTGTGGGATTTAGCCCAACCCAGGCCAAAGCGGATACTCAGGCTGCCTTTTTTCGCTGCAGCGTCCACGGCACCCGGATCTTCGGTAACGTACAGGCCGGGAATGCCGATTTTGCCGGCGACGCGCACGACACCCATCAGTGAGTTGAGCACTGTGGCCGGGGCCTCATGCTTGACGCCGTCGTGGCCGTGACCACGGGCTTCAAAGCCTACGGCATCGACGGCGCAGTCCACTTCGGGCTCGCCCAGCAATTCGGCGATCTGCTCGTGCAGCGGGGTGTCCTTGGACAAGTCAGCAATTTCGAACCCTTGAGCTTTGGCGTGAGCCAGTCGAATCGGGTTCACGTCGCCCACAATCACGACGGCGGCACCCAGCAAACGCGCCGAAGCTGCCGCTGCCAGGCCCACCGGACCGGCACCGGCGATATACACCGTGCTGCCCGGGCCGACGCCGGCGGTCACTGCACCGTGATAACCGGTGGGCAGAATGTCGGAGAGGCACGTCAGGTCACGGATTTTCTCCATGGCTGCATCACGGTTCGGCAGTTTGAGCAGGTTGAAATCGGCATACGGCACCAGCACGTATTCGGCCTGGCCACCGATCCAGTCACCCATGTCCACGTACCCATAGGCGCCGCCAGGACGGGCCGGGTTGACGGTCAGGCACACACCGGTGTTTTGTTCTTTGCAGCTACGGCAGCGACCACACGCCACGTTGAACGGCACGGACACCAGATCACCGACTTTCAGGTGCTCCACGTCACGCCCGGCTTCAATCACCTCGCCAGTGATTTCATGGCCCAGTACCAGCCCGGTTTGCGCCGTGGTACGGCCACGTACCATGTGTTGATCGGAACCGCAGATGTTGGTCGATACCACACGCAGGATCACGCCGTGATGAATCGGTTTGCCCTGGGGATTCTGCATCTTGGGGAAAGGAATGCTTTGCACTTCAACCTGGCCATTGCCCAGGTACACCACGCCGCGATTGTCAGCCATCTGTATCACCCTTCTTGTAGTTGGTGGGTGAACTGCACGCGGCAAGCCGCAAGCAGATCTGTTTTCAGCTTAGAACGAGGTGCCCTCCCTAGAGCACCACCGTACGACCTCCATTTAGGAAAACACGCCGCTCAATGTGATACCCCACTCCCCGCGCCAACGTCTGGGCCTCGATGTCACGGCCTTTGGCGATAAGGTCTTCGGGATAGTGGCTGTGATCGACCGACTCGACCCCTTGGGCAATGATCGGCCCTTCATCCAGGTCGTTGTTAATGTAGTGCGCCGTGGCGCCGACCATTTTGACGCCCTTCTCGTATGCCTGGTGATAGGGCTTGGCCCCTTTGAAACCGGGCAACAGCGAGTGGTGAATGTTGATGGCCTTGCCATCGAGCTTGCGGCATAGCTCGGGAGAGAGCACTTGCATGTAGCGGGCGAGGATCACCAGTTCGGCACCGGTGTCTTCGATCACTTGCCACACCTTGGCCTCTTGCGCAGGTTTGTTGCGCGGGTCCAGTGCGAAGTGGTGGTAAGGGATGTCGTGCCATTGAGCCAGGGGCTCAAGGTCGGGGTGATTGGAAACCACAGCCACCACGTCCATCGACAATTGGCCAATGCGCTGACGGTAGAGCAGATCGTTGAGGCAGTGATCCGCCTTGGACACCATGATCAGTACTTTGGGACGGTAATGCGGGGGCGTCAGTTCAAAGCTCATGCCGAAGGCTTGAGCCCGTTCGGCCAGGCCTGAACGAAATTCGGTTTCGTCAAAGCCGTCCGGCTGACGAAATTCCACACGAATGAAAAACCGCGCCGAGCGCTGGTCGTCAAAGGAATGGTGCTCGGTGACGTAGCAGCGCTGCTCGAACAGAAAACGCGTCACCGCGTCCACCGTTCCCATGACGCTAGGGCAGTCGGCAGTGAGAATCCAGGTGTCCGGGGCACGGCTCATGGGGAAGTTCCTTATTGTTGTCCAGGTCTGTAGGAGCGAGCTTGCTCGCGATCCAGTCAACGCGGTCTATTTGAAAAAACCGCAGCGCTCAGATCGCGAGCAAGCTCACGCCCACAGGGGGTGTGTCGGGTCAGGCCTCAACACTCAGTCCGAACTCTGCAGCCGCGTCTTGCAACCATAGCCACCAATAGTCAGAAAAGCTGCGACGGATTAGGAGTTCCCAGGTGTCTTCGCCGGTATGCCGGATCACCAGCTGCGACTTGGCGAATACGGTGCCGACCGCCTTGCCCACCGGAAAGTTGTCAGGGTGAACGTCATAGCTGGTGGATTTCATCAGCACTTCGCGCACTTTCGGCCCGCTCAGTTCCAGCAGCTGTTGCCCGCCGCTGACGTTGACCACTGAGATGTGCAGCCCGGCCAGCGCCGCTCGCAAAGCTTGCTCCACTGCATATTCCTGGCCGCCAGGTACGATCAGCAGCCATTCATCCGGGCCCATCCACTGCAGCGACGACTCGCCTTTGGCCACCAGGCTCAAGGCCACGGGCAGCTCCAGGCCCAGGGCCTTGTGTACGCCTTCGGCAAAGGCCGGGTCCTTGGCATCGCCACGCAAGGTCAGGTGCCCGAGGAGTTTTTTCTCGCGCACAGTGACACCGGGATTTTTGCGTCCCTTGCCGACCAGGCCGCCGAGATTGGCGTGGTGCAGCGATGATTCGGCTTTCGCACCCGAGTCCGGGCGTTGTTGGTAAACGTTGGCTGTGCTCATGGGTCACCCGCTAAAAATGGTGGTGTTCGACCAACCTGCATCGCGAGCCAGGCACTGACCGACAGAAATGCGGCGTGCTTGCTCGCGACAGGTTTCACTCAAATATTTTGCCGTTCGCCTTTCGGGTCGAAGAACACCGAAGACACGATTTCGGCTTCGATCACAGTGCCATCGGCCAACGGTGCAAATACCCGCTCACCCATGCGGCTGAGACCGCCCTTGACCACGCCCATCGCAAACGAATAACCCAACGAGCCGCAGGTGTAACTGGAAGTCACGTGGCCGACCATGCTCATCGGGATCGACTGGCGAGTGTCGAACACCAGCTGTGCGCCTTCAGGCAACCATTTGGTCGGGTCGACCGGTTTGAGACCAACCAGTTGTTTACGCTGTTCGCGTACACAGTCTTCGCGGTTCATGCCACGCCAGCCGATCCACGAGAACGGTTTGGTCCGGCCTACACACCAGCCCATGTTCAGGTCATCCGGAGTCATGGAGCTATCGGTGTCCTGGCCAACGATGATGAACCCCTTTTCCGCACGCAACACGTGCATGGTCTCAGTCCCGTACGGTGTCAGGTTGTACGCCTTGCCGGCCTCGGCGATTTTCTCCAGTACGCCCATTGCGTAGTCGGCCTGGATGTTGACCTCGTAGGACAGCTCACCGGTAAACGAAATACGGAACACCCGTGCCGGCACGCCGCCCACCAGGCCTTCTTTCCAGGTCATGAACGGGAAGGCTTCGCGATCCAGGTCGATGTCCGTCACTTCACTCAGCAGTTTGCGGCTGTTAGGGCCGGACAAGGTCAGCGTCGCGTAGTGGTCGGTCACCGACGTGAAGTACACCTTCAGCTCTGGCCATTCGGTCTGTTGATAGATTTCCAGCCACTGCAGGACGCGTGCCGCGCCGCCGGTGGTGGTGGTCATCACAAAATGGTTGTCCGCCAGACATGCCGTCACACCATCGTCAAAGACCATGCCGTCTTCTTTGCACATCAGACCGTAGCGGGCTTTGCCCACGTCAAGTTTGGTCCAGGCGTTGGTGTAGATGCGGTTGAGGAACTCCCGCGCATCCGGGCCTTGAATGTCGATTTTGCCGAGGGTAGAGGCATCGAGAATCCCGACGCTGTCACGGACCGCCATGCACTCGCGCTTGACCGCCGCGTGCATGTCCTCGCCGTTACGCGGGAAGTACCACGGACGCTTCCATTGGCCGACATCTTCAAACTCGGCGCCTTGCTTGACGTGCCACGCCTGCAGCGCGGTGTAACGCACCGGCTCGAAGATATGCCCGCAATGCCGGCCCGCTACCGCGCCGAATGTCACCGGCGTGTAGTTGGGACGGAACATGGTGGTGCCCATCTGCGGGATGCTCACGTTCAGCGAGCGCGCGGCAATGGCCAGCCCGTTGACGTTACCGAGTTTGCCCTGATCGGTACCGAAGCCCAGCGCGGTGTAGCGCTTGACGTGCTCGACCGACTCGAAGCCTTCCCGGGTCGCCAGTTCGATGGCGGCAGCAGTGACGTCGTTCTGCAGATCGACAAATTGTTTCGGAGCCCGCGCCGTGGCTTTTTCATGGGGCACCTGAAACAGCGCCAGCGTCGGTTCTTCATGATGATTCAGGGCTTTGGGCAGCACGCCTTCAACCGGTTTGAAGCCGGCTTCGCTGGCCGCCCGTACGCCGCCTTCGAACCCGTCAGCCAGGCTGTCGGCGAGGCCGTATACGCCATTGATACCGCCCACGCACACGCGCTTTTGCGGCGCTTCGCCAGGTACAAAACCCAGAATATCTTCGCGCCAGGTCGGCTTGCCACCCAGGTGCGAAGCCAGGTGCACCACCGGGCTGTAACCGCCCGAGGTCGCTACCAGATCGCACTCCAGCCATTCGCCGGGGCTGGTGACGCTATGGGATTTGAGGTCAATCGCCGCCACACGGGCACCGGTGACATGTTTGCTGCCGCGCGCTTCAATCACCGCGCTGCCGGTCAGGATCCGGATGCCTTTGGCCCGCGCTTCTTCAACCAGGGCGCCGCGTGGATTGCTCCGCGCATCGGCAATGGCCACGACTTGCTGGCCGGCGTCGAACCAGTCCAGAGCGACGCGATACGCGTGGTCGTTGTTCGTGCTCAGCAACATTTTTTTGCCCGGCGCCACGCCGTAGCGGCGCACGTAGGTGGACACTGCGCCCGCCAGCATGTTGCCCGGTACGTCGTTGTTGCCGTAAACCAGCGGACGTTCGCAGGCACCGGTGGCCAGCACCACGCGCTTGGCCCGTACCCGGTTAATGCGCTGACGCACCTGACCGATCGGAGCCCGGTCACCGAGGTGGTCGGTCAGGCGTTCGTGAATGGTCAGGAAGTTGTGGTCGTGATAGCCGTTCACCGTCGCCCGGGGCAGCAGCACGACGTTCGGCAGTGCCTTGAGTTCAGCGATGACTTTGGCTACCCACTCCATCGCCGGTTTGCCGTCGAGGCTTTCACGGCTGTCGAGCAGGCTACCGCCAAATTCTTCCTGCTCATCGGCCACGATTACCCGTGCCCCACTGCGTGCGGCAGCCAATGCGGCAGCCAGGCCCGCAGGGCCCGCGCCGACGATCAGCACGTCGCAATGGTGGTTCATGTAGTCGTAGGTGTCCGGGTCATTCTCGGTCGGCGAACGGCCCAGACCGGCGGCCTTGCGGATGTACTTCTCGTAAGTCATCCAGAACGACTGCGGGTACATGAAGGTTTTGTAGTAGAAACCCGGCGGCATCAGCTTGCCGCCGACTTTGCCCAGAATCCCCATCATGTCGTTGTTGACGTTGGGCCAGCCATTGGTGCTCGTGGCAACCAGCCCCTGGTACAGCGCCTGTTGCGTGGCGCGCACGTTAGGGATCTGCGTGGCCTCGGTCGCACCGATCTGCAGCACCGCATTGGGCTCTTCGGCACCGGCGGCAAAAATGCCCCGTGGCCGTGAATATTTAAAGCTGCGGCCAATAATATCGACGCCGTTGGCCAGCAGTGCGGCCGCCAGACTGTCGCCTTCGTAGCCTTTGTATTGTTGGCCGTTGAAGGTAAAGGTCAGCACTTTGGAGCGATCGACGCGGCCGCCGTGGGGCAAGCGATGGGTCTGGCTCATACTTTTTCTCCCAACGCGCAAGTTGCCGTGGTGGTCAGCGGCGCGGACTGTTCGGTGAACTGCGGTTTGCTGCCGATCAGGTAAGTCTCAAGGATCTCGTACGTCACCGTGTTGCGCGTGGCGTTGAAAAACTGACGGCAGCCGGCGACGTGGTTCCACAGTTCATGGTGCAAACCGCGAGGGTTGTCACGAAAGAACATGTAGTCGCCCCACTCTGCATCGGTGCAGGCGTTGGGATCGAGCGGGCGCGGAATGTGCGCCTGGCCGGACGCGTGAAATTCCTCTTCGGAGCGAAGCTCGCCGCAATGGGGACAGAAGATGTGCAACATGAGTGATTCTCCTGTTAGTGGGCGACGGCGGCTGCGCCGTGTTCGTCGATCAGGGCGCCGTTGTGGAAACGGTCGATGGAAAACGGTGCGGCCAGGGGATGCATTTCACCTTTGGCCAGGCTGGCGGCAAACACGTTGCCCGAGCCCGGAGTGGCCTTGAAGCCGCCCGTACCCCAACCGCAGTTGAAGAACAGGTTGGGTACCGGCGTTTTGGAGATGATCGGGCAGGCGTCTGGCGTGGTATCGACGATGCCGCCCCATTGACGGTTCATGCGCACGCGGGACAACACCGGGAACATCTCGACAATCGCTTGAACAGTGTGCTCGATCACCGGGTACGAACCGCGCTGGCCGTAGCCGTTGTAGCCGTCGATGCCGGCGCCGATCACCAGGTCGCCCTTGTCGGACTGGCTGATATAGCCGTGTACAGCGTTGGACATGATCACGCTGTCGATAATCGGTTTGATCGGCTCCGACACCAGCGCTTGCAGCGGGTGCGATTCGATGGGCAAGCGGAACCCCGCCTGACGCGCCATGTGCCCGGAGTTACCGGCCGTCACCACACCGACACGCTTGGCGCCGATAAAGCCTTTGCTGGTTTCAACGCCGATGCATACGCCGTTTTCTTTGCGAAAGCCCAGCACTTCGGTTTGCTGGATCAGGTCGACACCCAGCGCGTCCGCTGCCCGGGCAAAGCCCCAGGCCACGGCATCGTGGCGAGCAACGCCGCCACGGCGTTGTACGGTGGCGCCCATCACCGGATAACGGGTGTTTTTGGAGCAGTCCAGGTACGGAATTTCGTCCGCCACTTGCTGGGCATTCAGCAGCTCGCCGTCCACGCCATTGAGGCGGTTGGCGCTGACCCGGCGCTCCGAGTCACGAATGTCTTGCAGGGTATGGCACAGGTTGTACACGCCGCGCTGCGAGAACATGACGTTGTAGTTCAGGTCCTGAGACAGGCCCTCCCACAGTTTCATCGCGTGCTCGTACAGATGCGCCGACTCGTCCCACAAGTAGTTGGAGCGCACGATGGTGGTGTTGCGCGCCGTATTACCGCCGCCCAGCCAGCCTTTTTCGACCACCGCCACATTGGTGATGCCGTGCTCCTTTGCCAGGTAGTAGGCCGTCGCCAGCCCGTGCCCACCGCCGCCAACGATGACCACGTCGTAGACCTTTTTCGGGATCGGCGTACGCCACATCTTCTGCCAGTTTTCGTGGTGGCTGAGGGAGTGTTTGAAGAGGCCGAAGCCTGAATACCGTTGCATAGGATTTACTCCAAAACCGCTCTCAGCGATAAACCGGGAAGTCTTTGCACAGCGAAGTCACCTGGCGGGCAACGTCAGCTTCGATGTCGGCATCGCCGAGATGATCGAGGATGTCGCAGATCCAGCCAGCCAGCTCCGTGCATTGCGCCACTTTGAAGCCGCGTGAGGTCACCGCCGGGGTGCCGATACGCAGGCCGGAGGTAACGAAAGGTGATTGCGGATCGTTCGGCACAGCGTTTTTGTTGACGGTGATATGGGCACGACCCAGTGCAGCGTCGGCGTCTTTGCCGGTCAGGCCCTGGCGGATCAGGCTGACCAGGAACAGGTGATTGTCGGTACCGCCCGAGACCACGTCGTAACCGCGCTTGATAAACACCTCAGCCATGGCCTGGGCATTGTCGAGCACTTGTTGCTGGTAGGCTTTGAAGCCAGGCTCCAGGGCCTCCTTGAAGCACACCGCCTTGGCTGCAATCACGTGCATCAGCGGGCCGCCCTGACCACCCGGGAACACGGCCGAATTGAGCTTTTTCTCCAGCGCTTCGTTGGCCTTGGCCAGAATCAGGCCGCCACGCGGGCCGCGCAGGGTTTTGTGCGTGGTGGTGGTGACCACATCGGCATACGGCAGCGGGTTCGGGTACAGACCGGCAGCCACCAGGCCAGCGACGTGGGCCATGTCGACAAACAGATAGGCGCCGACTTTGTCAGCGATTTGGCGAAAACGCGGGAAATCGAGGATTTGCGAGTAGGCCGAGAACCCGGCAATGATCATTTTTGGCTGATGCTCAACGGCCAAACGCTCAACTTCGTCGTAATCGATGGTGCCGGTCGCGGTGTCGATGCCGTACTGCACGGCGTTATAGAGCTTGCCCGAGAAGCTGACACTGGCGCCGTGGGTCAAGTGGCCGCCATGGGCCAGGCTCATGCCCAGTACGGTATCGCCTGCGTTAAGCAAGGCCAGATAGACCGCGGCGTTGGCTTGGCTGCCGGAGTGCGGCTGCACGTTGGCGTAATCGGCACCGAACAGTTGCTTGGCGCGGTCGATGGCCAGTTGCTCCACTTTATCCACATGCTCGCAGCCACCGTAGTAGCGCTTGCCCGGGTAGCCTTCTGCGTATTTGTTAGTCAGACCACTGCCTTGAGCTTCCATGACGCGCTGGCTGGTGTAGTTCTCGGAGGCGATCAGCTCGATGTGATCTTCTTGACGCTGATCTTCGGCATTCATGGCCGCTAACAAGATGTCGTCGTAACCCTGAATCTGATCCTGCTTGCTGAACATTGCGTTCTCCCAGCGCCAGCGCGCCTTTGGTCTCGGTGAGGCGTGTGCCAGATGGCATGCCCTTTGAGCCAGATGGTAGGGCTGGAACGGGGGAAACAAATGCCTACGGACGCCACGCAATGGTGCGTTTACGACATGGCGCCTTTAGCCGCAGCAGAAGGCTGCGATAACGCTCACACGACGCCCTATAAAAGCCCCGCCCGCTGCGAGGTCGCTCGCAACCTGCAACAGTGGCTACAAGAGTCGTGTCGTTTGTGGACTATTATTTTGTAGGGCGTTTCCGCGCCTAAAGCCGTGTCTGTGCACCCGGAAGATTCTTGGATAAAGTGCACAGCATTCTTCGACCATGGAACCGGGAAATGACTGACAAGAGCCAACAATTCGCCAGCGACAACTACTCCGGTATCTGCCCTGAAGTCTGGAGCGCCATGGAACAGGCCAACGTCGGCCACCAACGCGCTTATGGCGAGGACGAGTGGACGCTGCGCGCTGCCAACGACTTCCGCAAACTGTTCGAAGCCGACTGCGAGGTGTACTTCGCCTTCAACGGCACCGCCGCCAACTCCCTGGCGCTGTCGTCACTGTGCCAGAGCTTCCACAGCGTGATCTGCTCGGAAACCGCCCACGTCGAAACCGATGAATGCGGCGCCCCGGAGTTCTTCTCCAACGGCTCGAAACTGCTGACCGCCCGCTCGGTAAACGGCAAGCTGACGCCCGATTCGATCCGCGAAATCGCCCTCAAACGCAAAGACATCCACTACCCGAAACCCCGTGTGGTGACCATTACCCAGGCCACTGAAGTGGGCAGCGTGTACCGTCCGGAAGAAATCCGGGCCATCAGTGCCACCTGCAAGGAGCTGGGCCTGAACCTGCACATGGACGGCGCGCGCTTTTCCAATGCCTGCGCCTACCTGGGCTGCTCGCCGGCAGACCTGACCTGGAAGGCCGGTGTCGACGTGCTGTGCTTTGGCGGTACGAAAAACGGTATGGCGGTGGGTGAAGCGATTCTGTTCTTCAACCATGACCTGGCCGTGGACTTTGATTACCGCTGCAAGCAGGCCGGGCAACTGGCTTCAAAAATGCGCTTTTTGTCTGCGCCCTGGGTGGGCTTGCTGGAAAACGACGCCTGGCTCAAGCACGCACGCCACGCGAACCATTGCGCCCAGTTGCTGAGCCAATTGGTGAGTGACATTCCGGGGGTTGAGCTGATGTTTCCGGTGGAGGCCAACGGTGTGTTTCTGCAGCTTTCGGAGCCGGCAGTGACCGCGTTGACAGCCAGGGGCTGGCGCTTCTACACCTTTATCGGCGACGGCGGCGCGCGCTTCATGTGCTCGTGGGACACCGCTGAGGCACGGGTTCGGGAATTGGCCGCGGATATTCGCGAAGTCATGGCGGGGTAAAAACAGCAGCGGCTACGGATTATCCGTAGCCGTTACCGAGTAGAACGAGACGAGGTCCGGCACTGGATTTTGATCCACCCGCCCTTCGGAGGCCGAATCCTGCGACTGCTTCGCAGCCGGGCGCGGCCTCGCTCCGCTCGACCGCTGCTACGATTGTCCGAGCGTTCGTTCAATCACATCGACCGTGGCGCTGACTTGCTCTTGATAACGGTCGAGTTCCTGTTTGTGACGCTGCTTGAGTTCAATCTGTTGCGAGCACAGATTCAACGCCGCCAGCACCAGCAATTTGTCCCCGATCAAGCTCGGGTACTTTCTTTTCGTATCGGCCAAGGCAACGTTCAACATCACCGATGCCGCCACCAGGGTTTTCTGCTCCCCTTCAGGCGCCTTGATCGAATAGTCGTTGCCCAGAATCGAGACGACTTTTATTCCGTCTCTGTCCGCGTTCATGCGTTGACAGGGCTCACGCTCGCGCGCTCAACCAGGGCTTGAATGCGGGCAGCAGTAGCGCCTTGCTTCTCTTCGTGTTCCATCAGGCTCAGTTGCAGGCTTTCGTTTTCGTCTTTGGCCTGGACCAGTTCAGCGTTCAGCGCCGTGTTGGCGTCCAACAGCTCTTGCTTTTGTTGAACCAGGTCGCTGACCAGTTGTTCCAGTTTGCTAAGGGATGATTCCATCATGGTGGTGATCTCAAGCAGTTTCAGAGGGCGCGTACGATAAAGAAAAGTCGGCAGCTAAGCTAGCGCCGACCTTGCTTTCAGACCCCTAAAGACTGTGGTTTCGGTGCTTTGTTCCCGAACACCGCACAGGCCAGCCCCTGCTGCTTTTAGAATTCGATACGCACATCGCCCTTGGGCACGCTGCAACACGAGAGAATATAGCCTTCTGCCACGTCTTCATCGGTGATGCCGCCGTTGTGCTCCATCTCGACTTCGCCGCCCAGCTTCAACACCTTGCAGGTGCCGCAAATCCCCATGCCGCAGGCTTTGGGGATGAGCAAGCCGAGTTTGGCGGCGGCCGCGTGTACGGTTTCGGCCGGGCCCACGCGGATACTCTTGCCCGATGCGGTGAATTCCACCTGGTTCAAGTCCGCCGCATCCAGCTCCGGCGCATCGGCCGCCTGCTCGGCTTGCTCCACGGCATCGGCCCGCGCTTCGGGTGGCGTCGCCCCGAAAGATTCTTCATGGTAGCGGCTCATGTCAAAACCGCTGCCTTCCAACAGGCGCTTGACGGCGCTCATGTAGGGCGTCGGCCCGCAACAAAACACTTCGCGTTCCAGGAAGTCCGGAGCCATCAGTTCCAGCATTTTGTGATTCAGATAACCGCGATAGCCGGCCCACGGCTCGCCCAACCCGTGCTTTTCACAAATCAGGTGCAGGCTGAAGTTATCGATGCGCGACGCCATATGCTCCAGCTCGCGGTGATAAATGATGTCTTTGGGCGAGCGCGCACTGTGGATAAACACCATGTCGACATTGGCGTTGGTGTCGTAAAACCAGCGCGCCATGGACATGACCGGGGTAATCCCGACGCCGCCGCTGAGATACAGCACTTTGGGGCTAGGCGCATCAATGGCGTTGAACAGCCCGACCGGGCCGTGAACCGCCAGCTCCTGCCCTTCGTGCAGGGTGTCGTGCAGCCAGTTGGACACGCGTCCGCCCGGAACACGCTTGATCGTCACCGAAAAACTGTAGGGCACCGATGGCGAGCTGGAGATGGTGTACGAGCGCATCACCGGAGAACCTTCAATTTCCAGCTCCAGGGTCACGAATTGCCCGGGCTTGAAAAAGAACAGGATCGGCTGGTCCGCCATAAAACAGAAGGTGCGCACATCCCAGGTTTCCTGAATGACTTTGACGCATCGCACGATGTGTCGGCCATTAGCCCAGGTCTGGGTGGTTACCGGATTAAGAAAGGTGTTGGACATGCGCTTCTCCACGGCCGACTGTTGGCCTCTTGGTGGCGATTTTGCGCATGCCCCGGGCCGACCACTTATCTATCCGCGACATTCACATACTTGTGGCAACCAGCCCCTGAAAACAGGGGCTCACGCGTCGGAATCAGATGGGGCCATGTCGCCCATGGATATGGCCCCGGCTTGCGACGAACGCACACTCAGCGCCATTCACCTGCAGTAATTATTTTGCCTTGCGTCGCACCCTGATCAGCCACTTTTAGGCCACACACGATGGCCATGAGGATTACAACGATGGACGTCACCACAACCCTGAGCCTGGGCGATCCACTGGAACCTGCACGCAAGGCTACGGCCGAGATGCTGCAAACCCGCGAGCGGACCTTTTCCCTGCCGCAGCCGTTTTATAACGACGAGCGCCTGTTTGAAATCGACATGCAGGAGATCTTCCATAAGGAGTGGCTAATCGCAGGCATGACCTGCGAGATCCCGACCAAGGGCAACTTCCTGACCCTGCAGGTGGGCAAAAACCCGATCATCGTGATTCGCGGGGCCGAAGGCCAGGTTCATGCCTTTCATAACGTGTGCCGACATCGCGGTTCGCGGTTGTGCACCACTGAAAAGGGCAAGGTGGCCAAGCTGGTGTGTCATTACCACCAGTGGACCTACGAGCTGGACGGGCGCCTGCTGTTTGCCGGTACCGAGATGGGCCCTGACTTCGATATGAAGCAATACGGCCTTAAACCGGTGAACGTCAAAACGGCGGGGGGGTACATTTTTATCAGCCTGGCCGAAAACCCGCCGGCCATCGACGAGTTCCTCGCCACACTCGACCACTACATGGAACCCTATGACATGGAAAACACCAAGGTGGCGATCCAGACCACCCTGGTAGAGAAGGCCAACTGGAAGCTGGTGCTTGAAAACAACCGCGAGTGCTACCACTGCAACGCGTCCCACCCTGAGCTGCTGAAAACTCTGCTGGAATGGGACGACGTTACCGACCCCCGCGCCGATCAGGCATTCAAGGATCACGTGGCCGCTTCGGCTGCTGCCTGGGACGCCGAGAAAATCCCTTATGCCCACGCCAGCTTCGGCCTGCGCAACCGTATCGTGCGCATGCCGCTGCTCAAGGGCACGGTATCGATGACCCTGGATGGCAAACAAGGCTGTGCAAAACTGATGGGGCGGATCAAGAACCCGGACCTGGGCTCGATGCGCATCCTGCACTTGCCGCATTCATGGAACCACTGCATGGGCGATCACATCATCGTGTTTACGGTGTGGCCAATCAGCGCCCAGGAAACTGTGGTCACCACCAAATGGCTGGTGCACAAGGATGCGGTGGAAGGTGTGGATTACGACGTGGAGCGCATGCGCGACGTCTGGGACGCCACCAACAATCAGGATCGCCGGCTGGCCGAAGAGAACCAGCGCGGCATCAACTCCACCGCGTACCAGCCAGGGCCGTACTCCCAGACCTATGAATTTGGTGTGGTCAACTTTGTGGACTGGTACAGCGAACGCCTGTTGAGCAACCTCGGGGCGGAGCCTGCTGCGTACCTTAAAGGGGTTGAGGCCCAGTAAACACTGAGCCAGATGCCTCAGCCCAGCGTGCAGAGCATCAAATACGCCTCACCCGTTACGCGTATCAACGGGTGGGGCGTGACCTGGCAGGTTTTGACAATTTCAAAGCCGTGACGCTCATAGAAGCGGCGCGCCCCGGTGTTCGCCTCATAGTCGATCAGGCTCAAGCCCGTCAGCCCCAGTTCACTGCAACGCTCCCGGGCGTGCTGCAGGAATTTCGCCCCCAGCCCCAGGTTTCGCCAGCCCTCGTGCAAGGCCAGGCTTGAGATATAAAGCGTGTCGGCAACTTCCATGTCGGCATAGGGCGCCAGCACCGGATCGGTCACAGGCTCGGCCTCCGGATCGTCACGCATGACGAAGCTGTGCATCATGCCGATCACCCGGCCTTCAGACTCGGCAATCAGGCAGTTTTCATACGAGAAGATCACGCCTTCGCGTGCATAGCGCATTTCGCCGACATCCAGCAGCGTCTGTCCCGGTTGCGCGATCAGGCTCCAGATATAGTCGGCGCAGCCCTCAGACGATATTTGAAACAGGCGAGCGATTTCACGCGCATCGTTGCGCACAGCCGGACGAAATAAAACGGTCATTCACTTTACTCCACAAGGCATTGGGCGCTCTTTTTAGCCCAGCCTCCTCAAGGGCGACAACTTGCAGGCGTACCACCTGTATATCAAGATGTTGCCAGCCACTGATCATTATTTGATCAAAGCTCTGCACCCCTGATAATCAAAGGGCCACAGCCCTCCGCTAACATCTTGTCCACAGGCACACCCACAGCAATTGTGGGGAAGTGGACAAGTTATCCCGGAAAGTGCATTTGATCGTTTTTTGTACAACACACTGTAAGCCACGTTGTACGTGGCTTGTAGGCAGCCGCGAACACCTTATCCACATATCCACCAACAGAGAATGTGCGCAACTTATGCACTGCCCGAACCTGCTGTGGAAAACCTCCTAAAGTGCCGATTATTCAGGGGTTTCAGGTTCTGGCCGTGGATAACGTGTTGAATTGAGCGTTTTTTGACCAGAAGCCCGTAAGCCCCGGTTTATATGGTTCTTAGCCGACAGCAAACAACTTATCCACATAAGCGCTAACAGACTTTGTGGGCAAGTGTCAGCGTACGACACCTTCTTCAATCAGCAGCTTCAAAATAGCCTGCGCGCCCTCTTCGGCACTCACGCCTTTCAGCACCTGACCCGACCCGCCAGCAGCCTTGGCTGTCGCGGCTTTCATCCGATCGGCACCGCTTTTGGCCTTGATCACTTTCAAACGCTTGGGCCGGGGTTTGGCCGGCTGCAGAAGTCCCGTTGTGGATAAGTCATCTGCGACCACCTCCACATCATCCACTTCGAGCATCCCTCGCGTGGCCGGGCCGTAAGCGCTTTGACGGGCCTTGGGAGCGGCGTTATCCACAGTGACCATGAACGGCAAACGCACCTTGAGCCGCCGCCGTTGACCACGCGGCAGGGCCTGGAGCACCAGCGCCACGTCGTTGTGGATAGATTCGATTTGCGCGACCCCCACCAGCAACGGCCAGCCCAACTGTTCGGCCAGCAAGTATGGGAGCATGCCCGAGCCTTCGCCGGTTTCGGCCTGGCTGCCTGTCAGCACCAGTTGCACGCCCGTCTCACGGATGTAATCGCGCAACACCGGCACCGCATCCGCGTCGCTCGGCTGTTCCAGAACGTGCAGGGCATCCAGGCCCATGCCCAGGTAAGCCCGCAATGCGGGTTCATGGGGATTGCCCGCATGCAGCACGTGCAAATCATCCCCGGCCAGCTGCAAGCCCAGCTCGACCGCACGCGCGTCGTGTTCTGCGCGACGGGCACGGCCTGAAGCCGGGTGAGCGCCGATGGATACCAGGGCAAGGGTGGCAATGGTCATGTGTCTCTCTCCAAATCAAAAGCCCCTCACCCTGGCCCTCTCCCTCTGAAAGGGGGGAGTGACCTGAGTGATTGCCGGAGCAACGGCCGACCGATAAATCGCGTCGGCTTTAACCATTGAATGCAACAGGAACCGGCGCACTCTCCCGCTGGGAGAGCCCGGGTGCCAGGGTGTCCTGGCGCCAGTTATCCACAGCGGTAATCAGCGCTTCGAGCACAGCGGAACCATCGCCGATCACCGAAAGATCCGCGCGCTTGATCATGTCGCACGCCGGATCCACGTTGATGGCCACCACCTTGTCGCAAGCGCCAATCCCTTGCAGGTGCTGAATCGCGCCACTGATACCGACCGCGACATAGACGCGTGCCGTGACCCAGATGCCGCTGGCGCCCACCTGCCGGTCGCGGGCCATGAAGCCGTCATCCACAGCCACCCGCGAGGCCCCTTCCGTGGCGCCCAGTGCTGCCGTAGCCCTGTGGAAAAGCGCCCAGTCCTTGATGCCGTTACCGCCACTGACAATGAACTCTGCTTCAGCCATGGGGATCGCTGACGGATCAACCTCCACCGCCCCCAGGTCCTCGATACGCGGTAAACACCTCGGCACGTCTGTGGATAACTCCACTATCCGGGCTTCATGGCGGGTATCGCTGACTGGTTCGGCACATTCAACCGCCGCCAGAATCACTTTGGTGACCGGCTGCGCCAAATCTTGCAACCCGGCACCGGCGCGGCCGATGCAGGTTCCATCCTTGACCTGCCATACCCGCGTCGCAGGCCGCTGGCCCTGGCTCGCCGCAAAGCGGCGGCCCAATTCCCCGCCGCCATAGCGGCTGTCAGGCAACAGCCAATGCTTGGGTGCAAACTGGTTATCCACAGCCCGCAAGCCGTGGACGCGCTGCTCCGGTGCATAACCCTCAAAGGCTTCCCCTTGCAGAATCAATAAGCGGTCGACACCTGCCGTGGCGAAGGCGGTTTCTTTTGGTTCGCCAAAGACCACCGCCAGCACCGCTCCGTCGGTGCCCGCCAATTGATGGGCCAACCCCAACAGATCGCGGTCGTGACTGCTCAAGCGACCGCCGACCATGTCCGGCACGACGCCGATATAGAACGCGGGCGCCAGCACCTCATGCAGCGGCAATTGCACGTGAGCGGCAACCGAACGCTTGCTGGTGCCTCCCTGCTGCGCGCCGCTGCGGTCTATCCGCTTGATACCGTTAGGGCCGATAAAGCCCACGCCGTGCACATTTTTGCGCAGTACACCGTTGGGCCCCATCCAGCTCTGCTGGCTCGGTTGCATCGCCGCGTGCAACGGGTGCAGGCGGTTGCGAGCGATCCACTCGGCCCGCGGATCGCGGCGAATAATGTCACTCATGCTGTCACCTCCGGGATGACGCGCCGCGCGGGTTTCGCGGGGGCTGCGTCTTCAATCAGGGCATCGGCCACCAGTTCGGCAATGTCTTTGATCAAGGGCCGGGGTTCGACCACACCTTCGAGCATGGCGGTGCATTGCGGACACCCGACAGCAACACGCTCGGCACCCGTTTCGCGAATATCCTCCATGCGCATATCGGGGATTCGCTGCTTTCCAGGAATATCGGTAATCGGCGCGCCACCGCCACCGCCGCAGCACCGGGAACGGAATCCGGAACGCTGCATCTCTTTCACATCGATACCCAATGCTCGCAATACCGCGCGCGGGGCCTCGTATTCACCGTTGTAGCGGCCCAGGTAGCACGGATCGTGATAGGTCACGCTACCGCCTGTGTCAGGGCTCAGATTCAACTCACCCGCACTGATCAGTTCGGCCATATACGTGCTGTGATGTTGCACCTCATAGTCGCCGCCCAGTGCGCCATATTCGTTTTTCAGGACGTGGAAACTGTGCGGGTCGCAGGTGACGATGCGGCCGAAACTGTACTGCGCCAGGGTCTGGATATTGCGCCGGGCCAAGGCTTGAAAGGTCGCTTCGTCGCCCAGACGTCGGGCCACATCACCGCTGTCACGCTCTTCGAGGCCAAGCACGGCAAAGTTGACCTTGGCCGCTTTCAGCACTTTGACGAAGGCACGCAAGGTGCGCTGGTTACGCATGTCGAAGGCGCCATCACCGACCCAGAACAGCACGTCCACCGAAGGCTTGTCGCGCATCAGGTCAAGGTTCAGATCCGCCGCCCAGTTCATCCGCCCGCCCGGGGCGAAACCGCCGGGGTTGTCGGTCGCGATCAGGTTGTCCAGCACCTGGGCGCCGTTGTTCGGCGTGGCGCCTTTTTCCAGGGTCAGAAAGCGTCGCATGTCGACGATGGCATCCACGTGCTCGATCATCATCGGGCACTCTTCGACACAGGCCCGGCAAGTGGTGCAGGACCAAAGCGTATCGGCGTCGACCAGACCGTTAACGATGGGTTGATGCGGGTTGCCACCGTGTTCGCCAATCGGTTTGCCCGGATACGGGCTGCCCGCAAAGTTCGCATCGGTACCGCCCGCGAGGCCGACCACCATGTCCTGGATCAGCTTTTTCGGGTTCAGCGGCTGTCCGGCAGCGAAGGCCGGGCAAGCGGCTTCGCACTTGCCGCATTGCACGCACGCATCGAAACCCAGCAGCTGGTTCCAGGTAAAGTCCTTGGGCTTTTCCACCCCCAACGGAGCCGTACGATCATTCAGGTCCAGAGCTTTCAAACCTGTCGAACGTCCCCCGCCAAAACGCTCGGCACGCCGGTGCCAGGCCAGATGCAGCGCCCCGGCAAAGGCGTGTTTCATCGGGCCGCCCCAGGTCATGCCGAAGAACAGTTCCGATACGCCCCACAACACGCCAACGCTCAACACCGCCGCCAGCATCCAGCCACCAAACCCTTCAGGCAGCACACCCGCCACCGGCAAGGTGAGGATGAAAAAGCTCACGGCGAACGCCATCAGGCTTTTTGGCAGGCGCATCCACGGCCCTTTGGACAAGCGGCTCGGCGGATTCAAACGCCGTTTGAACACAAACAGCGCACCGACAAACATCAACGCCGTGGCAAACAACAAGGCGTAGCCCAGGATGCGGCTCTGCAAACCCAGGCCGTGAACCAGCACCGCCAGCACCGCTGCCAGCACAAAGCCCCCGGCCGTGGCGACGTGGGTGTTGGCCATGTATTTGTCGCGGGCCACCACGTGGTGCAGGTCGACCATGTAGCGCTTGGGCATGGCCAGCAGGCCACCCAACAAATCAACCTTGGCCGGACGGCCACGACGCCACATCGCCATCCGCCGCAGGGCGCCAATGACGGCGAGCCCAAGGGCGGTGAACAACAGGACGGGAAGAACGATATTGAGCATGATGAAGCTCCCAAAAACCAGAGGCACGCAACCTGTAGCCATTGCTGCAGGCTGCGATAAGGTCCGAAGGACCTTCGCCTTTAAAACACGACCGCTTCACGCCCGATCGCAGCCTGCGGCAGCGGCTACAGGGTTCTCGAGTCCGGCATCAAAAATCCTTGCACAACCGCAGCGCGTCATAGATCGCGGCATGCACGTTGCGTTGCGCCACGCAGTCGCCAATGCGGAACAGTAAATACCCGTCCCCCGGCTCGCTCAGGCACGGCTGCGGCTTGATTGCGAACAGCGCTTCGACGTCGATCTGGCCCTTGTTGCGCGAATCCGGCTTGAGCTCGTAATACAGGGCTTCGTCCGGGCGCACGCCGTTTTCCACCACCACCTGATCCACCACCCGCTCTTCCTTGGCGCCGGTGTATTCGTTTTCGAGCACGGCGATGAGCTTGTCGCCCTCGCGGTAGACCTTCTCCAGCATCATGTCGCCGGTCATGATCACTTCTTTGGGATACAGGCTGCGGTAGTAAGTAGGGAATGAGGTCCCGCCTACGGCCACGCCGGGTTTGGTGTCGTCGGTGACGATCTCCACCTGGCTGCCTTTATCGGCCATGAAGTCCGCCACCGACATGCCGGTGAACTCACAAATGGTGTCGTACACCAGCACGTTTTTGCCCGGTGCAACCTTGCCGTCGAGCACGTCCCAGCTGCTGACCACCAAGCCTTCAGCGGCTCCCCAATGTTCGTTCTGCTCGATAAACGAATGCCCGCCCACCGCCAGCACCACCACGTCCGGACGCAAGTCCCGAATGGTCGCCGCATCGGCTGCGGTGCCCAGGCGCAGGTCCACTTTCAGGCGGGCCAGTTCCAGCTGGAACCAGCGGGTGATGCCGGCCATCTGATCGCGCTGCGGCGCCTTGGCAGCCAGGCTGATCTGCCCGCCAATGGCCTCCCTTTTCTCGAACAGGGTGACGTCATGCCCACGCTCGGCGGCCACACGAGCCGCTTCCATGCCGGCCGGGCCCGCACCAACTACCACCACCTTGCGTTTTACCCCGGTGGTTTTTTCGATGATGTGCGGCACCCCCATGTATTCACGGGAGGTGGCGGCGTTTTGAATGCACAGTACATCCAGCCCTTGGTATTGGCGGTCAATGCAGTAGTTGGCCCCTACGCACTGTTTGATCTGGTCAACCTGGCCCATTTTGATTTTGGCGATCAGGTGCGGATCGGCTATGTGGGCGCGGGTCATGCCCACCATATCCACGTAACCACCCTCCAGAATCCGCGTGGCCTGGTTCGGGTCCTTGATGTTTTGCGCATGCAGCACTGGCGCCTTGACCACTTCCTTGATCCCGGCCGCCAGATGCAAAAACGGCTCCGGTGGATAACTCATGTTCGGGATCACGTTGGCCAGGGTGTTGTGGGTGTCACACCCCGAACCGACCACCCCGATAAAGTCGAGCAGACCGGTGTCGTCGTAGTACTTGGCGATCTGCTTCATGTCTTCGTGGCTCAAGCCATCGGGATGGAACTCGTCGCCGCACAGGCGAATCCCGACGCAGAAGTCCGGGCCGACTTCAGCCCGCACGGCCTTGAGCACTTCGAGGCCAAAACGCATGCGGTTCTCAAACGTGCCGCCCCATTCATCGGTACGCTTGTTGACCCGCGGGCTCCAGAACTGGTCGATCATGTGCTGGTGCACTGCCGACAGTTCCACCCCGTCCAGGCCGCCGGCCTTGGCACGTCCGGCTGCGCTGGCGTAGTTGCCGATGATGCGCCAGATTTCTTCGGGCTCGATGGTCTTGCACGTGGCGCGGTGCACCGGCTCACGTACCCCGGACGGCGACAGCAGGGTCGGCCAGTTGAAACCGTCCCACCGCGAACGACGGCCCATGTGGGTAATCTGAATCATGATTTTGGCGCCATGCTTGTGCATGGCATCGGCCAGATTCTGAAAATGCGGAATGATGCGATCGGTACTCAGGTTGACCGAACTCCACCATTCCTGGGGGCTGTCGATGGCCACCACCGACGAACCGCCGCAAATCGCCAGGCCAATACCGCCCTTGGCCTTTTCTTCGTAGTACTGCACATAGCGCTCGGTGGTCATGCCACCGTCCGTGGCATACACCTCGGCATGGGCAGTGCTGAGCACACGGTTGCGGATGGTCAGTTTGCCGATTTGAATCGGCTCAAACATTGCTTCGAATGCCATATCCCGATCCTCGACTTACAACGGTTTGACGATGAACAGGCCGTCATCGTGGCCTTCTTCAGATCCGCCGTAGACCTGTTCGGCACGGGTGCGAAGCTGACTGCCGCGGGCCTGCAGAATCTGATCCATGGCGCCGGCAAACCAACCGGTAAACATGTAGTCGACCTTGCGCCCGACCTTGCCGTACACATACACAAACGCTGAATGCTCGAGCGTGACGCTGGCGGTGCCTTTATCGAGGTCGATGTCCTGGATCTTGAACAGGCCCCAGCCGCGTTGCGACAGGCGCTTCATGTAATGCTCGAACACCGCGACGCCTTCCAGGCCGTGGCATTCAGCTTCTTTTTCACACCAGTGCCAGGCGGATTTGTAGCCAGCCTTGTAAAGGATTTCGGCGTAGGCGTCAGCGCCCAGCACCTCTTCGATGCCCATGTGGTTATTGACGAAAAAGTGCCGGGGTACGTAAAGCATCGGCAAGGCATCAGAGGTCCAGATACCGGTTTCGCTGTCGACTTCGATAGGCAATTGCGGGGCGATTTTAGCCATGAAACAAAACTCCAAAAAAAATTGTTATGTCGTAGCAGCTGTCGAGCTTTAGCGAGGCTGCGTCGCGTGTCCGCAGGACAGCCCTCTGGGGCCGCTTCGCGGCCCAACGCCGCCTCGTTCCTCGGCAGCTGCTACGGTTTTTTATTTAGCGGTGGCTTACTCGCCCCAAACATCCTTGAGGACGTTGACCCAGTTTTCGCCCATGATCTTGCGCACCACACGCTCGGGGTGGCCGCGCTTGAGCAGGGTTTCGGTGAGGTTGGGGAACTCGCCCACGGTGCGGATGCCCAGCGGGTTGATGATCTTGCCGAAGCTGGTCAGACGGCGGGCATAACCCTTGTCATGGGTCAGCATTTCGAAAAAGTCCTGGCCATGGCCCTGAGTGAAATCAGTGCCGATACCAATGGCATCTTCACCCACAATGTTCATGGTGTATTCGATGGCTTCGGCGTAGTCATCGATGGTGGAGTCGATGCCTTTGGCCAGAAACGGCGCGAACATGGTCACGCCGACAAAACCGCCGTGGTCGGCAATGAATTTGAGCTCAGCGTCGGATTTGTTGCGCGGGTGTTCTTTGAGGCCGGACGGCAGGCAATGCGAATAGCAGACCGGTTTTTTCGATTCGAGGATCACCTCTTCCGAGGTTTTTGAACCCACGTGGGACAGGTCGCACATGATCCCGACGCGGTTCATTTCGGCCACGACTTCGCGGCCAAACCCGGAGAGCCCGCCGTCACGTTCGTAGCAGCCGGTACCCACCAGATTCTGCGTGTTGTAGCACATCTGCACCACGCCCACGCCCAGCTGCTTGAAGATCTCGATATAGCCCAACTGGTCTTCGAAGGCGTGGGCATTCTGGAAGCCGAAAATGATGCCGGTTTTGCCCAGCTCCTTGGCCCGACGGATGTCAGCGGTGGTCTTGACCGCAATCACCAGGTCGCTGTTGTCGCGAATCAGGGTCTGGCTGGCAACGATGTTATTAATGGTGGCCTGAAAACCTTCCCATACCGACACCGTGCAATTGGCTGCGGTCAGGCCGCCTTTGCGCATGTCTTCAAACAGTTCACGGTTCCATTTGGCAATGATCAGCCCGTCGATAACGATGCTGTCGGCGTGCAATTCGGCTGGGCTCATCAGGCGTCCCCTTATTGGCGATGGCTGCGCCGAATCGTCTGCCGGCGCTTTGGGGCCAGCATAGGCTTGGGGTTAAAAACAGCCGGGTGCAAAAGCGACAGCGCAATTGCCGAAAGCGTCAATCCACGACAATGCAGGCATGCGCCAGGTAATGGCCTATGCTGCGTGGCTGTTCTTTGGCCGATGCTTAAGCCAGAATCCCTCCCTTCTATGGATTAGGAAGCCGCAATGAAATCGATTCTCCTGGCCCTGGCGTTGATCTCCAGTGGCGTCCACGCAGCCGATGATGGCGATTACAACCCGTGTGATGCGGTAGAAAACGACAAGCAAACCCTGGCGTGTTCGGAGTACAGCAGAAGTGCTGCCGAGCAATTGCTGATCGAAAATTACCAGTCCCTGCAAGCGCGCATGACTCAGCTGTACGGCGAAAATCCGACCCAGCTCAATAACATCACCAGCAAAATCAAAACGGCTCAGGCGTTGTGGCTGCACCAGCGTGATGCCGATTGCGCGATTGTGGTGTTCCCGAACACGGCAGGCACCCAGGCATTCTCCATTGCCCAAAATGACTGCATCGCACGCGTCAGCGACGACCGTTCGGAATTCCTGGAGTCCATCGGCCAGGAATAACCCCCCGCTCCCAGTGAGCTGCATTTCCAGGATTTTTATGACTATTTGCGGTATCGAAATCAAAGGCAGCGAAGCCATCTTCGCCCTGGCCACCCAAGGCGCAGGCGGTCTTGAGCATCTGGCCATCGCCACCAAGAAAATCGCCCTCGACGACGATGAAGACGCTGCCAGCGTCAAAGCCTTCGCCGCCGCCCTCGCAGCGTTCGTGAAGGCTAATGCCATCACCCGCATTGCGATCAAAAAGCGCAGCAAAAAAGGCGAATTCGCCGGCGGTCCGACAACCTTCAAGATCGAAGGCATTCTCCAGTTGCTGGATGACTGCGAGGTGCAACTACTGTCGCCGCAGACCCTCAACGCCCAGTTCAAAAAACACGCGTTCGACCTCCCGGCCTCACTGAACAAGTATCAGCATGAAGCGTTCAAGGCAGCCTGTGCGGCACTGCTCAAAAAATAACCACTGCTAACCTGGCACCCGGTCCTGGCTTGGCGCGCAGTCAAATCGCGCACGGTAACTGCGGGTGAAGTAGGACGGGGACTCGAAGCCACAGGCAATACTGATGTCGAGCACACTCATGTCGGTCTGACGTAACAGCTGGCGGGCTTTTTCCAGGCGCAGGCCGAGGTAGAAGTTGCGTGGCGTGTCGTTAAGATGCAGGCGGAACAGCCGCTCCAGCTGGCGCCGAGTGACACTGATGCCCTGTGCCAATTGCGAGGTGCTCAGGGGCGGCTCGGTGTGTTGCTCCATCTCTCCGATCACCTGCACCAGCTTCTTGTTGTGCGTCCCGTAACGCGTGGCGACTTGCATGCGCTGGTGGTCCTTACGCGGACGGATACGTCCCAGCACGAACTGCTCGGAGACTTGTATCGCCAGTTCGGGACCGCAAGCCTGGGCGATCAGGTCCAGCATCAAATCGATCGACGCCGTGCCACCCGCACAGGTGATGCGCTGGCGATCAATCTCGAACAGTTCCTGGGTCACCTGCAACTGCGGGAAGGACTCCTTGAACGCCTCCAGCGCTTCCCAGTGCAGGGTCAGTCGATGGCCGTCGAGTACACCCGCCTGCGCCAGCACAAAGCTGCCCGTGTCGATGCCACCGAGCGTCACACCCTCACTGGCCAGGCGTCGTAGCCAGTGCTTCAAGGCGGGAGTCATATGGGCCAGCGGGTCGAAGCCGGCCACCACCAACAGCGTCGCGCCGGCGTTCAGCACTTCCAGCCCGGCCTCGGCATTCACGGACATGCCATTGCTTGCCAGCACGGCACCCCCGTCGCAACTGAGCACGTGCCAACGGTACAACTCACCGCGAAAACGGTTGGCCACGCGCAGAGGTTCTATCGCAGAAATAAAGCCCAATGACGAAAAACCGGGCATCAACAGAAAGTAAAAATCCTGGGGCATGGCAGTGCTCGCAGATTCAGGGTCGCTGGATTGAAACACACTCGGGTCGCTGCAGTGCAAAAGCCGGTCGCCCCAGTGCGGTTATAAGGTACGCGGCCTGCGTACCTTGGCATCACGGCGCACAAAGACGCCGGATCCCCAATAACAACCTGCCGAGGCCTCCCCATGAAGCGACTGATCAGCTGTTGCCTGTTAGCACTCAGCGCCACGCCGTTACTCAGCCCCCACGTATTCGCCGCAGAAGATGCATCCTGCAAAAACGTGCGCATGGGTGTCGTCAACTGGACCGATGTGATCGCCACCAGCGCCATGGCACAAACCCTGCTCGACGGTCTCGGCTATAAAACCAAACAAACCAGCGCCTCTCAGCAAATCATCTTCGCCGGGATGCGCGATAACCGGCTGGACCTGTTCCTGGGCTACTGGAACCCGACCATGAACGCAAGCATCGCCCCCTTTATAGCCGCCAAACAGGTCACGGTGCTGCCAGAGCCCAGCCTCAAGGACGCCAAGGCCACGCTCGCCGTGCCGACGTATCTGGCCGACAAGGGCCTGAAAACCTTTGCGGACATCGCCCGATTCGAGAAAGAGCTGGGCGGCAAGATCTACGGCATCGAACCCGGCTCCGGAGCCAATACCCAGATCAAGGCGATGATTGATAAAAACCGGTTTGGCCTGGGCAAATTCCAATTGGTGGAATCCAGCGAAGCCGGGATGCTCTCGGCGGTCGCCCGCGCAGTTAAACGCAACGAACCCATCGTGTTTTTCGGCTGGGCACCGCACCCGATGAATATCCAGCAGGACATGACCTACCTCAGCGGCAGCGAAGATGCATTGGGCCCGAACGAAGGCCAGGCTTCGGTCTGGACCGTCACCATGCCGGACTACGGCAGTCGCTGCCCGAACGTCAGCCGTTTGCTGAGCAACCTGACGTTCAGCGCCGAAGACGAGAGCCGCATGATGCAGCCGCTGCTGGATCACCAGGACGCTCAAGCCTCTGCCCGCCAGTGGCTCAAGGATCATCCGCAAGACCAGCAGCGCTGGCTCGAAGGTGTCACCACAGTGGATGGCAAACCGGCCGCAGAACACCTGAAACTCAGCACTCAATAATCCAGTACCGAGCCCACATGCCGCCGCCCGCAAGGGCCGCGCAGTGGCGCTCTACGCGCTAAGGAAAATGCCCCATGAACCACGACGTCATCATCACCTGTGCACTCACCGGTGCCGGCGACACCTCTGGCCGCAGCCACCTGGTGCCGATCACCCCCAAGCAAATTGCCGACGCCGCCGTGGAGGCCGCCAAAGCCGGGGCCACGGTGGTGCATTGCCACGTACGCGATCCAGAAACCGGTCAGTTCAGCCGTGATGTGGCGCTGTACCGGGAACTGATGGAGCGTATCCGCGAGGCCGACATCGACATCATCGTCAACCTCACAGCCGGCATGGGCGGCGACTTGCACATTGGCCCTGGCGAAAATCCGATGGCGTTTGGTCCCAACACCGACCTGGTCGGGCCGCTGACCCGTCTGGCGCATGTCGAAGCGTTGCTGCCTGAAATCTGCACCCTGGATTGCGGCACCCTGAACTTTGGCGACGGCGACACCATTTATGTGTCTACGCCGGCACAACTGCGCGCTGGCGCCAAGCGTATCCAGGAGCTGGGGGTAAAAGCCGAGCTGGAAATTTTCGACACCGGCCACCTCTGGTTTGCCAAACAAATGATCAAGGAAGGCCTGCTCGACGATCCACTGTTCCAGCTGTGCCTGGGCATTCCGTGGGGGGCGCCGGCAGACACCACCAGCATGAAGGCTATGGTCGACAACCTGCCGGCCAATGCAGTGTGGGCCGGGTTTGGCATCGGTCGCATGCAAATGCCAATGGCAGCACAGGCGGTACTGCTGGGCGGCAACGTGCGGGTCGGGCTGGAAGACAACCTGTGGCTGGACCGCGGTGTATTGGCCACGAACGGTCAACTGGTCGAGCGCGCCACCGAGATCCTCAGCCGCCTCGGCTCACGCGTACTCACCCCGGCCGAAGGGCGGGTAAAGATGGGCCTTAAAGAACGCCGCTGATGCACGCCGCCTTGCCCTCTGTCCTGGCTGACTCGCGGTGTTGTTGGGTCCGCAGACCAGGATGAGGGGCATTTGATGTTTACCCCCTTTTATTCAGGATTTTCCCATGACCTTCATCACCCACATCAAAACCTTCGCCGCGCTTGGCAGCGGTGTCATCGGCAGCGGCTGGATCGCCCGCGCACTGGCCCACGGGCTGGATGTGGTGGCTTGGGACCCGGCTCCTGGAGCCGAGGCCGCCTTGCGCAAGCGTGTGGCCAAGGCCTGGCCGGCACTGGAGAAAAGCGGTCTGAGCCAAGGCGCCTCGCAGACCCGGCTGCGCTTTGTCAGCACCATTGAAGAATGCGTACGCGATGCCGATTTCATTCAGGAAAGCGCTCCGGAACGACTCGATCTCAAGCTCACGCTGCACAGCCAGATCAGTGCTGCGGCCAAGCCCCGGGCCCTGATTGCGTCCAGCACCTCAGGGCTGCTGCCCAGCGAGTTCTATGAAACCGCCACGCATCCTGAGCGCTGCATTGTCGGTCACCCGTTCAACCCGGTGTATTTGCTGCCACTGGTCGAAGTCGTCGGCGGTCAAAAAACCGCGCCCGAGGCGATTCAGGCGGCGATCCAGGTCTATCAGTCCCTGGGCATGCGCCCGCTGCATGTGCGCAAGGAAGTGCCTGGGTTTATCGCCGATCGTTTGCTCGAGGCGTTGTGGCGAGAAGCCTTGCACCTGGTCAATGACGGCGTGGCCACCACCGGCGAGATCGATGATGCGATCCGCTTTGGTGCCGGGTTGCGCTGGTCGTTCATGGGCACCTTCATGACCTACACCCTGGCAGGCGGAGATGCGGGCATGCGTCATTTCATGAACCAGTTCGGTCCGGCCCTGCAATTGCCCTGGACGTATCTGCCCGCCCCCGAGCTGACCGAAAAACTGGTTGATGACGTAGTGGAAGGCACCTGTGAACAATTGGGAAGCCATAGCATTGCCGCGCTGGAAAGCTATCGTGATGATTGCCTGCTGGCCGTCATGGAGGCCATAAACGCCACCAAACTCAAACATGGCATCGCCCTTCACGACTGATCGAACACCGAGGTTCACCATGTCCGCACTCAACACCTACAGCACACCGATCCTTGAAGAGTGGGTCGATTACAACGGGCATCTACGGGATGCGTTTTACCTGCTGATTTTCAGCTATGCCACCGATGCCCTGATGGACCGCCTGGGACTGGACAGCCAGAGCCGCGAGGCCAGCGGTCATTCGCTGTTCACCCTGGAGCTGCACATGAACTACCTGCACGAAGTGAAGCTCGGCGCTCAGGTTGAGGTCCGCACCCAACTCATCGACCACGATAAAAAACGCCTGCATCTCTATCACAGCCTGCACCTGGCCGGTGATGAGCAGACCCTCGCCGGCAACGAACAAATGCTGCTGCACGTCGACCTCGCCGGGCCACATTCAGCCCCGTTCAGCGAACACACGCTGGCGCTGCTGCAAGCGATCGAAATCCAGCAACGCACTTTGCCCAAGCCGGCATATGTCGGCCGTGTGATCGGTTTGCCAAAGGCGCCTGAACATGAAAAAAGCCCCGAACCTGCCGTGACAGATCCGGGGCTAAAAGTGTTGTGATGCCGAGAGGTGACCAAACCATCGACCGTGTTGCTGAGGCCAGTTTGCCCAGCCCGGCTGAGACTGACTTAGCCGAAAACGACCTGTGTTTAGGCAAACCGGACATTACGCAAAACCTCGCTTGATCCCTTGCCCAAGGCCTACCAGAATCAAACTTCAATCGCGCCTCGAAAAAAGGATAAAAACCATGATGCACGCGGATTTGGTTGATGAGCAGGATCTGTTGAGCCAGCTGCGCTCGCTGGGCTTTGACGTGTCGGGCACCGCAGAACAAGCCTGCACCGCCGCCGTGTGCGGATTGAATGACACCAATGCCCGTGCGCTCAAGGGACTGGTCGAAAAACTCTACACCGGCAGCGCGACCATCCTGCCGGCCGTGCGCCAGGCCATTGATCAGCAACTGCTGCCCGGGCTGGCGCAATTCAAGCAGAGCAAAACAGCCTGAACAGAGCGGCTACGGATCCCCTTCGTAGCCGCTGCCGCTGCCGCAGACGGCGACAAGGGCCGAAGAACCTTCAAAACCCGTTGCTGCGACAGCGTCCGGGCTTTTGTACCGGGGGCCTCACGGCATGGAGCCGTGACCCGGCAACTGGATAGGCTCTACAACCTCACACTGGCAAAGGTCGACTCGTTGCGTGCCTGGTTCAAGGCAGACATCGGCCCGGCCAATGGGGTCATTAGCAACGACTGCGGAATTGGGACCAGGGTGGTCTGCTGTGCGGTATTGGAACCTACGCGCTCATCCCGTGGCGGGATGCCGAAGTATTCGCGGTAACACTTCGAAAAGTGCGGGGTCGACACAAAGCCGCAGACCGCTGCCACTTCAATGATCGACATGGGTGTTTGCTTGAGCAATTGCCGTGCCCGCACCAGTCGCAACTTGAGGTAGTAGCGCGACGGTGAGCAGTGCAAGTATTTCTGAAACAGCCGCTCCAGCTGACGTCGTGACACCGCGACGTACACCGCCAGTTCGTCGAGGTCGATGGGCTCCTCGAGGTTGGCCTCCATCAACGCAACGATTTCCTGCAATTTAGGCTGGTTAGTGCCGAGCATGTGCTTGAGGGGGACCCGCTGGTGATCCTGCTCGTTACGAATGCGCTCATAGACGAACATCTCAGAAATGGCTGCCGACAACTCGCGACCATGATCACGGCTGATCAGGTGCAGCATCATGTCCAGCGGTGCAGTGCCGCCCGAACTGGTGAATCGGCTGCGATCCAGAGTGAACAGGCGCGTGCTCATGGATACCCGCGGGAAGGCTTCCTGCATGGAGGCCAGACACTCCCAATGCACGCTGCAATCAAAACCGTCGAGTAAACCTGCGTAGGCCAACGCCCAGCTGCCGGTACAGACTGCACCCAAGCGACGGGACTGACGCGCCTGGCTCTGCAGCCATGACACATGTTCGCGACTGACGGTGCGTTGAATGCCAACACCTCCACAGACAATCACCATGTCCAGCACCGGAGCCTTGTACATGCTGGCATCGGGGGTCACTTGCAGGCCATCACTGGCCCAGACCTGGCTGCCATCAGCGCTGAGGGTGCTCCATCGGTACAACTCGCGGCCGGACAACTGATTGGCCATGCGCAAGGGTTCTATCGCAGACGCCAGGGAAATGAGTGTGAAATTGTCCAGCAGCAAAAAACCGATGGATTGAGGCGCACGGTTCTGGGGTTGGGCCCCGGAGTTGAACGACGTCATCGCAGTATCTCCTCACACAAAGCAGGTGTTGGCCTCAGGCTCAGGCTCTTGTTATCGCCCTGTTTGTACGGGGCTTTACGATGACAACGCAAACCTCATGCCTAAACTTGAATGCGCATTCAAAAAATTCTGAAAACGACGTCGCTATGCGTCTAGACAGGCCATGCCTAAATGCTCGACAAACAGGCTCAACCCTGCGTGCATGCCGTCTACCCCGCTGCTGTTGAGCACATTGGTATCACTTGTGGGAAGCGTGTAGGAATCTGGTACTGAGCAGTGTCACCGAAAGCACAGGTCGCGTGAGATGTGCGCCACAAAAATCCGTCGCGCACTAAAAAAGTGCAAGCTCGCGCTTACAACTCCAACACGCTCGCCGTTAACCCGCTCTGGGAAGTTTCTTTGTGTTTACTGCGCTTCGCACGAGTCTCTCGGAATGAATCTGGACTCATCAGAGTAGGACACGTCCGGATTTCTTTGGCGATGATCTACACCGGGGGGTGGGCTGTTAGGGTCGCGGCATTCGACCCGGAGCCCGCCCATGACTCAGTGCTTCAAAGACCATCCCAGCGACACTCAGCGCCTGTTTCACAACACCTTGCC
>NZ_LRMN01000010.1:0-60334 GCF_019266105.1 Pseudomonas sp. D1HM | reverse complement strand
CACCGCGTTTTTGCAGAGAGATTCGCGACGCCTGGATCGCGAACAAGCTCGCGCCTACAGAGGTTTGAGCACCACCCCGCCCCTGTAGGAGCCGAGCTTGCTCGCGATGGCATCACCGCGTTTTTACAGAGAGCTTCGCGACGCCTGGATCGCGAGCAAGCTCGCTCCAACAGAGGTTTGAGCACCACCCCGCCCCTGTAGGAGCCGAGCTTGCTCGCGATGGCATCACCGCGTTTTTGCAGGGAGTCCGCGACGCCTGGATCGCGAGCAAGCTCGCTCCTACAGAGGTTTGAACACCACCCTGCCCTGTAGGAGCCGAGCTTGCTCGCGATGGTATCACCGCGTTCTTGCAGGGAGCTCCGCGACGTCTGGATCGCGAGCAAGCTCGCTCCTACAGAAGTTTGCGCACCACCCTGCCCCTGTAGGAGCCGAGCTTGCTCGCGATGGCATCACCGCGTTTTTGCAGGGAGTCCGCGACGTCTGGATCGCGAGCAAGCTCGCCCCCTACAAAGCGGGGGATTATTCGAGAATCGTCACCGGCATGCCGACTTCCAACAGGCCGTTGCCATCGTTCACCAGGTTCTGGCCGAACATTGTCCCTTCTGCCTGCTTGCGATAGGTCATCAAGGTCGCCAGCGGTTCACGCTGTTCGTCGCGTACACCGGTTTGCGGGTCGATGGTGGTCAGGATGCAACGTGAACAGGGCTTGACCACCCGAAACTCAACATCCCCAATGCGAATGCGCTTCCAGCCATCTTCGGCAAAGGCTTCGCTGCCTTCAATCACCAGGTTTGGCCTGAAACGCAGCATCTCCAGCGGCCTCCCAACTTTGTGGGAAACATCATTCAGCGACGCCTGACCAATCAGTAACAGCGGGTAGCCATCAGCAAACGCCACCTTGTCATCATCCCGGCCATAACCCGCTTCGGTGGTACGGGCGCGTTCAAGCGGGACATGCACCAGCCGTACCGATTTTCCGACAAACTGGCTTAGCCAGTCAGCCGCAGCATCCCCCGCATCCGGGACACGCAAGGTATCGCGCCAGATCGTGACGCCACGCAAGCCGGTTTCGGCATCCGGTACCGGCACGTCCAGCGCATCAAGGCCCTGGGCGCTCAACGTCAATCCGCCGGAGGCATTCCATAAGGCCGAGAGCTGGCTCAGGCCCGGGTCGGCACGCTGAGTCAGGAAGCGTCCGCTCGCTTCGTCCACCAACATCCAGCGCCTGTCCCCGGCCAGACCCAGTTTGTCGAGTCGGGCATGAGACAGGCTTTCGCCTTTTCCCGATTTCAACGGAAAACGATAAAGCGCACTTAGACGCAGCATTGCTCAGCTCCCTGCCAGGTTCAAAAACGCCACAGTATACGAGGCGCCAGCCGCTGTTGCTGCTTCGTTGTGGATCACGCTGGCACTTCGTCACGCAGCAGGCGCTGGCGAACCACATCCACCAGTTTGTCCGGCTGAAACTTGGAGAGGAAATTGTCGCAACCGACCTTTTTCACCATCGATTCGTTAAAGCTTCCGGATAACGAGGTATGCAGCACGACGTACAGATCACGCAGCCGCGGGTCGTTACGAATTTCAGTGGTCAGGCGATAACCATCCATTTCCGGCATTTCGGCATCGGTGAATATCATCAGTAATTTGTCGGTGACGTCTTCGCCCGCATCGGCCCACCCCTTGAGCAGGTTCAAAGCCTTGAGCCCGTCACTGGCGACGTGCATTTTGATCCCCAGCTGAGACAGGGTTTCGCGTAACTGGGACAACGCCACACTGGAGTCATCGACCAACAGCACTTCACGCCCGCGCGCACGCTCAAGGATTGGATCTTCCAGTTTTTCGCGGGAAACCTTGGCACTGTAGGGCACGATCTCGGCCAGCACTTTTTCGACGTCGATGATTTCGACCAGTTGCTCTTCGACCTTGCTGATGGCAGTCAGGTAATGATGGCGTCCGGCACTCGCCGGTGGCGGCAAAATGGCTTCCCAGTTCATGTTGACGATACGGTCCACGCCGCTCACCAAAAACGCCTGCACCGAACGGTTGTACTCGGTCACGATAATCGTGCTGTCGGGACCTGGCACCAACGGACGCATGCCGATCGCTTGGGACAGGTCGATCACGGGGAGCGTTTTGCCGCGAAGATTGACCACACCGCACACGTGGGGGTGGCGGTGTGGCATCAATGTCAGTTTTGGCAACTGCAGCACTTCTTGCACCTTGAACACGTTGATCGCAAACAGCTGTCGACCTCCCAGGCGGAACATAAGCAGCTCCAGTCGGTTTTCACCGACCAACTGCGTGCGCTGGTCTACGGTGTCGAGAATACCGGCCATGAATAACTCCTGGGCGTAAGAACGTGATGTCCTGCGTTATCGGCTGACATGCACGGATCTTGACGCCAGGTCTCGCGTTTTATGTATCAGCCAGGCTGACCGAGCAGTGGGGAGTCCTCCGGCAAGTGGACTTTCAAGGCTTGCTTACGCACGCTGAAACGCAGGCTGTCGCCTTCAAGAGGCTCGCCGTCAAGGTTGATCGACAGTCCTTCGGAGGACTTGATCTCAATCCAGGGTAAACGCGCCCGGATAAACATGTTGTCCAGGCCCCAGCCACCCTCCATCAAGCCTTTCAACGTACCCACCACCTCTTGAGGCGCCGGCAGGATACTGATGTCGAGCAAGCCGTCATCGGCCAGCGCACCCGGGCACAGTTCATGGCCACCACCGGCCTGACGACCATTGCCGATTCCCAGCGCCAGCAATTCGCCCTTCCAGTGGAAGTCCGGGCCTTGCAACTCGGCGTAGGCGGCATGCAGCTCACTGAAGCGCGACAACCCGGTAAACAGATACGCCGCACCGCCCAGCACCTTTTTCAGGTCTTCCGATGTATTGGCCGTGACCTGACTGCCAAAGCCACCGGTTGCCATGTTCAAGAACAGCTCCCCCCCGACCTCACCCAGGTCGATGCGACGGACGGGAGCGTCCAGCAGATCCAGGGCCTGGCGAGGGTCAAGCGGAACACCCGCGGCGCGGGCAAAATCGTTGGCGGTGCCCAGCGGTAACAGCACCAGGCTGGCCTCGGTATCAGCCAGTGCCATGGCCTCGCAAATATCCCTCAGCGTGCCATCACCGCCTCCGGCGATCACATGGGTGTAGCCTGCCTCCAGCGCTTCTTGCACCAAACGTTGCGCATCGCCTGCTTCCCACGTCAGTCGCACTGCCAGTTCCCAACCCAGCTCACGCCGATGCTCAACGGCGGCACGCACGTCTTCATTGAGTGCTTGCTTGCCATGCAAAATCAAAAACGCCTTACCTGCACTCATGTGTCATCCCTCGGAATGTGTGTCTGACTTTTATGGACAACAAAGAAACTGAAAAAGCCCATCAATACGCAATCTCGGCTTAGACTTTCAGGTGTTTTCTTCTTCACCCGCCTGCCGCCTGCATTCAAGTTTCGCTCAATGTCGCAAAACCCGTCAGACTTGCGCGCAAAGCCAGTCACCCGCCGAAGCATTTGATATTTCATTAGCGCAATGAACGACCCTACTGGCAACAATCCCCAGATCAAGAGGCCTTCTGAATGAGCACCCTCATCCCCTGCATCATCGCGGGTGGCGCGGGCACCCGGCTTTGGCCAGTGTCGCGCGAGGCCATGCCCAAACCCTTCATGTGCTTGCAGGATGGCGAGAGCCTGTTGCAGAAAACCTTTCGCCGCGCCGTCGGCCTGCGCGATGCGGGGCAACTGCTGACAGTAACCCAGCGCGATGTGTTTTTCCGCACCCTCGATGATTACCGGTCGCTGAACGATGAAGGCGTCGAACTGGATTTCATCCTTGAACCCTTCGGCCGCAATACCGCTCCGGCAATCGCCGCAGCCGCCTTGCATGTTGCCCGGCATCATGGACCAGAGGCGCACTTGCTGGTACTGCCAGCCGATCACCTGATCACGGACCTTGCCGCATTCGGCGCAGCGGTCGACGCTGCCCGGCGACTGGCCGACGAAGGCTGGCTGGTGACTTTCGGTATTCAGCCGACCAAGGCCGAAACCGGGTTTGGCTATATCGAGAAAGGCCAGGCGCTGAACAGCGAGGGCTTTGCAGTGGCCCGCTTTGTCGAGAAGCCCGATGCGACAACAGCCCGGCAATATCTCGACGGCGGCCTGCACCTGTGGAACAGCGGTATGTTTTGCATGCGCGTCGACAGCCTGTTGCAAGAACTCAAGACCCATACGCCGCAGTTGCTGAGCGCTGTCGCCAACTGCCTTGAGCAGAGCCAGATCTTTAAAGGCAAACAGGAACTCCACCTCGAACTGGACAGCCGTACCTTCGCCCAGGTACCCGACATATCCATCGATTACGCGCTGATGGAGCACTCGCAAAAAGTCGCTGTGGTTCCATGTCAATTAGGCTGGAGTGATATCGGCAGCTGGCAGGCGGTGCGCGAGCTGAGCCCGGGGGATCACAATGGCAACCACTGCAATGGCGAACACGTGCTGCACGACGTGCATAACTGTTACATCGATTCACCCAAACGTCTGGTGGGCGGGGTCGGCCTCAATGACCTGATCATTATCGACACCCCGGATGCCTTGCTGGTTGCCGACGGCAAACGCAGTCAGGAAGTGAAGTTCATCGCCCAGGCGCTTAAACGCCAAGGCCATGATGCCTACCGTTTGCACCGCACCGTTACGCGCCCATGGGGCTCATACACCGTGCTCGAAGAAGGTCCGGGGTTCAAGATCAAACGCATCGTGGTCAAACCCCAGGGTGCACTGTCCCTGCAAATGCACCAGCACCGGAGCGAGCACTGGATCGTCCTCAGCGGTACCGCGCAGGTGACCAATGGCGATCTCGAATACCTGCTTGCCACCAATGAGTCCACGTTTATCAAGCCCGGCAAGCACCATCGGCTGGTCAACCCGGGCGCCGTGGATTTGATGATGATCGAAGTGCAAAGCGGGGAGTATGTCGGCGAGGACGACATCGTGCGTTTCGCCGACATTTATGGCCGGATGCCGCTGGAGACTGATCCGGGCAGCGCCTGACTGCCCGGCCCTTCACTGCCGTGATTTAGCCCAGGATTTCGCTCAACGGGATAAAGCCGACCGGGTCGCCCTCGGCCAGAGTGCTGCCTTCAAGGACCTCCACCAGGCCGTCGGCCCAGGCCGCGCTGCGCAAAACCCCCGAACTCTGGTTTTTGTAGATCACCGCGCGACCGTTCTCCAACCGCCCGCGCAAGTATTCCCGGCGGTTACCGGGTTTAGTCCAGGCAAACCCGGCCGGCACCTGGAACGTCAGCGGGTCGACAGCCTGCACTCCCAGACGACGCAACAGATAAGGGCGAGCCAACAGCGCGAAGGTCACCAGCGTCGAAGCCGGATTGCCCGGCAAGCCAATGACCGGGGTTCCTTTGAAATGCCCGAAGGTGAGAGGCTTCCCGGGTTTGATTGCCAGCTTCCACAGGTCAAGTTCGCCGGCCTCACGCAAGGCCATGCCGAGAAAATCCGACTCGCCGACCGAAACGCCACCCGTGGATAAAATCAGGTCGGCGGCACCCAGCTCCGCCAAGCGTTGACGGGTCGCGGGCAAGTCGTCAGGCAGGATGCCTGCATCGATAACCTCACAGCCCAGTCGAGCCAACCAACTGCACAGCACCCTGCGGTTGCTGTTGTAAATTTGCCCCGGCCCCAAAGGCTGACCAGGCTCGATCAACTCATCGCCCGTCGACAGGACCGCGACTTTAAACCGGCGGACCACCTCCAGCGTGGCGCATCCCAAGGACGCTGCCAGCCCTTGCTCGATCGGTCCGAGGCGAGTCCCGGCAGACAGTACGATTTCGCCAACCGTGGTTTCCTGACCCTGGGGACGAATGTTCTGACCTGTCTTTAAGGCTTCGGTAAACAGCACCCGGCCGTCGGCCATCACCTGGGCGTTTTCTTGCATTTCAACGCAGTTGGCACCCGCCGGCACCGGAGCCCCCGTAAAGATCCGCGCGCAGGTGCCCGGAACCAAGGGTTCGGGTGCATGCCCGGCGAAAACACGTTGACTGACCGCCAACGGCTCACCTGTCCAGTCAGCCAGGTTCAGCGCGTAGCCGTCCATTGCACTGTTGGGCCAGGGCGGAAGATCGAGGGTTGAAATCAAATCGCGGGCCAGAACCCGCCCATCGCTTGCGGCCAGTGCCACCGACTCGCGTTCGCGGACAGGCGAAGCATGCGCCAGCGCCAACAGACGCTCCCGGGCCTCCTCAAGAGGCATCAGCGCGCCGGTGCGACCCGGCTTACCCACGAGAGTCACAGGCCGGTGCCTGCTTCAAATGGGCCACAAAGTTGCAGGGACGATGCCGTGAGTCCAGCTGCTCGGCCAGAATGCCGTCCCAACCGGTGCGTACCGCATTGGTTGAACCCGGCAGGCAACACACCAGCGTGCCATTGGCCAAGCCGGCCAAGGCTCGCGACTGCACGGTCGAAGTGCCTATGTCTGCCAGCGAGATGTGGCGGAACAACTCGCCAAAACCATCAACCTGTTTGTCCAGCAGGCAGCTCACCGCCTCGGGTGTACTGTCGCGGCCGGTAAATCCGGTGCCACCGGTAATCAGCACCACCTGCACGCGCTCATCGGCAATCCAGGTTGCCACCTGAGCGCGGATTTTGTAGAGATCATCCTTGAGCAATACTCGCGCCGCCAACTGGTGGCCGGCAGCATTCAGACGATCGACAAAGACCTGCCCAGAGGTGTCGGTTTCGAGGGTACGCGTATCACTGACTGTCAGCACAGCGATGTTCAAAGGGACGAAGGGTGCGTCAACCTTGGCTTTCATAGGCGAGGTCCAGGGAATAGTAGAATCAGCCCGGAGTTATATCACAGGCCTCTTTTATCGGGTGGAGCAGAGTCCTGCATGAACCCGTTTCAACGCTCCACCCCGTTACTCGCGGGGCTGGCACCCGCGTTCGAGCCAGCCTGGCAGCCGGGCGAGCGCAGCACGCACAAAATCATGCTTCAGCTCAATGCACAGGCCTGGCAATGCGCAGAGAATGGCCCTCGAACAAGCAGTTTCAGCCCCCCGGACTTGCTCTGCCAGGCATTCCTGGCGCATGAACGCCACTAGCCAAGGAACTTGCGGACGATGTATACGTCTCAGGGACAGTCATTTAAAAAAAGTACATTCATTTGTTGGAGAAACACCATGACACATCGGACTCTCGCTGCTCTTATGCTCGCTGCCGGCATGGCCGCTCTTGCTGGCTGTGCTTCGCCGACAGTGATCACGCTCAACGACGGCCGCGAAATTCAGGCAACCGATACACCACAGTACGATGAGGACTCGGGCTTCTACCAGTTCAAGCAACTGGACGGTAAAGAAACCCGCATCAACAAAGATCAGGTGCGCACCGTTAAAGAGCTGTAAGCCTTAACGTCAAAACAAAACCCGCCCTGTGCGGGTTTTGTTGCTTGTGGGCGACGCACATCACCAATCCAGTCGAATCCGGCTTTCAAAGTAGCGTTCCTCCCCGGTCAGCGGGTCGGCAAACCGCAAGCTCCGGGCCAGCAGTTTCAGCGGATTGGCATAGTCATCCGGCGCATCCTTGAGCACGTCGGGGTAGAACGGGTCATTACAGATCCCGGCCCCCAATGCGGCCATGTGTACCCGCAGCTGATGTTTTTTCCCTGTCACCGGGTATAAAGCATAGCGCCACAAGTCGGCATTTTTCTCACAGACCTCGACCCGAGTCTCGGTGTTGCTGACGCCCGGTCCTTCCTGCATCCGAAAAAAAGGCTCGCCTTCTACCAGGCGACTTTTGTGTACCCGCGGCAGTTCGAGATCCGGCAAGGCCCGGGCGATGGCCTCATAGTGCTTTTCAATCCTGCGGGTCGGAAACAACGACTGGTAGGCCGAGCGACTCTGCGGATTGGCAGAAAACAGCACCAGCCCCGCCGTGTGCCGATCAATCCGGTGCAGCGGCACCAGATGCGGATTGTCCAGGGTTCGGATCAAGCGCCGCAGCAGGGTTTGCTCAACGTATTCACCGGCAGGGGTCACCGGCAAAAAATGCGGTTTGTCCGCCACCACCAGATGCTCGTCGGCATACAGAATGGTCTCTTGCACCGGGATCGGCACTTCGTTGGGCACTTCACGAAAGTAGTGAATGCGCAGGCCTTCCTTGTACCCCAACTCAAGGCCAATCGGCGCACCGCTGGCATCCAGCACCCGGCCACGGGCGATGCGATCGAGCCACTGCTCACGACTGATGGCCTGAAAGTGCTCGCACAAACAGTCAACCACCGTCCGCCATGTGCCAGGAGGCAGATACAAGGTACTGGCTTGGTGCTCGGCGGCGTTAAACGGCTGGGTCGACATAGAAAACTCGGAGGGATCAATACAATGCGCGATTATCACTCAGGGGTTGGCGATGGCCTAAGGTAAATCACCTCTCGTTTGCATGACATGACAACCAGAAACGTACTCCAGCGACAACCATTAAGGAATATACCTACATACAAGCATGGGATCCAAACGCTTAACTTCACGGCCAGCATACGAATGATTCCACCCCTCCCAGGCTGGCAATCCAACGTACGGCCAAGAAGCTCTCAAGCCCGCTATCTGTCAGGAGACTCACCATGAATATCTGGAGCAAATTGCTGACCGCACTACGTGGCGGTGCCAATGAAGTCGGAGAAACCATCGTGGATAGCCAGGCCCTTCGCATTCTCGACCAAGAGATCCGAGAGGCTGGCAGCGAGCTACAAACATCCAAGGAAGCACTGGCAGGTCTCATGGCCAAGCACATGCTGGCCAACGTCAATGTCACCGACACCCAGTCCACCATCCACGAGCACGAACAGCACGTTATCAAGGCCCTGGCAGCGGGAGATGAAAGCCTGGCGACCGAGGTGGCGCATAGAATTGCCGCGCTTGAAACGGAGCTCCCCGTCAAGCAAAACCAGGCTGCGAACCTCGGTTCCAGCGTCGCCCAACTACGCAAAGTCGTCACCCGGGCGCAGGAACACCTCACACACCTCACGCAACAGGTGGAGCTGGTCAAGGCGACCGAAAGTGTGCAGCAAGCACAACTAGCCGTGAGCAAACGCACAGGCAACTCTCAGAGCAGCCTGCAAGCTGCACTCCAGTCACTGGCACGACTCAAGCAACAGCAAGCGGAGCGTGAAGCCCTGATCGAGGCCACCACACAACTCGCCGATGAAGAGGCGGTCGATGACGTCCTCGAAGCCAAACTCAAAGCCGCCGGCATAGTGACCACGCAGCCCAGCGCCAGTAGCGTGCTGGCCCGTTTGAGAGAAAAAAGCCTGCGCTGTACCTGATTGTCAACTTGCGCGACTTCCCGATATCCCATTGCTTGAGCCGTACTAGAGATGGAACTTTTTCTGCACACCTCCCTGCACTTTCCCGTCGTACTGTTCAGCTTCCTGCTATGCCTCTCCATCCTGTACTGGATCGTCGCAGCAATGGGAATCCTTGAAGTTGATCTCCTCGACATAGACGCCGATTCATCATCAACACCCGAAGGCCTGGCTGGTGTCTTGCTCAAGCTGGGTCTTCACGGTGTTCCTGTGACCCTGACTTTGACCCTTCTGTTCTTCTTTGCCTGGCTGATGACTTACTACATCGACCTGCTTTTACTGCAGCGTTTGCCCTTGGGCATCTTGCTGTATCCACTTGGTCTGATCGTTTCCGGTATCTGCTTGATGGCAGCAGTCCCTCTGGCCGGGCTACTGGTCAGACCGCTACGTCCGTTTTTCAAAAAACTTGAAGTCAACAGCAATACGTCAGTCATAGGCCGCACCGTGGTTGTTCGCAGCGGCAAGGTGACCTCCGTGTTCGGGGAGGCAACCCTTGAAGATGGAGGCGCCAGCTTGATCGTGCATGTGCGGGCCGATGAAGCAATGGGCTTCAAACGTGGCGATCCGTTGGTCCTGATCGAATACCTGGAGCACGAAAACGCTTATCGGGTTGTATCCGAATCTGCTTTCCAAGGCGATTAAGGACCTCATTCGCCAGCAAGCAACATTCAAAAAACACATCCGGAAGCAACGCTCGGGACAGGCCCCTGCCCCGTGTATTTAAGGAGATGAACTGTAATGAGCTTAGCGATTCTAATGCCTTTCCTGACGAGTCTCGGCTTGTTTTTTCTGTTGATCATCGGATTCTTCACCTTGTTCAAGGCCTTCTATATCAAGGTCCCGCAAGGTACGGCACTGATCGTCAATGACATGTCCACCACCCCGAAGGTGCACTTTACGGGAGCTCTCGTTTATCCGGTCATCTATAAAAAAGAGTTCATGAAGATCTCTCTGATTACCCTGGAGATTGACCGCCGCAGCAAGGATGGCCTGATCTGCCGCGATAACCTGCGCGCCGACATCACCGTCGCGTTTTATTTGCGAGTCAACGAAACCTCTACCGATGTACTCAAGGTTGCCAAAGCTATTGGCGCAGAGCGCGCTTCAGACCGTATCGCCGTCAACGAGCTGTTCAACGCCAAGTTCTCGGAAGCCCTTAAAACTGCAGGCAAGCAATTTGACTTCGTGCAATTGTTCGAAGAACGTCAGAACTTCCGTGATCGCATCCTTGAGGTGATCGGCAACGACCTTAATGGTTACGTGCTTGAGGACGTGGCAATTGACTATCTGGAACAGACGCCAAAGAACTCTCTCGATCCGAGCAACATCATGGACGCTCAAGGCATTCGCAAAATCACTGAGTTGACGGCGACACAAAACATCATCACCAATGAATTCGAGCGTAACGAAGAGCTGGCCATAAAGAAGAAAAACGTCGAGACACGTGAGGCAACGCTGGCACTCGAACGCCAGCAAGCAGATGCAGAGGCCCGACAGAAACGCGAAATCGACACCCTGCTTGCCCGTGAAGAAGCCGAAACATCCAAGGTTCAGGAAGAGGAACGACTGAAAGGGGAAGGCGCACGCATTCAAACTCAGCAGGAACTGGACATCCGTGCCGAAAACCATCTTCGCGAAGTGGAAGTGGCTCAACAAAACCGGCAACGCGCCGTCGCCATCGAAATTGAAAAAGTGACACGTGCCAAAGACCTGGAAGTTGTTGCCCGTGAGCGCGAAGTTGAGTTACAGCGTATCGACATGGAGAAAGCACTGGAAGTGGAACGCAAGAACATTGCCAGCGTGATCCGGGAACGCGTTGCAGTAGAAAAAACCGTCGCCCAAGAAGAGGAGCGAATCAAGGAGGTTCGCGAAGTTTGCGAAGCAGAACGTGGCAAACAAGTGGTTGTATTGCACGCCCAGGCCGAGGCAGAACAGGAGCTGGTTCGTCAGGTCAAGCAAGCCGAAGCAAACGAAACCTGCTCCAGACACAAGGCCATAGAGATCAATAACCTGGCACAGGCCGAACTGGAAGCGGACGCCAAGCGCGCCGACGCCAAAAAGAAGCTGGCCGAAGGTGTGTCAGCGGAGCGTGCCGCGCCCGGTATCGCCGACGCCAAGGTCATCGAAGTAACGACCGCGGCCAAGGAGAAAGAAGGCTTTGCCGAGGCCAGGGTGCATGCCGAACGCTTGCTCGCCGAGGCCAGGGGAGAAGAAGAGAAAGGCCTCGCCCACGCCCGCGTTCAGGAAGCACAGGCATTGGCCAAGGAGAAAAATGGCTTGGTCGAAGCCAGAGTCATGGAAGAAATGCTCACGGCTCAAGCCCGGGGCGAACAACAGCTCGGTAGCGCCAAGGCAACGGCAACCCAGGAACTGGGAGCAGCTCAGGCACAGGTACTTCTGGAGCGTCTGAGTGCTGAAGCCGAAGGCCTGAGCAAGAAATTCAACGCACTGGATGCGCTCAGTGACAACGCCCGTCAGCACGAAGAATTTCGTATGCAACTGGAAAAAAACCTCGAGGAAACATTGGCCACTATCGCAGCCAACAAAGACATCGCCAAAGATCAGGCAGAAGTACTGGCAGCGGCCATGTCCAAGGCAAACATCGATATCGTCGGTGGCGAGGGCGACTTCTTCAACGCTTTTGCCAAGTCTCTTTCCGTAGGCAAGGCAATAGAGGGTGTTGTGGGTAAAAGTCCCGTGGTTCAGGACATTCTGGCCCGAGTCCTGAACATTCGTAATCAGGACGCCTCCCCTCTTGCCACATGTGACGACCAAAACTAGAACAACTTAGCAGCCTTCGTTCGACGGCCAACCTTATATCAATCATCCACCTCCATTTGCCGGGCGAGCAATCATCCGCCCGGCTTCCGTCTAGCCGTCGCAACCTCAGGACTATCACAATGTCGGATGCTATCGTCGTACCCCAGGAAAATAGAGCGGACATGGCGGTCGCAGAGGGCGGCGCCTATGAAGTTCTGCAAAAACGGCTTCAGGAGCAAGGTCAACGTTTACAGCAATTGAGCGACACACTTAATCAACAACGCCTGAACACGTTTGGCAGCAGTCAAATGGAAACAATCGGGCGAGTCAGAGTGCGGACTGAGAACAATTGTATAGCTCGTGACATTGTCCAGGTCGGTGATTATCTGTTATTCGGTTACAACGTATTCATCGGCCTTAAAAGGGAAACTACGGTCGAGGATGTATTCTCGCTGCATCGACTGGTAGAGCTGGAGGAAAGCTATGAGGCTGAGTCAGTACCGCTGATAGGTAGCTTTCTGACACAACCCGGCTTCGTTAATGACTTCAATGAGCTTTATACCTACTACAAAAGCACACGCTTACTGCAATTAGCCATTCAAGACGGCAAGCTTCTGGCCAGCTTTCAAATCGGTGAGCGAATCACCGACATCAGGGTTTTTCGCTGGTCAATATCCGTTGACGGTCAGAACGTGCGCTATATCGACAACCGAGGTGAGCGCGATATAGCACTTCCCGCAACCTTCGATTTCGAATGGAAAAAAACCTCACGCGAGATGATCGAACAAGGACGCCATCCTCACATCAACATCCTCGATACTGTTTTCGTCGAAACCATTGGTGGCCATCTGACCCTCAAGGTCGAAAACAATACCCGGGAAGGTAACGGTATTTACAGTGAACCCGTGCAAGACTTGACGCAATCGCTGGACGACGCCCAAATTGAATTTGCTCGGCTTGGTAGTCTGATTTTGCTCAAGATCCTCCCTTACCAAGAGGAACAATGGCGCTACCTGGTGTTCAACAGCCTGATTCAGCAGGTAATACGAATAGATGCGATAGGGCTGGCATGCATGCAGCTGCCTGAGGATCACGGCATCATATTTCCGGGCGGCTGCTATTTGCAGAGTGGCGAATGCAAGACCTTTGAGCAGAGCATGACCGGCATGCGTTTCAAGCGCATCGCACGCTCACCTAATGGCGAAGACGTTCAATTTATTTTCTACAACCCTGAACAGGGTCGTTCGGCACTGTTCACCTACAACCTGATCAACCGCCAGTTGCAAAGCCCGATTTTCGGCCATGGCTACGCACGCCTGGAAGACGGTCGAATGGTTATATTTTCTTCTGAAGGGGATGAGCCTACTCGTATACACCCTATGCAAATCTGGCAGACACCTTTCTGTAGCGAAGAATTTGCCGCTAGACAGCCGGCTCGTAATGACTTCTTCGGGCGGATTGGGAACTCCGATCTGGTACGAGGTATTTCCGATCTGATCAAGCTTTGTCGCGAAATTGAAAGCCGGGAGATCTCGGTCGCACGTTATGTGCAGCTCTGCCAAACCACACGCAGGCTATTCGACGCTTATCACTGGCTGGAAGACGCACAATGCGATGGTCTGGCTCCGCTTTTGAGGGACATTGCCGCCACGGGTGAGCGGGTACTGGATGAATTTGAAAAGGTGCATGACATCCAGCAACAGTCGATCAAAGTCATGGCTGAGGCTGAAACCCAGATAACGTCGTTGTTTGAGACAGTGGCAACCAGCAGTCGAAGCAGTGCGCAGGATTTTGTTGACGCCTTAAATGCCCTCAATGCCCAGCAAGGCCGGCTCCTGACCATTCGCAGCTACCGCTATATCGACATGGCCCGCATCGATGCCATGCAAGCCGAACTGCTCGAAATACGTGATAGCGTGGCCGCCGAAACCTCCGTCTTCCTGACCACAAAGGCTGCACTGCAACCTTTTTACAAACAACTGGATGAGTTGAACGCCCTCGCCCAAAAAGCTGAAACGGCCAGCCAGCTAAGCGCACCTTTCACGGCAATGCAAACCATGGCCGGGGATCTGGACATGCTCAGCGAATTAATGACATCGCTGGACATTACTGACGTCACCCGACGCACGATGATCGCCGAATCGATCTCGGAAATTTACGCCCGCCTCAATCAGGCCAAAGCCCAAGCAGAACAGTTGCGCAAAAAATTGGGGACTACCGAAAAACAGGCCCAGTTCGGAGCTCAGCTCAAACTGTTCGGCCAGAGCATAACCAGTGCTATTGCACAGGCCCTGGACCCGGAACGTTGCGATGAGCAGCTATCACGCCTGCTGCTGCAGCTTGAAAACCTGGAAAGCCAGTTCGGCGAACATGAACAGTTTCTAAACGACATCCTCATAAAACGCGAAGAGCTTCTGGAAACGTTCGAAACGCGCAAACTAACCTTGCAGGACGAGCGCCAGCGGCGAGTTCAGGTTCTGTATGACGCAGCGTTGCGCACATTGACCAACCTTACCCGCCGAGCTTCGCGCATCGCGCACATTGATGAGATTAACGCTTTTTTTGCAGCTGACCCGATGATCCTCAAGCTGCACGAGATGATCGAGCGTTTCCGCAAACTCAAGGACAGTGTCAAAGCTGAGGACATCGAAACCCGTCTGAAGAACGCAAGGGACCAGGCAGTACGCTCCCTGCGCGACAAGCATGAATTGTTTGAGGAGGGTGGCAATGTCATCCGGCTCGGCCCGCGACATCGATTCAGCGTAAACATCCAGGATCTGGATCTGACCCTGATGCCACGCGGCGACCAACTATACCTGCATCTGACCGGCACCGACTTTCTAGAGCCTTTGGAACACCCTGAGCTGCAAGCCCTGCGCCCTTACTGGCAGATATCCCTGGAGTCCGAATCTCCGCAACTGTACCGAGCGGAATATCTCGCTGGTGAGGTATTGGCTGCCGCAGACTCAGGCAAGGAGGAGGTCGACCTCGACCAACTCAAGCAACTTGTGGCAGATCCCAACAGGTTGGCCCGCCATATCCGTGATTTTGCTGCATCACGCTACAGGGAAGGCTATGAAAAAGGCATTCATGACCATGATGCCACCTTGATTCTGAGCAAACTGTTACCTCTGCGCGAGCGTGCAGGTTTGCTACAGTTCTCGCCTGAAGCTCGTGGCCTGGCCAGTTTTTTCCTTGCTCAGCAATTGAACGCCGAAAAAGATATCCCCCTGGCCAGACGAACGACAAACCTTTGGGGCGCACGCGCTCGTAACAGTCGTCATATCGAGCAGCTATTTGGCCTTCAAGACGGACTGCGGCAGCTTGAACAAGACGCCACCCTGCATATTCATGACTTTGTTGAGCGTGAAGGCCTTAAGCAATCCCAGGCTATCCGTATCGAGGCGGCAGAATACCTGGTGAGAGAACTGGCAGCCGATCGGCTAGAGCTTTCCTTCAGTAAATATGCCCGCGATCTGCTTTCTGCGTTGCAAGCCCAATTGATTTCAGCAAACGCTCTGGATGAATACTTACAGACACTCACGGACCTGGAAGGCAACCCGGCACAACAATGGTTCCAGGTAGAAAACTGGTTGCTGGGTTTGTGCAGCAAAGGCGAAATGGCAGAGTTTTCAGCCTATGTCCCCGAGGCAGTTTCTCTGACGTTATCGCCTGATGCACTCAGCAAACATATTACTGAGGTGGACCTGAGCGTTACCCTCGATAACATGATGGGCGAGCATCCCCGGGTCAACAAACAGCACCTGGTGCTGACGCTGGATGATTTCTTCTCTCGCTTGCGTCTTCACCGCCAACAGTTTCTTCCTGCGCTGCATCATTACCAGACGCTGCGCCAAAGCGTGATTCACCAACAACGAGAAGCCTTGCGCCTTGACGAGTTCAAACCGCGTCCCTTGTCTTCATTTGTGCGCAACAAATTGATCAATGATATTTACCTGGGCTTTATTGGTGACAATCTGGCCAAGCAGATAGGTGCATTGGGCGTAAATAAACGCACTGACCTTATGGGGCTGCTGATGCTGATTTCACCCCCTGGTTATGGCAAGACCACCCTTATGGAATATATCGCGCATCGCCTGGGCCTGGTCTTCATGAAGATCAATGGCCCAGCACTGGGCCATCAAGTGCGCTCCATTGATCCAGGCCAAGCGCCGGACGCCACCTCGCGGCAGGAGCTTGAAAAACTCAATTTGGCACTCGAAATGAGTAACAACGTCATGTTGTATGTTGACGATATTCAACACACCCACCCAGAGTTTCTTCAAAAGTTCATCTCCCTGTGTGACGGTACCCGTCGGATGGAGGGTGTTTGGCGAGGAAAAACCAAAACCTACGACCTGCGAGGCAAGAAGTTCTGCGTCGTAATGGCTGGCAACCCCTACACCGAGTCCGGAGAAGTTTTCGCCATTCCTGACATGCTGGCCAACCGTGCCGATATTTATAATCTGGGTGATACCCTGAGTGGCATGCAGGAGACTTTCGACCTTAGTTACCTGGAGAATACGCTGACGTCCAACCCCATACTTGCCCCCTTGGCGACACGCGACATGAGCGACGTATATCGCTTCATTGCACGGGCCGAAGGCAAACCCTTTTCATCAAATGAACTGATGCATTCCTATAGCACCGCAGAGATCAACGAGATCGTCGCGACGTTTGAGCGTTTGATGCAGGTCCGGGATGTGGTTAGTGAAGTCAATCGACACTACATAATCAGTGCGGCACAAGCCGACGCCTATCGTACTGAACCACCGTTCAAACTTCAGGGCAGTTATCGCAACATGAACAAAATGGCAGAAAAGGTCAGCGCTGCGATGAACGACTCTGAGCTGGTCCAACTGATTGACGACCACTATCAGGGGGAATCACAGCTGCTAACGACGAGTGCGGAAGAAAACCTGCTCAAGCTGGCTGAGTTGCGCGGAAGCATGAGCAGTGAGCAACGGGAACGCTGGGAACAGATCAAGCACGATTTCATGCGTAACAGGTCAATCGGAAACAGTGATGTCGATACCGGGTCTCAAGTGGTCGCACAACTTGGCGATCTGGTTGAAGGTTTGCGCGTCGTCGGTAACAACTTGCAGCGCCAGTCATAAGCATGATTTCAACCTGAGGGAATCCTAATCCGATCCCCTCAAACACAGCCGCTACTGAAGAAAGTGCACGACCTGCTCGGCATCAAACGGCCAGCCAAGCTCTTCACCGGTATCGACACGACGCAGGACCGGAATCCGCAAAGAGTAGGCTTCAAGCAAGGCGTCACTGTCGGCAATGTCGACCAGTTCAACCATCAGCCCATGCTCAACCAAAGGCATTACTACCTCTTCGGCAATTTCGCAGAGGTGGCAGCCCAATGTGCCGAACAGTTGACATTCGGGTGGCATAAATAACGGCCTGAATTAAATAGGCCTTCAGTTTAAGAGCCTTGCCAGCCCGCGTCGACCCGGAGAATTTTCTGAATGCAGTCACCCCCGTCAGCATCGGGCGACTACGCTTGCTCCATATCCGGAAGAATTCGCGTTAAGCGATGATGTGCATCAGCGCCATGCTTAAGCAATTGATAGAGTCTGTGACTGCGTTGTAAGACCCGAACTTTTGATTACTTGCGACTTGTGTACTCGTACTGACAAGGAAGACCTTTGTGTTTGCCAATTTGCTCATCATCCTGGCCTCATCTCTGGTGGTCATCGCGCTGTTCCGGCGCCTCCAGTTACCACCGGTTCTGGGTTACTTGTGCGTCGGCCTGCTGGTCGGCCCCACAGCACTGGACTGGATCAACGACAGCCCTAACCTGCCTGATTTGGCCGAGTTGGGCGTTGTATTTTTGCTGTTCTCGCTGGGACTGGAATTCTCGCTGCCCAAGATGCTGGCGTTGCGCAAAGTAGTATTTGGCCTTGGCAGCCTGCAAGTAGCCTGCACCACTGCCGTGCTGGGCAGCCTGTTGTATGCATTTGGCATGAGCCCCACCGCCGCGTTTCTGCTCGGCGCCGGGCTCGCGCTGTCATCCACGGCCATCGTTAGCAAAGAGCTCACCAGCCTGAGCGAAATTTTCAGCCGCCACGGCCAGAATGCCATCGGTGTGTTGCTGTTTCAGGACGTGGTCGCGGTCCTGCTGTTGACGTTGGTGCCCGTTTTCGCTGGCAACAGCGATCAGGTCTGGTATTGGGCCTTACCGGTAACGCTGGGCAAGACCATCATTTTGTTCGTCGGCCTGCTGCTCGCCAGCCGCTACCTGCTGCCGCGGCTGTTTCACGAAGTGGCCGCCTCCCGCTCCGCCGAGCTGTTCGTCATGCTCGCGCTGGTCATCGTCCTGCTGACGGCCTGGCTCACTCACCTGCTCGGCCTGTCGCCTGCACTGGGCGCGTTCCTGGCGGGAATGTTGCTGGGTGAAAGTCACTACCGGCATCAGATCGAAGCCGACATCCGCCCTTTCCGCGACATCCTGCTTGGCCTGTTTTTCGTCAGCATCGGCATGCTGATCGACCTGCAACTGTTCATCCATGACGGCTTTTTGATCATGGGCCTGACACTGGGCCTGATGTTGATCAAAGGCTGCGTGGTCGCGGTGCTGGTCAAGTTGCGTGGCAGTGACGGCGAAACAGCGTGGCGCAGTGGATTGGCATTGGCTCAGGGCGGCGAGTTCTGTTTTGCGCTGATGGCGCAGATGCAACTGAACTCACTGATCCCGGCGAATATGGCGGGCCACTTGCTGGCTGCCACGTTCACCTCAATGTTACTCACCCCTCTGCTGCTGCGCGCTGCGCCGAAAATCGCCGCAGGCTTGCACCACAAGTCTTTTGAAGAGGCTGAACTGGAAGACATCGCGTCTCAGAGCGCCGAACTGCAAGGGCACGTCGTGATGTGCGGCTATGGCCGCGTCGGGCAGTCCATTGGCCGGTTCCTGCGTCAGGAACGGCTGGACTTCATCGCGCTGGACTACGATCCGGATCGTATTCAGGAAGCAACAAAAACCGACAACAGCGTGCATTACGGTGATGCCCGTCGAGGGGATCTATTGCGCGCGGTGGGCCTGGACCGTGCTCGCCTGCTGGTCATCGCGGTGGATAACACCGAGATTGCCATGAACGTACTCAAGGAAGCCCGACGCATTACACTCACGGTACCTGTTCTGGTCAGGACCCGGGATGACAGCCTGCTCACTGAACTCAAGGCCGCAGGCGCTACTGAAGTCGTGCCCGAGTTGCTGGAGTCGAGCCTGATGCTCGCTTCCCACGCACTGATCATGCTCGGCCTGCCGGAAAAAACCGTGCAACGCCGGGTGGATGAAGTTCGGGTTGGTCGTTACCACTTACTGGAAGGCTGTTTTGAAGAGAACGATCCCCGTGACGTTCCCGGTTTTTCCCGCGAGACCGAGTAATTTAAGCTACTGTCTTGACCGACTCAGTCGGTCCCCGCGAAATGCAGTGAACCTTCAACGAGTGCCTACACTCGAACCCTCAAGAAGCCACTAATGGAGTTCATCATGGCCCGCAAAACAGCAACGAATGCTCAAGACATACTGATGGCGGATTTCCAGGCCCTGGTCAGCGACACCGAACGTCTGCTGGAACACACTGCGTCTTTGGCTGGCGACCAGGTCGACGAACTGCGTGAGCAAATCAAAGAAAGCCTGCTCAAAGCCCGCGAGTCCCTGGAAGAAGGCAAGGAAACGCTGGAAGCCCGTGGCCAGGCCGCTATGGTTGCCACTGAAGAGTATGTTCAGACAAACCCTTGGCAGTCAGTGGGTATCGCGGCTGGCGTTGGTTTTTTGATTGGTCTGCTAGCAACTCGGCGCTGATATGACAAACGAAGACTCCGACTCCTCTCGTTCTTCACCGCGGCGCTTGGGCGCTGCGTTTCTGGGACTGCTGCACAGCCATGTCGAGCTGCTGGGCATTGAACTGCAGGAGCAGAAAGCGCGCACCGTCAGCCTGTTGCTATTTGCCGGGTTGGCACTGGTGTTCGGGTTGCTGCTGCTGGTGGGGCTTTCAGCACTGGTGCTGATACTGTTGTGGGACAGCTACCGGCTTCCCGGCATTATCGGACTGTGCCTGTTTTACGCGATCGCCGCTGTATTCTGTGGCCTGCGCCTCAAAGCCGCCGTGTTCGACGAATCCTCTCCTTTCAACGCCACGCTCGAAGAGCTGGCCAAAGACCGCGAGCGCTTGCTGCCATGAGCCTGCCTGAAATGCCGCATAACCCCTCACGCCGGGAAATGCGCAAAATGCTGATCCGCTTGCGGATGGAAATGCATCGCCAAGAGATTCGCCACGAATCCCAACAGTTGATGGAGCCTTTGCTCAAAATGCGTGGCATGACCAGCAACTGGCGAGAAAGCCTGGGGTTCAAGCATGCACCTTTGTGGGGTATCGGGGCGGTGACCCTGCTCGGGTTCCTCACCGGCAAAGGCGCCAAGAGCAAAGGCGGCGGCATGTCGCGCTTGATCGGACTGACGACAGGCCTGCTGCCACTGATCAAGATGATCATCCAGGGCTCTTCGCGCAAACCGTGAATTCCGGGCGACACACAGCGCTCACTCGCAAAGGAAGCGATCTTCTGGAGGCAAGGCAACCCATGCTTGCCCGACCTCGAACCAGAAGATCGCAGCCTCGGATGATTCCTCCCCCGCCACCCAGGCCTGCCGAGCGCGACTAAACGTTGCTCCCCCTTGCGCCATCAAGCCTGAGGCGAGAAGCTGCGTCATCAGTCACTTACGGAGCACAGCGCCTTGGATTGGCATACCCTGCTTAATCGCGAACGCCTTGGCAAACCTCACCCGAGTCCCGAAGAGCTTGGGCGCAGTCCTTTCCACAAGGACCATGACCGGATCATTTTTTCGGGCGCATTCCGGCGCCTCGGGCGAAAAACCCAGGTTCATCCCGTCACCAGCAACGATCATATCCACACCCGGCTCACCCACTCGCTCGAAGTCAGTTGCGTGGGCCGTTCATTGGGCATGCGCGTAGGCGAAACCATCCGCAGCGTCTTGCCTGAATGGTGCGATCCCGCCGACCTGGGCATGGTGGTGCAATCGGCCTGCCTGGCCCATGACATCGGCAATCCGCCGTTTGGTCATTCCGGTGAAGACGCCATACGCAACTGGTTTCTCCAGGCGGCTGACCGCGGCTGGCTGGATGACATGAGCGAGGCGGAGCGCAACGACTTCCTGAGCTTCGAAGGCAATGCGCAGGGCTTCAGGGTGCTCACCCAACTGGAATACCACCAGTTCGATGGGGGAACTCGCCTGACCCACGCCACGCTGGGCACCTTTCTCAAATACCCGTGGACAGCGCGCCATGCGGACTCCCTGGGCTACAAGAAACACAAGTTCGGGTGCTACCAAAGCGAGTTGCATCTGCTTGAAGGCATTGCCCACAAGCTGGGCCTGCCCCAGATAGAAGACCAGCGCTGGGCACGTCATCCCCTGGTGTACCTGATGGAAGCGGCCGATGACATTTGCTACGCGCTGATCGACCTGGAAGACGGTCTGGAAATGGATCTGCTGGGGTACGCCGAAGTCGAGTCCCTGCTGCTGAATCTGGTAGGCGATGACTTGCCGCAAACCTATCGTCAGCTGGGCCCGAGGGATTCCCAGCGGCGCAAACTGGCGATCTTGCGCGGCAAAGCGATCGAGCACCTGACCAACGCCGCTGCGAAGGCGTTTGTCGAACAGCAGGACGCCTTGCTGGCGGGTACCCTGCCGGAGGATCTGGTCGAGCACATGCATGGCCCTGCAAAGCGCTGTGTGCTGGATGCCAAAAACATGGCACGGAACCGAATCTTTCAGGACAAACGCAAAACCCTGCATGAAATCGGTGCCTACACCACGCTTGAAATTCTGCTCAATGCCTTTTGCAGCGCTGCACTTGAGCAACATGGCGGTCGTACGCCGTCCTTCAAAAGCCGTCGCATCCTGGATCTGCTAGGTAATAACGCGCCCGACCCGCACTGGCCCTTGCATCGCTCATTCATGCGCATCATCGACTTTATTGCGGGGATGACCGACAGCTATGCCACTGAAATGGCCAGAGCAATGACCGGGCGCTCAGGTCAGGTCTGAACCTGGCCGATACGCCCTATAAACCGGAGAGTAACCAGTGTCCTTTAACCAGGACACTGGGTGTCACCGCGCGAGTGAGTACACAGTTCATCACTTGTTTATTTAAACGTGAAAGTCGCCAAATTAAACACCCAGCCTTATATAAGAAAGCAACTGTAGGAATAGTCCTGCAACTACAAATAATATGTAAGCACACACAAAGTTTTACATTAAAAAACCGACACCAAGGCGCTTCCAGACACCTGCCACCCATTAATTAAATCGTGAGTCTACGCCTTATTTAATGTAGGAATATTCCCATACTACGTTTGTAGGCCGCTCGATTCGTGTCCCCATCCATATATCTAAGCTAAGGTGCGCGCTTTCTATGCAGTACTTTATGGGGATCCCACATGAACACGGTTTTTATTGTCGACGATCACCCGGTAATCCGGTTGGCCATTCGCATGTTGTTAGAGCATGAAGGGTATGAAATAGTCGGCGAAACCGACAATGGTGTAGATGCAATGCAAATGATCCGCGAGTGCGTCCCTGACTTGATCATTCTCGACATCAGCATTCCAAAACTTGATGGCCTGGAAGTTCTGGCGCGCTTCAACGCAATGAATTCGACCTTGAAAACACTGGTCCTGACAGCTCAGTCACCCGCATTGTTCGCGATGCGCTGCATGCAATCAGGGGCTGCCGGGTATGTATGCAAACAGGAAGACCTCAGTGAACTTATCAGCGCGATAAAGGCGGTATTCTCTGGCTACAATTACTTCCCCAGCCAAGCATTGACTCCTGAAAAACACGAGGACGACAACTTTTCCGAAATCGAGCTATTCAAGTTAGTCAACGACCGTGAACTCATGGTTCTGAAGCTCTTTGCCCAAGGCAAAACAAACAAGGAAATTGCCACCGGCATGTTCCTGAGTAATAAAACCGTGAGCACTTACAAAAAGCGGCTCATGCAAAAATTAAAGGCCGACTCCCTGGTTGATCTCATCGAACTGGCCAAACGTAACGCCTTAGTGTGAGAAACAGGATGCCCACGCGGTTAAACAAGTACCTATCACTGCTCGCAGGCGTACTCTTCTGCGTGCCCGTGTTTGCCGACTCATTACGAACAGAACGCTATTCCCTGCTCAGCCGTTCGGGCACCTATCACATGGAAGTCCCGCTGGATAAAAAGCAGCGCTACTGGCTTCAGGAGAAACGCGAACTCGTGGTGGGAGCTTCCTACCCGGACTATCCACCGTTCGACATGACCGTCAGCAGTCAGGACTATGAAGGCTTCACTGCCGATTACGTCGGCCTTCTGGCCAACGCCCTGAACGTATCGATCACCGTGCAGCGTTTTCCGTCCCGGGACGCTGCCATCCAGGCACTTGAAGACGGCAGGATTGACCTGCTCGGCACTTCGAACGGTTTCGAGGCTGCCAACCCTGAGCTGAAACTTTCCCGGCCTTATGCCATCGACCAGCCTGTGCTGGTGACCCGCGAGGGAGAGACGCGCTCGCTCTCCCAGGGTCTTGCAGGCTTGCGCTTGAGCATGGTCTACCATTATCTGCCTCTGGATGAAGTCAAAGCGCTTTATCCCAAGGCAATCATCCAGTCATACCCGTCTTATCAAAATGCGATCAACTCAGTGGCTTTCGATCAGGCCGACGTGTTCCTGGGGGACACGGTGTCAACTCACTACATGATCAACAAGGGGTATCTGAAAAACATCAAAATGGCCAATTTCGGCAAGCACGAAGCTCACGGTTTCAGTTTTGCCGTACGCCGCGATAACACCCAATTGCTGGACATCATCAATGCCACACTCAGCGCGGTCCCCAACTCTGAGCGGGAGAGCATTGCCAAACGCTGGAGCGCTGGCAGCGACATACTGCTGACCGACCAGAAATTGCAACTGACGGAGCGCGAGGAGCGCTGGCTGGCCCGGCACCCGGTCGTCAAAGTGGTGATCAATGACACACTGGCCCCCCTGACCTTTATTGACTCAGAAGGAAACTTCAGGGGAATCACGGCCGACCTGCTGGAAGTCATACGCCTGCGCACCGGGCTACGCTTCGAAGTACAGCGAGCACGCAGCGTCAACGCCATGATCGAAATGATCAATCGGCATGAGGCCGACATCATCTCGGCCATCAGCCCTTCGACTTTTCGGGAAAACGCCCTTCATTTCAGCCGCCCCTATCTCGAGAACTCCTTTGTCCTGCTCACCACCAAAGGCTACGAGCAGCCGTCAAGCCTTGAACAATTGGCCGGTAAACGCCTGGCCCTGCCCCTGGGCAACCCCCTGACCGACTACCTGCGCAAAGAGTACCCGCAGATATCGCTGGTCGAAACCGGCGATCTTTATCACGCCACGGAATTATTGGCGCAAGGCGAAGTGCAAGGCGCGGTCAGCACCCTGGTCATTGCCAACTATCTGCTGTCATCCCAACTGTTTCAGAATCGCTTGCAGATCAGCGCAACGATCGGCACGCAACCCGCAACGTTCTCATTGGCCACCGCCCGGGATGCCACCGAGTTGAGCTCAATCCTCAACAAGGCATTGCTCAGCATTGCGCCTGATGAACTGGGCATCATCAATAGCCGCTGGCGCGGATACGTACCGGCATCCGACACTTATTGGCGCAATTACCACCGCCTGATTTACCAGGTCATCATCGGCACAAGCCTGTTGTTGATGTTGTCGCTGCTCTGGAATGCCTATATGCGGCGCCAGATTCGTCAACGGGAAATGGCCGAACGGGCCCTGAACGATCAGTTCGAGTTCATGCGGGCGCTGGTCGATGGCACCCCTCACCCGATTTATGTCCGTGATCGCCGAGGGGTTCTGCAAACCTGCAACGACAGCTACTTGAAGGCCTTTTCGGCCAGACGCGAAGACGTCATCGGCAAAACGGTGATGCAGACCTGCAGCATTCTGAACAACGAGCACGAAGCCCATGATTATCAGGCCGACTACCTGAGGGTCATGCGCGAAGGCACACCGATGATCGTCGACCGCCCGCTGCATATCGGCGACAGAACGCTCACTATCTACCACTGGATCCTGCCCTACCGGGACTCTCTGGGTGAAGTACAGGGCATCATTGGCGGCTGGATCGACATCAGCGACCGGCGCCAGCTTTTCGATGAACTGCGCACAGCCAAGGAGCTGGCAGATGACGCCAACCGCGCCAAAAGTACGTTCCTGGCCACCATGAGTCATGAGATCCGAACCCCGATGAACGCCGTCATCGGCTTGCTGGAGCTCACCCTCAAGCGTGCAGACCAGGGGCACCTTGACCGCCCCTCCATCGAAGTCGCCTATAACTCGGCCAAAGACCTGCTGGAGTTGATCGGCGACATTCTGGACATCGCCCGCATCGAGTCGGGGCGGCTGAATCTGTCTCCGGAACGGGTCAATCTGCAAGACCTGGCACACTCGGTGATCCGTGTCTTCGATGGACTGGCCCGACAAAAAAACCTGAGCCTCTCATTGATTTTCAAACCGGCCGACCAGGTCACCCACGTGCTGATCGACCCGCTTCGATTCAAGCAAATCCTGACCAATCTGGTCAGCAATGCCATCAAGTTCACCGAGCGCGGCCAGGTCATTCTCGAAATCAATATGCTGCCAACCGGGAACGCGGATCAGGTTGAACTGCACATGAGCGTTACAGACACCGGTATCGGCATCAGTGAAGCTGATCAGGCACGTTTGTTCGAACCCTTTGCCCAAGTTGAAAACAGCGGCCAACTGGCGCTCAATGGCGCCGGGCTAGGGCTGGTGATATGTCGCAGCCTGTGCGAAATGATGGGGGGCAGCCTCGAGCTGAGTAGTCAGCCGAACGCAGGTACTCAGGTACGTGTCTCGCTCAGGATCCCGAGACTGGCACCTGGCTTGTCCCCCGCCACACAAGAACCGGAAATCACCCCCGCCACCTGTCCGTTAAACGTGCTGGTGGTAGACGACCATCCTGCCAATCGTTTGTTGATGTGCCAGCAGCTGGGGTTCCTGGGGCATTGTTTTACCACCGCGCAGAACGGGGCTGCCGGGTTTGATCTCTGGAAAGAAGGCACATTCGACCTGGTTATCGCTGACTGCAACATGCCAGTGATGAACGGCTATGACCTGACCCGGGCCATCCGCGCGCATGAGCAGGCGTCGCAACGCCAGCGCTGTACGGTGCTGGGTTTCACTGCCAATGCTCAACCCGAGGAACGCTTGCGTTGCCAGCAGGCAGGCATGGACGACTGCCTGTTCAAGCCCATCAGCCTGACACTCTTGAACCAACGCTTGAACAGGCTTGAGCCGCTCACCCCGTCGGAAAACGTGTTTAACACAGAAAGCCTCTACTCGCTTTCAGGGCAAGACGACGCACAAATCCAGCACTTGCTTGAAGAGCTGTTGCGCAGCAACCGACAGGATCTCAAGGTGCTGCTTGAACTGCGTCCCGAAGACGGCTTGCAACGTTTTGCCGAGATTGCTCACCGGATAAAGGGCGCCGCGAGAATTGTGGGGGCCCATGAACTGATCAGGCACTGCGAAACACTGGAACACGCCAGCCCGTCCACACTTGAACCAAGCCGCGAGGCCGTGAAAAACGCCATGATGTCTCTGGAGCGGGCGTTGACCCGGGAGCTGGCCAGGTCCAGAGCGTAACGCTGGATGCGCGGCGCTTTCGAGCCTGAACACATCGCCCGGGGCGATGCGTCGAGGCTCAGGGCTGGCTGCACATCAATTGATGATCAGCACTCGCTCAAACGCATGAAAATGGCAGCCAGGGCTTCAATCCCTTGCTGATCCTGCTCTGTAAACCGGCCTATACAAGGACTGTCCAGATCCAGTACGCCGATCAGACGACCCTCCTTGATCAAAGGCACCACCAACTCGCTGTTGGAAGCACTGTCGCAGGCAATATGCCCGGGAAACGCGTGTACATCTTCCACGCGCTGGGTTTGCCTGCTTGCCGCCGCCGCCCCGCACACACCCCGCCCGAAAGGAATACGGACGCAGGCGATCTGGCCCTGGAACGGTCCCAGCACCAATTCTTCATCGCGATTCAGGTAAAACCCCGCCCAGTTCAAGTCTTCAAGCTGGTGGTACAAAAAAGCCGAAAACTGTGACGCATTGGCAATAAAATCGCGTTCATCCGCCAGCAAGGACTCCAACTGGGCCTTTAGCAAGGCGTAGCCGTCCAGGCCCGCGCCCGTGGCGTTCAAATCAATCATGAGCTTGCTCCAAGAGTTTCAATCCAACCCAGTAACGTGCGAACTGATAAGCACAGCGGCCGTTACGGTTGCCACGCCCGGTCGCCCAGCGTACGGCCAAAATATCCAGCGCCTCATCGCGCTGCCATTGCAAACCGGCTTTGCCGGCCAGTACATCAATCCAGTGCTCGACGACACTCAGGAAGTGTTCCTGGGTAAAGGGATAGAACGACAGCCAGAGACCGAAACGATCGGACAAGGCAATCTTGTCTTCCACCGCTTCGTTGGGGTGCAGTTCGCCATCGACGTTCTTCCAGTTTTCGTTGTCGCTCTCTTTTTCAGGCACCAAGTGCCGGCGATTAGAGGTGGCGTAGAGCAAGACGTTGTCCGGAGCCTGCTCCAGCGAACCATCAAGCACGCTTTTCAGCACCCGGTAATCGCTCTCGCCAGCCTCGAAGGACAAATCATCGCAAAACAAGACAAATCGTTGCCCCAACCCCTGCAGCTGTTCAACCACACGCGGCAGGTCGGCCAGATGATCACGTTCGATTTCAATCAGGCGCAAGCCCGCCGATGCATACTCCGCGAGCAAGGCCCGAATCAGCGAGGACTTGCCAGTACCGCGCGACCCCCAAAGCAGGGCATGATTGGCCGGCAGCCCGTCGATGAATTGTTTAGTATTGCGGCCCAACTGATCACGCTGATTATCGACACCGATCAAGTCTGTCAGACGCATTTCAAGGCTGACATCCAGCGGCATCAGATAACCCGAACGCCCCTCACGTTGCCATCGGGCAGCCAGACAATCGTGCCAGTCGATGGGCTCACGAGGGGCCGGCAACAGCGGCTCAAGACGCGCCAGAACCGCTTCGGCACGCTCTAGGAAGGCATTCAGTTTAGACTCCACAATATCTCCTTGGACTGATACACATGGATGGCATGTTAGTGATGCATGCATGGAACGTCCCTCTACGAGCCGACTCACATGCAATACCCGGAAACAGCGCAGTTCGCCTGCCGGTCAGGTCGTTAATCGACTACTCTTGCCCGCCGACAGAAAATGGAATCAGGTGCAGCACCCTATGGATATAAAACTCGCTCACCGCCTGTCTTTCAAGCAAGCAAGGCTGACAGTGCTGGTCGGCTTTATTCTGGGGACATTGCTCAGCCTGCTGCAAATCGGCATCGATTATGCCAGCGAAAACGCGGCTATCAATCGTGAAATCGACTCACTGCTTGAGATCAGTCATAACCCGGCATCACGCATTGCCTACAACCTGGACTCAGAACTCGCCCAGGAGTTGGCGCTGGGCTTGTTGCGCTCACCGGCAATCGTTGGCGTGCAGATCCTTGATAACGATAAAGCGGCGCTCGCCTCGGTACGGGATCAACCTGAAGATGGACGTTATCGGGCACTCAGTGATTTTTTATTCGGGACCAACCGCTCATTTGACGACCGGCTGTACTTCGATCACTTGCCTGAACAAAGCGTGGGTGTACTGCACGTTGAAGTGGACACTTATCCGTTTGGCAGCCGATTCCTGCACCGCGCCGAAATCACGCTCTTATCCGGTTTTGCCCGCAGCCTGATCTTGATATTCATCCTCCTGGGTTTGTTTTACGTGATGCTGACCCAGCCGCTGGTGCGGGTTATTCGCGAGCTCAGTAACAGTAAGCCGGGGGATCCCAAGCAATCGCGGATCCATTGCCCGCCCGGCCATAAAGACGATGAAATTGGCGTGCTGGTCAATGCCGCCAACCAGCAATTCGACGCCATGGCCCGTGAAATTGAACATCGACGCAACGCCGAGAACCGCCTGACCGAATACCTGGCGCAGCTGGAAACCATCGTATCGGCACGCACTCAAGAACTGAAAGCAATCAACGACCGGCTCTGCCTGTCCAATCAAGCGCTTGAAACCGCACGAAGCACCGCACTGGAGATGGCTCAGGCACGATCGGCCTTTCTGGCCAACATGAGCCACGAAATACGCACCCCTCTCAACGGCCTGCTTGGCATGCTGGCTCTGTGCCTGGACAGCCCGCTGAATGCCGAGCAACACCAGCAGCTATCGATTGCCCACGATTCGGGCAAAGTGCTGGTCGAACTGTTGAACGACATCCTCGACCTGTCGAAATTCGATGCCGGCCAACTGGAGCTTGAACATATCGCGTTCGACCTCGGCGCGCTGGTTGAGGATACGGCCAACCTGCTATCGCAGAACGCAGCCCCCAGTGTCGAGCTGACCTGCCTGATCGACCCGCACTTCCCTGCGCTGGTGCTGGGAGACCCGACCCGGGTTCGCCAAATCGTCAGTAACCTGCTGTCCAACGCACTGAAATTCACCCGCTTTGGCCGTGTGGATGTACGTCTTCACGCCCAGGACGATCGTGTTCGCATCGAGGTGTGTGACACCGGCATTGGCATCGCCCAAGAAGCCCAGGCAAAGATATTCAGACCCTTTACCCAGGCAGGAGCCGGTATCACTCGCCAGTTCGGCGGCACAGGCCTGGGGCTGGCGCTGACGTGCAGCCTGTGCGAAGTCATGCAAGGGCGGTTGACCATCAGCTCAGAAGTCGGCTTTGGCAGCCAGTTCTGTGCCGAACTGCCCCTGCCCTGCCATACCCCTGCGCCGCCGCCAAAACAGTTGTCTGGCTGTGTCATTGCGGTCAGTGCTGCAAGCAGCGGCCTGAGCGAGTTGCTGAGCCTGTATTTGCCATTATGGGGGGTGAATTATCAGCGCTTTTCAATGAACGATTCATTGGCCGGCATCGACCCGCAACTGCTGATTACGGACTGTCCCGAATGCCTGTTTGGCCTGCGCCCCGCCATCAGCGCGCCCATTTTGCTGGTTACGGCCTATGGCAATTTCATGCCCGGGGATCAAGTCAAGGCGCTTGCCCCGTTACAGCAAAAAGCCCGTCCTCTGTCACGGCATGCGTTGTATCAAAGCCTGCAGTTATTGCTGCAAAAAGAGGCCGGCGAAAACACCGGCACCCCCGTCGACAGCAAGCCAGTGTCGCATCGCGCACGCATCCTGCTGGTCGAAGACAACCCGGTCAATCAACTGGTGGCCAAGGGAATGTTGAGCAAATTGGGATGTGACGTGGTGGTCGCAGCCCATGGCGGCGAAGCACTCAGTCAGTTGGAACAGCACAACTTTGATCTGGTGCTGATGGACTGCAACATGCCGGTGATGGATGGCTACGAGGCTAGCCGCCAAATCCGGCACAGCGGGCGCTGGCCGGAGCTGCCCATCGTCGCATTGACGGCCAATGCCATGCCCGAAGAACGTGAGCGCTGCCGCTCGGCAGGCATGAACGACTACCTGGCCAAACCGTTCCGTCGCGAAGAACTCGCCGCCCTGCTCGACACTTGGGTGCCGCATCCCCCCCTGTAGGAGCAAGCGCGTGCTCGCGGCGGGATCAGCCAGGTTGAACGACCTGCCGCGCTGCCTGCATCGCGAGCAGGCCCGCAGCTACAGACAGGCTTCGATATCACTTTTGAGTGCTTCTGGCCTGGTGGTCGGGGCATAGCGTTTAACCCGCTGCCCCTGTGCACTGATCAGAAACTTGGTGAAGTTCCATTTGATGCGTTGAGACCCCAACAGCCCGGGCGCGCGCGTTTTCAACTGGACAAACAGCGGATGCGCCTGGTTGCCATTGACTTCGACCTTCTTGAAGAGCGGGAAGCTCACACCGAAATTCACTTCGCAAAACCCGGCAATGGCCGCCTCGTCACCGGGCTCTTGCTGCCCGAACTGATTGCACGGGAAGCCCAGCACGACCAGACCGCGATCCTTGTATTGCTGCCACAGCGCTTCAAGCCCGGCGTATTGCGGAGTGAAGCCGCATTTACTGGCCGTATTGACCACCAGCAGCACTTTGCCCTCGTACTCCGCCAGCGTCTTGTGCTGGCCGTCGAGGGTGATACAAGGGATATCGAGCAAGTTGTCGTTCATGCCAGGCCTCGAAAAGTCAGTCGCGGGGAACCAGATCCAGGCAGACCGAGTTGATGCAGTAACGCAGCCCGGTGGGCGGCGGGCCATCGGGGAATACGTGTCCCAGGTGCGCATCGCAGGTGGCGCAGACCACTTCGGTACGAATCATCCCGTGGCTCACATCACGGATCTCGACCATCGCACTGTCGCCAATCGGCTGATAAAAGCTCGGCCAGCCACAACCCGAATCGAACTTGGCGCTGGAGTCGAACAGTGGCTGACTGCAGCACACGCAGTGATAAACACCCTCGGTTTTGGTTGCGTTGTACTTGCCCGAAAATGGGCGTTCGGTGCCTTTCAGGCGGCACACGTTGTACTGCTCCGGATCGAGCATGGCCTTCCATTCATCCAGGGTTTTGCTCAACTTTTCCATTGTTCTGCCTCTGCTGCTGAAAAACCCCGACCTGTGGCTTTTCCAGGGGTCGGGCGGCACGTATGATTGGGCCTCGTTATGCGCCAGTCTGGCACCCGCTCAAGTTGCATTCAAACGGATTCTTGAAGCGAAGCGGTGTTAGTTACTGTGTGAAAACGCAGAATTTCCCAGCGCAACAGTGTCCTCACTGTCTGGATCGTTCATTTTCGGGATCACATCGCCATGCAGGTCAGCAAATCAAACAAGCTCGCCAACGTCTGCTATGACATTCGCGGCCCAGTGCTCAAGCACGCCAAACGACTGGAGGAGGAAGGACATCGCATCCTCAAGCTGAATATCGGCAACCCGGCACCTTTTGGTTTTGAAGCGCCGGACGAGATCCTTCAGGACGTGATCCGCAATCTGCCGACAGCCCAGGGCTACAGCGACTCCAAGGGGTTGTTCAGTGCCCGCAAGGCGGTGATGCAGTACTACCAGCAAAAAGAGGTAGAAGGCGTCGGGATCGAAGACATCTACCTGGGCAACGGTGTTTCCGAGCTGATCGTGATGTCGCTCCAAGCACTGCTTAACAATGGCGATGAAGTGCTGGTGCCCGCACCGGACTATCCGCTCTGGACTGCCGCTGTGACGCTGGCGGGCGGCCACCCGGTGCACTACCTGTGTGACGAGCAGGCCAACTGGTGGCCTGATCTGGAAGACATGAAGGCCAAGATCACCCCGAACACCAAGGCCATGGTCATCATCAACCCGAACAACCCGACCGGTGCGGTGTATTCCAGGGAAGTGCTGCAGGGCATGCTCGAGCTGGCACGCCAACACAACCTGGTGGTGTTCTCCGACGAGATCTACGACAAGATCCTTTACGATGACGCCGTTCACATCTGTACGGCCTCGCTGGCCCCGGATGTGCTGTGCCTGACCTTCAACGGCCTGTCCAAATCGTACCGGGTCGCGGGTTTCCGCTCCGGCTGGATTGCCATCTCAGGGCCCAAGCACAACGCCCAAGGCTACATCGAAGGCATCGATATGCTGGCCAACATGCGCCTGTGCGCCAACGTGCCTAGCCAGCATGCCATCCAGACCGCGCTGGGCGGCTACCAGAGCATCAATGACCTGGTGCTGCCAAACGGTCGCCTGCTGGAGCAACGCAACCGTACCTGGGAGTTGTTGAACAACATCCCTGGCGTCAGTTGCGTTAAACCGATGGGCGCGCTGTACGCCTTCCCGCGGATCGACCCTAAAGTGTGTCCGATCATGAACGATGAAAAGTTCGTCCTTGACCTGCTGCTCTCGGAAAAGCTGCTGGTGGTTCAGGGCACCGCGTTCAACTGGCCGTGGCCCGACCACTTCCGCGTCGTGACCTTGCCGCGTGTCGATGAGCTGGATCAGGCCATTGGCCGCATCGGTAACTTCCTGAAAACCTACAGCCAGTAAACGCGTGCAGGACACCGAGAATCCGATCTGGAAATTATTGATAACCTGCTGTCAGTAATTTCTTTACATGGTGTGCGACCAAGGAAAAGTCGCACAACATGTGTCGAATGAAAAAAACTTCACCCGCGCCCCCAGCCCCGCTTCTTTCGCCACCTTACCCACGTCAAGACATGACAGCGCCCAATATTTACAGGGCCGCAACTGAATTTTCGGGCCAAAAAAAAGTCAATCCGTATTAGGAAATGGCTGGCCTTGAATCAGAATCCAGCTGTAGGACACAGTTTGAAATAGTCACTCGGTTGAATAGCCTGTAGCAGCACCTTATATACCCGCATACGGCAACACCCTTAAGACGAGGAGATTCTTACAACCATGATGCGCATCCTGCTGTTTTTGGCCACTAACCTGGCGGTCGTGCTGATAGCCAGCATCACCTTGAGCCTGTTCGGCTTTGACGGGTTCATGGCGGCCAACGGGGTTGATCTGAACCTCAATCAGCTGTTGGTATTCTGTGCAGTCTTTGGTTTCGCCGGGTCTTTGTTCTCGCTTTTCATCTCGAAATGGATGGCGAAAATGAGCACCAGCACCCAGGTGATTACTCAGCCTCGTACCCGTCACGAACAATGGTTGATGCAAACCGTTGAACAATTGTCCCGCGAAGCCGGGATTAAAATGCCTGAAGTGGGGATTTTCCCGGCTTACGAGGCAAACGCCTTTGCCACGGGCTGGAATAAGAACGATGCATTGGTCGCTGTCAGCCAGGGCTTGCTGGAGCGTTTTTCGCCCGATGAAGTGAAAGCCGTACTGGCCCATGAAATCGGCCACGTTGCCAACGGCGACATGGTCACGCTGGCACTGGTGCAAGGCGTGGTAAACACCTTCGTCATGTTCTTCGCCCGCATCATCGGCAACTTTGTCGACAAAGTGGTGTTCAAGAACGATGAAGGCCGCGGCATTGCGTATTACGTCGCGACCATCTTTGCCGAACTGGTGCTGGGTTTCCTGGCCAGCGCCATCGTGATGTGGTTCTCGCGCAAGCGTGAGTTCCGCGCAGACGAAGCCGGCGCTCAGTTGGCCGGCACTGCAGCCATGATCGGCGCCCTGCAGCGCCTGCGCTCGGAGCAAGGCCTGCCGGTGCACATGCCGGACACCATGGCGGCCTTTGGCATCAATGGCGGGCTCAAACAAGGCCTGGCGCGGATGTTCATGAGCCACCCGCCTCTGGAAGAGCGCATTGACGCACTGCGTCGTCGCGGTTAATACCCGCGGCCATTAAAAAAGGGCGACCCGGGTCGCCCTTTTTTATGCCCATCCATTTCAGGCCGTTTTTTGCAGCCGATACACCCTCTCCACCAGCCGGGTGGCCCCGCCCTTGAGGAACTTCCAGCTCTGACCAAGGATGTCTGGCTGTTCGATGATTGCCAATGCCCAGGCAGGCCCCAGCAAACGCTGAACCTCGGCATCCGGCACCGAGAATGGCGGCCCCTTCATTTCGCTCTGCTCATAATCAAGCGTGATCAACAAGCCCTTGCAGCCCTGCGGCAAAATCCGTGACAGGTGTTGCACATAGGCTTCGCGCATCTCGGGTGGCAAGGCAATGATTGCCGCCCGGTCATAGATCCCGACACAGTCCGCGACATCCGCCGCACCCAGGGCAAAAAAGTCTCCGCACCAGATTGTCACCGGCCCCGCCTCGTACACCGTGAAGGCGCCTTGCTGGCGAACCTGCGGCGTGACCTGCTGCTCAGTGAAAAAGCACTCTACGGCGGTCTGGGACAGCTCTATCCCCATCACCTCATAGCCTGTTGAAGCCAGCCAGCTCAAATCCAGGCTTTTTCCGCACAACGGCACCAGTACGCGACCGCCCTGGGCCAGATCAAGCGCTGGCCAATGACGCTGAAGGTACGGATTGACCTCCTCCAGATGAAAGCCGATCTGATTGCGGTTCCAGCGGTCGTGCCAAAATTCGGGCTGCATGATTCACCTTTAAATTCGATAAATAAGCACTAAAACTTATATTGGATTTAGATCAATGATCCGACTGAAGATAGCGCATCTTACCTCTGAGGACCCTCACCATGCTGCCCAGCCTGTTCATCTCGCACGGCTCCCCGATGCTCGCGCTGGAGCCCGGCGCCAGCGGTCCTGCCTTGAAGCGCCTGGCCGCCGGGCTACCCCGCCCAAAAGCGATCGTACTGGTATCGGCCCACTGGGAAAGCCCTGAACTGAGTGTCACCAGTCACCCCGCACCGGCCACCTGGCATGATTTTGGAGGCTTCCCCCCTGCCCTGTTTGCCGTGCAATACCCGGCCCCGGGCGAACCCGCCCTGGCCGCACGGATTGTTGAGCTGCTCGCAGCCCACGGCCTGACGGCCAGGCTGGACGCCAAACGGCCATTCGACCACGGCGCCTGGGTACCAATGTCATTGATGTACCCAGCGGCCGACATTCCGCTCGTACAAATCTCGCTGCCCAGCCAGCTCGGCCCGACAGGTCAAACCGAGATAGGCCGTGCGCTGTCCAGCTTGCGCAACGAAGACATTTTGCTCATTGGCTCGGGCAGCATCACTCATAACCTGCGCGAACTGGACTGGCAGGCAGGGCCTGAAAGCATTGAGCCGTGGGCCAAGGCCTTTCGCGACTGGATGATCGACAAGCTCACCGCTGACGATGAAATTGCACTTCACGATTACCGTCGTCATGCGCCGTTTGCAGTGCGCAGCCACCCCACTGACGAACATCTGTTGCCGCTGTATTTTGCCCGCGGGGCAGGCGGGTCGTTCGGCCTGGCTCACCAGGGCTGGACTCTGGGCGCGCTGGGGATGGATATCTACCGGTTTGATTGACCCAAATCTGTAGCCCTTATCGCAGCCTGCGCCAGCGTCTACAGCAAATTGCAGGCAAAAAAATCCCCGAACCAGTCGGGGATTTTTTTAGCGATCAATCACTGCAGCAGTGATTAATCTTCGCGATAGCGACGCAGCTTGAGCTGCTTGCCGGCAACGCGGGTGTCTTTCAACTTAGCCAGCAGTTTTTCCAGGCCATCTTCCGGCAGTTCTACCAGGCTGAAGCTGTCACGCACCTGGATGCGACCGATTGCTTCACGTGCCAGGCCACCCTCATTGAGGATAGCGCCCAGCAGGTTCTTGGCAGCGATACCATCACGCGCACCCAGCGCGGTACGGCAACGAGCACGGCCTTCGGCCAATGGAACCGGAGCACGACGCTCGCGATCACCACGATCCGGACGGTCACCCGAACGCTCGGAACGCTCACGCGGTGCGCTGTTAGGCACCAGTGGACGCTCACGCTCGATGGCAGCCAGGGTCAGGGCCTGACCGTTGGTTGCCTTGCGCAGCAGGGCTGCGGCCAGGGCACGCGGGCTGCAACCGATATCGGCAGTCAGACGATCCAGCAACTCGCCATGAGTCGATTCAGCGTCAGCAACCAGTGGCGCCAGGCTGTTGGTCAGTTTCTTGATGCGTGCATCGAGAACGGCCTGAGCATCCGGCAGGCGGACTTCAGCAACCTTTTGACCGGTTACACGCTCAATCACTTGCAGCATACGGCGCTCACGCGGCGTTACCAGCAACAGCGCACGACCTTCGCGACCTGCACGGCCAGTACGGCCGATACGGTGAACGTAGGACTCTGGATCGTAAGGCATGTCAACGTTGAACACGTGGGTGATACGTGGAACGTCGAGACCACGAGCAGCTACGTCAGTCGCTACAACGATGTCCAGACGGCCATCCTTGAGGGAATCGATAACGCGCTCACGCTGGTTCTGAGCAATGTCACCGTTCAGCGCAGCGGCTTTGTAGCCTTTGGCTTCAAGGGCGCTGGCCAGATCCAGGGTCGCTTGCTTGGTACGCACAAACATGATCAGCGCGTCGAAATCTTCAACTTCCAGCAGGCTCAATACAGCCGAGGTCTTCTGGTCAGCGTGAACCAACAGGTGAGCCTGTTCGATCGCGGTAACGGTCTGAGTCTTGGTCTGGATCTTCACGTGTTGCGGATCGCGCAGATGGCGTTCAGCAATGGCACGGATCGACTGCGGCAAGGTTGCCGAGAACAATACGGTCTGACGGGTCGGTGGCAAGGCCTTGAAGATAACTTCGAGGTCGTCCATGAAACCCAGTTTGAGCATTTCGTCGGCTTCGTCGAGAACCAGGTGGTTCACGGTTGCCAATACTTTTTCGTCACGACGCAAGTGGTCGCACAGACGGCCCGGAGTGGCGACAACGATCTGTGCGCCATTACGGATTGCTTTCAGTTGTGGGCCCATCGGGGCGCCGCCGTAAACGGCTACAACAGTAACGCCCGGCATTTGCTTGGCGTAGGTTTCGAAAGCGGTTGCTACTTGCAGCGCCAACTCACGGGTTGGCGCCAGGATCAGGGCTTGCGGCTCGCGCTTAGCAGGATCGATGCGGTGCAGGATCGGCAGGGCGAACGCGGCGGTTTTACCCGTACCGGTTTGCGCCTGACCAATCATGTCGTGACCGGCCATGATGATCGGGATCGATTGCTGCTGAATAGCCGAAGGCTCTTCGTAGCCAGTCGCGATGACGGCTGCAAGAATATTCGGATTAAGATTAAAAGCGGCGAAGCCGCCGGTTTCCTGGGTCATGGGTCTGCCTCTAAGTGCATCCGCAAAGACCCATGCTCCAAAGCTGCGCATGCCGTGTAAGACTCAAGAGTCGCCCTGGCTGCTTTGTCGGCGGGGATTTGCGAAAACGTTTAAATGAATGGAGCGTTCAGGGTAGTCCGCGAAACGGACGAGCAGCCGAAGCGTGCTTCGGGAAATGCAACACCTAAACGTGGCCCGGCTAAAGGCCGGCGCGCACTATACCGGATTTATCAAAAAAAAGAAGCGCTTTTTTAGGGCGCAATCGTCTGTATGCCTCTACGGAGGGGGCTTTGACGATATTTTCGATCGCGAAAATATCGTCAGCCCCTGGCCCCGCAGGGGCAAACGCTAAAACGGTTCATCTTGTTGCGTCAGGTGGCCGGACGAATAGCCTTGATCAGCGACTCCAGCGAATAGCCCAGGCGTGGGGCCAGGGCTTGTGCCCGCGCCATCAGCGCGTCCATGTCCAGGGTCTGATCGAGATCGCCGGGAACCAGCAGGATAACGTTGCCTTCCTTGACGGGCAGTTCCCAGTAATGGCGATGGTACAAGCCACGGAACAGGGCCGCGCCTAGCGGTTTGCCGTCATCGGTTGCCCACTGATTAATGATGAGCCAGCCGTTGGGGGCGAGCTTCTTTTGGCAGTTCTCGAGGAATGTCCACGCCAGATGACCGGCAGCGGGGCCCAGGTCGTTGTACAGGTCGACGAAGATCAGGTCGGCGGGCTCGGCGCTGTCCAGCAGCTCCAGAGCATCACCGATGCGGATGTACAGCCGTGGGTCATCGTCCAGCCCCAGGTATTCGATGGCCAGACGCGGCACGTCGGGGCGCAGCTCAATGGCTTCAACATCTTCGAGGGGCAAAAACTTGAGGCAGGCTTGCGTCAGGGTGCCCGCCCCCAACCCCAGGAACAGAGCGCTTTCAGGGGCTTCAGGGCACAGTGCGCCAATCAGCATGGCGCGGGTGTAGTCGTATTCGAGCCAACTGGGATCAGCGGTGAATACACAACTTTGCTCGATCGCATCGCCAAATTCGAGGAAGCGGTAGTCTTCCACCTCCAGCACCCGAATCGTGCCGAAGTCATCATGGACTTCAGCGAGCAGACGCTCAACGCGCTCCTCAGACATTTCCTCTCCTTGCCGCGCCCCGGCCTGTCCCGGGCATCGCGTTAAAAAACTACCACTCGGCGCCGAGCAGAAAACGCAGATTGTCGGCCATTGCAGCGCAGCAGGTCACGCACTAATTGCTGCTAACATGCAGCATCCCCATGAATATTTGAGTCTGCGATGAGCCAACCCTGGAGCCCTGACAGCTGGCGCGCCCTGCCGATCCAGCAACAACCCCACTACCCTGATGCGGCTCATTTGCTGCGCGTCGAGCAAAGCCTGGCGAGTTATCCGCCGCTGGTGTTTGCCGGGGAAGCCCGTGAATTGCGCCGTCAATTTGCCGAAGTCACTCAGGGCCGCGCCTTTCTGCTGCAAGGCGGCGACTGCGCCGAAAGCTTTGCCGAGTTTTCGGCTGCCAAGATCCGCGACACCTTCAAGGTGCTCCTGCAAATGGCCATCGTCATGACATTTGCCGCGGGCTGCCCGGTGGTCAAGGTCGGGCGCATGGCCGGACAGTTCGCCAAACCGCGCTCGGCCAATGATGAAACGATCAACGGCATCACGCTGCCGGCCTACCGCGGCGATATCGTCAACGGTATCGGCTTCGATGAAAAAAGCCGCGTCCCCGATCCGGAGCGCCTGCTGCAGTCCTATCACCAGTCCACCGCCACCCTGAACCTGCTACGTGCCTTTGCCCAGGGCGGCTTTGCCGACCTGCACCAGGTGCACAAATGGAACCTGGACTTCATCGCCAATTCGGCGCTGGCGGAAAAGTACAGCCAACTGGCCACGCGCATCGACGAAACACTGGCCTTCATGCGTGCCTGTGGCATGGACAGCTCGCCTCAACTGCGCGAAACCAGCTTCTTTACCGCCCACGAAGCGCTGTTGCTGAACTACGAAGAAGCCTTTGTCCGCCGCGACAGTCTGACCAATGATTATTACGACTGCTCGGCGCACATGCTGTGGATTGGCGACCGAACGCGTCAGCTTGACGGGGCTCACGTGGAGTTTCTGCGCGGGGTGAACAACCCGATCGGGGTCAAGGTCGGACCGAGCATGAATACCGAAGAGCTGATCCGCCTGATCGACATTCTCAACCCCGATAATGACCCGGGCCGCCTGAACCTGATCGTGCGCATGGGCGCCAATAAGGTCGGCGATCATTTGCCGCAGCTGATCCGCGCCGTAGAAGGCGAAGGCAAGCAAGTGCTCTGGAGTTGCGACCCGATGCACGCCAACACTATCAAGGCCAGCAGCGGCTACAAGACCCGCGACTTTGCTCAGATCCTCGGCGAGGTAAAGCAGTTCTTCCAGGTGCATGAGGCCGAAGGCAGTTATGCCGGCGGGATTCATATCGAGATGACCGGGCAGAACGTCACCGAGTGCATCGGCGGGGCCCGACCGATCACCGAAGACGGCCTGTCGGACCGCTACCACACTCACTGCGACCCGCGGATGAACGCCGATCAGTCACTGGAACTGGCCTTCCTGATTGCCGAGACACTCAAGCAGGTCAGGCGCTGAATTGAAAAGCCCTCACGCCGCCGTCTCTTTGCGTAAGAAGGTGGCGCGAGGGCTTCAGGCGTTGCGGACTCACTTGTTGAACGGGTCATCCCAAAAAGCCCGATGGCTTTCGATCTCGATGTCCGCCCTGCTCAACCCAAGATCCTTGAGCGCCGCATCACTGATTTTCCTCAGGCTGGCCCTTTCCCGCGACAGCTGATGCCAGCGGGCGACGCGCACGAGCAAGCGTTTTACCCAGGATGAATGACTGTCGGGCTGTGCAACCCAGTACACACTTCTCAGACCTTTCATCGCTTGATACCTCCTTAGGGATGGCTCAAGTCTCAACCCGGGCATAAGATCAATCCAACGAATGTTTCTTATGTGACTCATCTGCGAGATTGATCAATGGCCGAATTCCCCAGCATCGATACCGACCTGCTGCGCACGTTCGCCGCAATTGCCGACCATGGCGGCTTTACCCGTGCAGCCGATGTCGTCAATCGCACGCAGTCGGCGGTGAGCATGCAAATGAAACGCCTGGAGGAGGATGTACTGCAATGTGCCCTGTTTCAGCGTGAGGGCCGCAATGTCACCCTGACAGCCGAAGGTGTGGTGCTGCTTGGTTACGCACGGCGAATCCTCAAGCTGCACAGTGAAGTGTTCAACACGCTGCGCCAGCCGCACATGGTGGGAACGGTCAAGATTGGCTCGCCCGATGATTATGTGATGCGCTTTTTGCCCGGCGTACTGGCGCGCTTCGCCCAGGACTACCCGTTGATCAACGTTGAGGTTCACTGCGAGCCTTCGGCGAACCTGCTGCAACGCAATGATCTGGACCTGAGCATCGTCACTCGCGAACCCGGCAGCGAGGTGGGCCAGATCCTGCGCCAGGAACGCTTCGTATGGATGGTGGCTCAGGGTTTTTCACCTCACGAACAAGCGACGCTGCCCCTGGCCATGTTCAATACCGACTGTTTTTGCCGGACCTGGGCCTGCAATGCGCTGGACGTCATGGGCCGCGCCTATCGGGTGGCTTACACCAGCGCCAGTCTGGCGGCGATCAATGCGGTCGTGAGCACCGGTCTGGCCGTAACGGCGCAGCTTGAGAGCTTGCTGACACCGGACCTGAGGGTGATTGGCGAGGAAGAACACCTTCCCCGATTGCCGTCGGCCAGCATTGTGCTGCTGCGCAACCCCAACAGCACCGCCTCCCCCATCATCGAATGCTTTGCGCAGTACATCGTCGACGGTTTTAAATCTTGATCGCGAGCAATGCTGCGCAGAGCAGCAAAAAGGCGCAGTAAAAGCCGCGCAGCTTACGTTCGGGCAGCGCGTGGGCCACTTTCACTCCCCAACTGATGCTCAGCATGCCGCCCACGGCCATCGGCACGCCCATCAGCCAATTGACCTCGTCATGCACTGCGTAAGTGAGCAGCGTCACGCTGGTACTCGGCGCTGCCAGCGCCAGCGAAAGCCCTTGGGCGACCACTTGGGAAGTGCCGAAGACGCTGGTCAAAACAGGTGCCGCCACTACGGCCCCACCCACACCGAACAAACCGCCTGTGGTACCGGCCACCGCCCCCAGCACGCCAAACCAGGGCCAGCCATAGCGTGCTCCCGTCACTGGCCGGGCAGGTTCGCCGTAGAGTTTGATCAGGTTGTAGAGCGTTATCGCCAGCAGAAAACCAATAAACCCCCAGCGAATACTCCGCGCATCCAGCCCGACAGCCAGCATCGAGCCCAGCCAGGCGAAGCAAAAGCTCATCACCACCAGCGGCAAAGCCTGGCGCAAATCAATGCGGTTTCGCTGGTGATAGCGGTACAACGCGACAAACACATTGGGCACCGACATGACCAGTGCTGTCCCTTGTGCAATCTGCTGATCCAGGCCAAACCACAACCCCAGCACCGGAATCGCGATCAGACCGCCGCCAATCCCGAACAAACCGCCCATCGCGCCCAGAACGATGCCCAAGGTTGTGTACATTGCAAAATCGATCAGCATTGCGCCCCCTCACTGTGAATGACCATGCTACCCAGTCGCCTGTCAGCGGCAAAGCTCAAATCCGGAGCTGCGCAGATTATCCGGGGCAAAAAAAACCCGGCAGTGAGGCCGGGCTTTTCAGTGGTGCGGTTAACGCAAGGTTTAAACCTTGGCGCGGCCCTTGTAGGAGCCACCGTCACGGGTATCGATTTCGATCCAGTCGCCGATTTCAACGAAATCTGCAACGCTCAGCTCGGTACCGTTTTTCAGTTTGGCAGGCTTCATCACCTTGCCCGAAGTGTCACCGCGAGCGGAACCTTCGGTGTAGTCAACCTGACGCACGATAGTGGTCGGCAGCTCTACGGAAACCAGACGCTCTTCGAAGAAGATTGCTTCGCAAACGTCGGTCATGCCTTCTTCGATGAATGGCAGAACGGCTTCGATGTCTTCAGCGTTCAGCTCGTACATGGTGTAGTCAGTGGTGTCCATGAACGTGTAGGTGTCGCCGCTGATGAAGGACAGGGTCGCTTCTTTGCGATCCAGGATCACGTCATCCAGCTTGTCATCAGCGCTGTATACGATTTCAGTCTTGTAGCCAGTCAGCAGGTTCTTCAGCTTGGTCTTCATGATTGCGCTGTTACGACCGGACTTGGTGAATTCAGCTTTCTGAACCAACCAAGGGTCGTTTTCGAGCTTGATGACTGTACCGGGTTTAAGCTCTTTACCAGTTTTCATTGCGAGTATCCGAATTTGGATTGAGATTTACAAAAATCTAGGCCGCGTATCATAGCCAATTTCGATAAAAGTGTACTAGCGCTTGCGCAAGATCAGCCTGTAAAGACTGTTGTAGACACCAGCGTTCGGCATGCGCAGTGAGCTCCGGCCAGTGTTCAAGGGTCGAATTCCACGCGCACCCCATGTCCGAGCCTGCATTCCAGGCTTGCCAGAGGGCATTAAACGCCTGTGCTGCGGCAGGTGAAAGACCTTTGAGGTAGACGTCGAGGAACGCATTGAGCTTGACCCAGTGCGCGTCCTCTTCCTGCTCATAGATATGCCACAGCAGCGGGCGCCCCGCCCACTGCGCCCGGACAAACGAGTCTTCGCCACGCACCGCGTTGAAGTCACAGCTCCACAAAATGTGGTCGTAGTCTTCCTGGCGGACGAACGGCAAGGCCTGGATCACCAGCGATCCCCGCTGCTCAACTGCTCCGAGCGGCAGTTCGCTGACCCCAAGCCAGCGCAACAGATCACCCATGATCCGGCCCTGAGGCACCAATAGATGCGTCGCCACGCTGCCCGCGGCCATCGCATCCAGCCAACTGGCCAGGCCGGCGTTTTCATAAGCAAACAAGGAAATCAGCCGGGCATTGTCGGCCGGGAACACACCCACCCCCCGCAAAAACTCGCTTCGCGCCCGTGGATCCTGCTCGAACGCTCGCCGACGCTGGATCAGGTCGGCCTCACGCAGTAGACCGCCGGTGCCCGCCTCGAACCCCGGGAAGAAGAACATGCGCTTCAGGCCATCCGGGCGCAAGGACGGCAACCCGTGACAACCGCTGACCCAGTCCTCAGCGCTCAAATACTCAAGATTGATCCACAGTGCCGGCTTTTCGCGGACCTTCATTGCCTGTAGATAGCCTTCGGGCAACTTGCAGGCGAACGCTTCGACCACCACATCGGCAACCTCTACAGAGGACGGCCACTGCAGCGGCCACTGGCACACCTCGACGCCCTGCCGGGTTTGCCGCAGCGCCGTGGCATCCGCGTCGGGGCACAGCGCAACGAATGCCTGCAAATCGTCAACCCACAGCCTGACCGCCTGCTGATGCTCGGCCACCATTTGTCGAGCCAAACGCCAGGTCACACCAATGTCGCCGTAGTTATCGACCACACTGCAAAAAATATCCCAGGAGGCTTTCATTCCGGGTTTCCTACATTAAAAAATTGATTGTCCGTATGAATCGACCCATACCGAAAGCTGAAGGCAGGTCATCTGCCGGGCGCTCGTGCGACAATCCTCGCTCGCCTGAACCCAGCGCCTGCCAAGCGGCGGCCATGCCCCTATTGAAACCCACGACCCATGAACAAGAACGCCGTCTACCTGCTGATGCTGGAAAAGCTTGAAGTTGACCTCGACGTGTTGCAACGCGCAGCGCAAACCGCCTACGAAGCTGCCACACACGAAGAAAACGTAGCCGAGAACAAATACGACACCCTCGGGCTTGAAGCCTCTTATCTGGCCACGGGCCAGGCACGCCGGGTAGAGGAAATTCGCCAGGCACTCAAGCACTGCCAGGCCATGAATCTCGCCCCCTGCAACGCTGCGCACGGCATTCAAATCGGTGCGCTGGTGAACCTGCAGGCCGAAAACGGCAGTGAGCAGTGGTTATTCCTGGCACCGGATGCCGCCGGCCTCAAGCTCAGCCACGACGGACACACGATCACCGTCATCACCCCGCGCTCCCCCCTCGGCGCGGCCTTGCTGGGCAAGCAACAGGATGATGAGGTGTGGATCAACGTGGGCGGCGTGACGCAGGGGTTTACCGTCTGCGTGGTTGATTGAGGGCAACCCCTGCAAAAGCCTGTTAAGGCGTATCCGGTTACTTGGCGGCCATCAGGCGATTGACTTCACTGCGTACCATATTGGCGTATTCCGGGGGCGACATCGCGTCCAGTTCCGAACGAACCCATTCAGCCCATTTGCCCTTGCGCTTGGCGCGCTCACCGAACAAACGCGCCGCGTCGCCTTTGGCCTTGCCCAGATTGCTCTGCCAAAGGTCGTACAAACGGGACTTTTCGTCTTCCAGTGCAGCACGCTCAGCGAGAGGCTTGTTGGCGAGGTTAAAGCTCATGAGGATTTCCTGCGGCGTAAATTAGGCGACATCTTACACCTTCAAAAGAACTGTCTCAGTCTGGTTTTTAACTACGCTGTCAGCTCAAGCTCCAGACCGGCCCAAAAACAGATGCAACTTTTTAGCACGGGCCTGACTCCATTACTCATCACCCTATTCACCTGCAAGGAGTACCGCAATGGCTCGAAAAAATGCCGTACAAGCCGCTGAAGATCAAATCAAGGATCAAGCGTTCAGCGAGCTGCAAGAATTGATTGCCGAATCTGACAAACTGCTCAAGGACAGCGCGTCACTGGTCGGCGAAGAGGGTGAAACCCTGCGGGCGCAGGTTGGCCTCAAGCTCAAGCAGGCGCTGGACTCGGTGAATAATGTGCGTGAGCGCACCAAACCTGTGGTGGACGCGACAGAAAGCTATATCGGCGGCCATCCGTGGCAGACCGTGGCCATCTCGGCCGGCTTCGGCTTGGTGGTGGGCCTGCTGTTGGGGCGCCGTAACTAACGCATTCAACGCCCTTTTTTAATACCGCCTGCGGCGATGTTATCGAAAAGGCTGTGCAACACACGAAGCCCCTCATCGTCTCGACGAGGGGCTTCGCGCTTCAAAAAGCAAAATTCTTTGACATATTCAGTGACATTCAAGGCAGGCATTCCCGATACTCCCCCGCTCTCTCACGCCAACGAGACAGCCAATGTCTGATTCCGCACCCGCTACCCAACCCCTGAGCACGGCCCTGATCCTGCTGATGGCGATCGCCACCGGCCTGGCCGTCGCCAGTAACTATTACGCGCAACCCTTGCTGCACACCATTGCTCAAGAGCTGGGTCTGGGCATGAGCAGCGCAGGTACCGTCGTGATCACCGCGCAATTGAGTTACGGCGCGGGCTTGCTGTTACTGGTTCCGCTGGGCGACCTGTTCGAGCAGCGTCGGCTGATCGTCAGCATGACGGTACTCAGCGCGCTGGGCTTGCTGCTCAGCGCCTTTGCGCCCTCCTTGACCTGGCTCCTGATCGGCACGGCCATGACCGGATTATTTTCAGTCTCGGCCCAGGTGCTGGTGCCCATGGCCGCCAGCCTTAGCGACCCGTCGAGCCGCGGCCGCGTGGTCGGCACTTTGATGAGCGGCCTGTTATTGGGCATTTTGCTGGCACGCACCGTGGCCGGCGCATTGTCATCGGCGGGTGACTGGCGAACCATTTATCTGGTGGCTGCAGGCCTGATGTTTATCAGCGCCATTGCACTGCAACGCGGCCTGCCCCGGCACCACCACAGCGCCGGCCTGAGCTATCCGGCGCTACTGGGGTCGGTGTTCAAGCTGTTTGTCGAAGAACCCATATTGCGCCTGCGCTCGATCCTGGGCCTGCTGACCTTCTCTTTGTTCGCCTTGTTCTGGACACCGCTGGCCTTTTTGCTGGCCGTACCGCCCTACAGTTTCTCGGACGCGGTGATCGGCCTGTTTGGACTCGCGGGTGCCGTTGGCGCAATCGCCGCAAACTGGGCCGGGCGCATGGCCGATCGCGGCAAAGGCCAGTTGGCCACCACCGTAGGGCTAATGGTTCTGCTCGGTTCCTGGCTGCCCATGGCCTTCGCCGGACATTCATTGGTGGCCCTGCTGATCGGCGTGCTGGCACTCGACTTTGCTGTCCAACTGGTTCACGTCAGCAACCAGAACGCCGTCTTCAAAGTCCGCCCGGCAGCGCGCAATCGCCTGAATGCCGGTTACATCACCTGTTATTTCATCGGCGGCGCACTGGGCTCGCTGGTCGGCGCTCAGACCTACCCCGCGTACGGCTGGGACGGCATTGTGATCGTTGGGGCCGTGGTCGCTACGCTGGCGCTGGCGATCTGGGGCTACACCTTGCAGCGAGAAAGCAAGCTGCAGCCCGTCGACTGACTGCCTATCTGGCACTTTCCATCACTTGGCGAACTCGCTAGCATGCGAGAAAACGCCCTGACGACGGTCTGCACACACAGACCGTTCCAACGATCCGAGACGCCACATGACCCCTAAAGAATCCCGTAACGAACTGGCCCTGGATACTTTCATCAAGGCGCACCCTGAACTGCTCGAAGAAATGAAAGAGCTGAGCGCCGAAGACCGCCAGCAGCAAATCCTCTGGGCCTTCGAGAATGAGGCCGACGACCTGGGTATCGAAGCCTGGGAGCTTGCCCTGCAATTGATCGCCCGCTCGCCCGAAGAGCTCGCGGCCATGCGCCTCGAAGTCCATCAGGAAGTCGCCGAGGCGCTGGAAATGAGCTGGGAAGAATACTGCGGGCTGAATGACATCGCCGTCTGACCCACCTCTCGCATGACGCAACGGTTGCCGTGCAACCGTTCGCCTGCGCAGCACTAAACGCCGGTATTACCCTTGATATGAGAAGCTGCCAGCTTCCTGGCCATGTCCAGGTGCATCTCCAGCTTAGGCAGGTACTTTTCGGCAAAAGCCTTCAATTCAGGCGAGCCGGGTTTGTCGATCTGTTCTTTGAACAGGGCAATTGCCTCCTCATGGGCCTTCATCTGATTGGCCACATAGGCCGCATCGAATGACTCGCCTTCCGGCACCTCAAGCATCATTTTCCTGGCCTTGCCGAGCACCTCCTCTTCGCTCGCCACTTTCAGGCCCTGCCTTTGCGCGAGATCCTTAAGATCCCGATTGGCATCCGTGTGATCCTTGATCATCTCAACCGCATAACTGTTGATATCCGTGGCAGAGGTTTTCTGAATCGCCAAGCGGCTGGTTTCAATCTCCGCAATCCCTGCCGCAGACGCCTCGTCAACAAAATCAGCCGGCGTCGCAGCCACAGCGGCCCCCGCCATGAATACGGCGCAAGCCAATGCGCAGCCAGTGACAAAACGTTTAGGGGCACTCGGGGTTTTCATCGCTTCCTCCAGAAAAAGGCAGGTTTATTCCCTGCAACGAATCTGAAGGCACCTGCCGGCAAAGGTTTAGAAAAACCCATCCCAACCGACGAGCGGTGACCTCGACTCACGAATACTGCGAGTCACACTTGGGCTCTGCTGCAGCGGATGCCGTACTTGCCCGGATCTTCGAGACACCGGAGCAATTGGAAACCTTCACAGGGCTCGAGCGTCCTTCATAGACGCCTCCGATGGGCCTTACCGGAGGGTGGGATGCATATCGCCTTGACCACAAACTCCACACCAATGCAGGGGTTGCGGTTCAGTGTTGAGGACAAGTCCGCCTGTGGACTGGCATTAGCCGCGGCTGACCCGCACCTGGCAGGGGGTTATTCACACCCAAGATGGGCCAAGCATGATTAAGCTCTATCGAACAGGCCCTTTTTCAGGCGCCAGAAACCACAAAACCCCCGGCTTCGCGTGGAAGACCGGGGGTTTTGCGTACTGAATGTGGCGGTGAAGGAGAGATTCGAACTCTCGATACAATTTCTTGTATACACACTTTCCAGGCGTGCTCCTTAAGCCACTCGGACACTTCACCGTATCTCTTCAAACATGTTCTGTCTGTCGAGGCGCGCTAATGTAGTCGAAAGCTTTCGATATGACAAATGTTTTTTTCAGAATTTTCATGCGCTTACGGGGCTCGAGGTTTTTGCCACTCGGGCATGGCGGGTGATTCTGCCATTTTCCGGGCTTGCCGCAGGCGGTGCTGGCCAGTACGGCCGCCGCAGCGCTGGTGTCTATATAGAAGGTGAAGGCCATTTCCCTGACTCACTGGTCAGTCTTAGCGCTTTACCTGCGCGGTGGGGCTGGGTAACGTCTGCTCCACTTCAATACAAGGAATTGCGCCATGAGTGACTTGATTTCCTATCTCCTGGAAGACGGTATCGCCACCCTGACCCTGAGCAATGGCAAGGTGAACGCTATCTCTCCGGATGTGATCGCGGCGTTTAACACCGCGCTGGATCAGGCCGAGCAGGATCGCGCCGTGGTCATTATCACGGGGCAACCAGGGATTCTGTCGGGCGGTTATGACTTGAAGGTGATGACGGCCGGTCCTCAGCAAGCCATTGAGCTGGTGCGTATGGGTTCAACCCTGGCTCGCCGCTTGCTGGCGCATCCATTCCCGGTGGTGGTCGCCTGCCCTGGCCATGCCGTGGCCAAAGGCGCATTTCTATTGTTGTCGGCGGATTACCGCATCGGCGTTGAAGGCCCATTCAGCATCGGGTTGAATGAAGTGCAAATCGGCATGACCATGCACCATGCCGGGATCGAGCTGGCCCGTGACCGGTTGCGCAAGTCGGCCTTCCATCGCTCGGTTATCAACGGCGAAATGTTCACCCCGCACAGTGCAGTAGACGCCGGTTTCCTTGATCAGGTGGTCACGCCCGAGGCGCTGCAGGCAACCGCCCTCGAGGTGGCGCGCCAATTGAAGAAGATCAACATGAAGGCGCACAAGAATACCAAGCTCAAAGTGCGCAAGGAGCTGCTGGAAACCCTGGACAAGGCGATCGAGCTGGACCAACACCACCAATTGTAATGTTGCGCCTCTGAAGAATACCTCCCGGCTGCCCCAGCGGCCGGGATCTGCTGCCCCTTCCCGCCGCTTGCGGACTGCCCCCCCTGCCCCGCCGCGCGCCAGCCTCGCCGAAACATATGCTTAAACATCCGCTATCTCCTACACGTGTCGGGGTAATTGCCGTAGACAGTGCACATCCGTACACTGCGCCAACTTTTGTTTTCGCGAGTCTGTAAATGCTACTTTCGATACGTATGTTGTTGATGAGCCTGCATTTTATGATCGCTGGGGTACTCGGTGTATTACTTGGTATGTGCCGCCCTTTTAACCCGGACAACAGCCGTCTGTGCGCGCGCCTGTACGCCTGGCCCTCCAAATGGATCCTGGGTTACAAGCTCAAGGCCGAAGTCGGCCCCTTGATGGACAAACCGCAGAGCTGCGTGATCATCGCCAACCATCAGTCCAACTATGACTTGTTTGTGTTCGGCAACGTGGTGCCTTACCGCACCGTGTGCATCGGCAAAAAAAGCCTGAAATGGGTACCGTTGTTCGGCCAGTTGTTCTGGTTGGCCGGTAACGTACTGATTGATCGGGGCAACGCCCATAAAGCTCGCAAATCGATGCTGGCTACCACCCGCACCCTGCAAGAGAAAGACACCTCGATCTGGGTCTTCCCGGAGGGCACGCGCAATCTGGGCAAAACCCTGCTTCCGTTCAAGAAAGGGGCATTCCAGATGGCGATCAGCGCCGGCGTGCCGATCGTACCGGTGTGCGTCAGCACCTACAGCCAGCACCTGAAGCTCAACCGCTGGCACAGTGCCGATATCCTGATTCGCTCCTTGCCGGCGATTCCAACTACCGGCCTGACGCTGGATGACATGCCCGCACTGATGGCGCAGTGCCGTGAGCAGATGCTCGACTGCATCGAAGCCATGGATCGCGAGCTGATTACCCGAAAAAATCTCCGCCTGCCGCCCGTGGCTGGTAGCAAGACCGCCGCATCTAACCCGAACCTCTGAACGTTTCTCGACTCAAAACGGGGCATTGCACGCTAAGCTGCATCCTGTGCCATAACCCTTTGAAGAAGAAGCGATTAGAACTATGGGGAGAGTCATTGCTGCCGCAGTCTACAGTGCGGGCAAAAAAGTCACCGATATCACGCTGGACGAAGGCATCGCCTGGGCTAACAAGCCCGGCCACTTCGTCTGGATCGGTCTGGAGCAACCCGACGCGCAAGAGCTGAACACCTTGCAACGCCAGTTCAAGCTGCATGAACTGGCCATCGAGGATGCGCTTGAGCAACACAGTCGGCCCAAGCTCGAAACATTTGGCGATGCGCTGTTTATCGTGATCTATTCGCCCGTTCGCCATGAGGGCAAACTGGAGTTCGTCGAAACTCACATCTTTGCAGGCAACGGTTACATCATCACCAGCCGCAACGGCCATTCTGCTTCATACAAATCCGTGCGCTCACGCTGCGAGGCGCGCCCGCTGCTGCTGGAGCATGGCGAAGACTTTGTGCTGTACGCCCTGCTCGATTTCGTGACCGAGAGCTACCTGCCCGTCAGCGAAGCCATCCACGCCGAAATCGACGCGCTGGAAAAAAGCATCATGGGCAGCGCCCTCAATGAAGCCGACATTGTGCAATTGCATGCCCTGCGCCGTGATGTGCTGCGATTGCGACGTTATGTGGCGCCTATGGTTGAAATCAGCGAAGAGCTGCAGCGACTGGCCTTCCCTTTTATTGATAAGAACATGCGCCCGTATTTCCGCGATGTGCAGATCCACGTTACCCGCCAGATGGAAGACCTCACCACCCTGCGTGATATCGCCTCCCAAACCATTGAAATCGTCGTACTGCTGGAGGCGTCGCGGCAAAGCAACGTGCAGCGCAAGTTCGCAGCCTGGGCGGCCATACTCGCCTTCCCTACCGCCGTGGCAGGGATATACGGAATGAACTTCCAGAACATGCCGGAGCTGAGCTGGCATTACGGCTATTTTGGCGTACTGGGCTTTATTGCCGTGGGTGTGACAGGGCTCTGGACCAGCTTCAAGCGCTCGGGCTGGCTGTAACCGGGGCAGGCGCGATCTACGCGCCTGCCCGCACTTAGGCCGACACCTGGGGTTTGTGGGCTACAAATCGCATCATCCACTCGGCCACGGTCTGACCGTGATGACCTTGATCCAGGCTGGCAATCCCGGTGTTATAGATCTGCTCGCCCAGATGCTCCTGACGCAAGTCGAGCAGAGCCCGCGAATAGTCATGGATGAACTCGGGGTGCCCTTGAAAGCACAGCACTTGATCATTGATGTGATAAGCCGCAAACGGGCAAAAATCACTGGATGCAATCACCGTGGCGTTTTCCGGCAGGGCTGTGACCTGGTCCTGATGGCTGATCAACAACGTCAACGCTTCAACCACCGGTGTCATCCAGGGCGCCCTGGCAGCCAGCCTGTACTGATGGGTGCCAACGCCCCAGCCCTGAGTGGCCCGCTCGCTTTTGCCACCCAGCAGCAATGCCAGCAACTGATGACCAAAGCACACGCCCAGCAGCTTGTCTCCCCGCTCGTAACGCGTCAGCAAGTAGCTTTTAAGGGTCTGGATCCAGGGATCGGCACCAAATGAGTCGGCTTTACTGCCCGTGACCAGATAGGCATCAAAGGCTTGATCGTCCGCCGGGTACTCGCCCTGCATCACGTTGAACACCGTGAACTCGGCCGCAATCGGCTGCGTGGAAAACAACCGCACGAACATTTGTCCGTAGCCCTGATATTGATCAACAAACTCTGGACGCAAAATGTCGGTTTCCAGAATGCAGATGCGTAGCGACATAAAAGTACCTGGCACGAAAAAGGCGAAAAAGATGAAAGCGGCACTGCAGAGCCTGCCTCGAAAGCGTATTTCAAGGCAAGTGCCACAGACCGGACCGACTCGCTCAACACGCCCGGACGAACGGTAGGAGCCTAAGCGTTATCCTCCCTGCCCAATCCATTGCGTCTAGCAACGGGCTGACAGAGCAACCTCGAAAATTCTAATAGCGTTTTAGAAACCTAATGCACCTGGATGATGTGAAAGGGTTCTAAGCCATGTGTTATACGGGCTCTAAGGTTAACTTTATCAACCACCGCAGCATTTATTTCAGGCTTTAGCGCCTGATGTGGCGTGTTGTCGTTCAGGAATAACAATAAAAGGCGGATCGCCATGTTCAAACACACGAAAGTACGTCAGGCCGGGCTTATTCTCTTTGCCACCACTTTGCTGCTGATTCTGCCGAATCTGACCAAGGTCATCGGCTAAGGCTCTGTCTGCCCGAGTTTATCGGCCATCGTCTGCGACGCGACGCTTGTGATTTAAAGTGACAGCCTCCACCCTTTCTCTTCAAGCCGAAACCGCGCCTGTTGCGCGCGGGCGTTCGGCCACATCCACCGCTGCGCAACGGGCGCCCGGTGACACTGCCATTGACTGAGGTCGCAATCAGCCATTGAAATACATAATGTTTTTGTTCGCCGCCCTCTTCAGCCTGCCACTGTGTGCGGCGCAACTTACGCTTGATCTGGGTGACCACAGCCGCACCTGGCAAACCGCTGACCTGCTGCTGCACCCTGCTACACAAACCCTGCACGTTGCCGATGATGTTTCGTACAAGCGGGACATGACGTACCGGGCGATCCCCATGTCGGTACTGCTTGAAGGCCTTAAACCCGAAGACCACTTGCAAGCGGTAGCGCTGGATGGATTTGCTGCCGAACTGACCGCAGCACCACTTCTGAGCCAAAGCGGTGCAAAAGCCTGGCTGGCGATTGAAGACCCTGCGCGGCCATGGCCACCCCTGAGCCAGAGCAAGCCCAGTGCCGGTCCGTTTTATCTGGTGTGGACCAACCCTCAAGCCAGCCACATCAGCCCCGAGCAATGGCCGTTTCAGGTTGCCCGCTTCACACGCCAATCACCCGTTGCAGAACGTTTCCCGGCTTTGCGTCCCGACGCCCGGCTGGCAGCCGACTCGCCCATCAATCAAGGGTTTGCACTGTTCCAAAAGCATTGCCTGGCGTGTCACCGCCTGAACGGTGCCGGTGACGCCCAATTCGGCCCCGACCTGAATGTTCCGCACAACCCGACGGAGTACTTCAGTGGCGACTTTCTCCAACAGTACATCCGCGACCCGCAAAGCCTGCGACACTGGCCCCAAGCGCGTATGCCGGGCTTTAACCCGAGCGTGTTGTCCGATACGGAGCTCGACCAGTTGATCAGTTACTTGCGACACATGGCCACGCGCAAGGTCACACTGCCTTGAAAGACGTTTGCCGCCGGGAAATGACAGAGGGTGTGGCATCCTGGCTGACACTCGCTGAAGCGCCTTGTAAAAACCAGAACGGCCAGCCCTGAGGCCAGCCGTTTGCATCTCACTTCACTGCATTCAGTTCAGCAGGCCACGCACCTCCTGCTTAACCCCCCAACCTTCGATGATCCCGCCCAGCGGTACCACGACCGCCTCAAAGTCCTGCTCAAAATCACCAATGCCGCCATAAGTGGCGTACATCAACTTGCTTAACTCCAGATGCCAGACACCGTCTTCACGCACGTTGATCTGGGCATTCAGCGACTCACCACAAAATTTTCCTGCAGCTCTGCGTGCGCCTTCCTCGTCAGGGAATACGGCGTAAAACTCAATGGGATGGATGCGTGCAAAATCAAAACCGCCTTCTTTCATGCGGCGCAGCACATAGCTGCTGAGGTCTTCTTGATGGGCTGTGCTCATGAAACGTCCTCCTCGCAATGGATAGACATTCAGCACTCCCCCAACAGCAACAGATTGGCTATGCAGGGGAGGAAATAAGCATGTAGCGAACAAGATCAGAGTCAGTCGATTACTTCGCTGCTCTGATTGCAGAGTAGCCTCAGCGCGTAATCTCTGCCAAGAGGAGAAACGAAAATAAGCGCGTTTGCGTGCGGGTCAGGCCACATTCTGCGGATTGGGGCCTGGCAACTGGACAGATGCGCTGTCCAGGGCCAGGCACGCTATGGCAGGGATTACTTCTCTGCGCGTGTTTTCAGGGCCTTGAGGGTATTGAACGGCGCATCGACCACGAACTTGTTGGCCAGCCACGACGGCACGCTGCCACCTGGCTCGGTGTGAACCTGGTAAGTCACTTCGGTCTGATCACCCTTGGGCACAAACTTCCAGAAACCCTCGACCTGAGAAACACGGACGAAGCCTTTTTCTTCAGGGATGTATTTGGGCTCGCCCTTGAGTGTGCGGGTCAAGCTGCCATCGGCACCTTCAGTGGTCGTCACCTTCAGCACCGAGTCGCGTGCCGTGACAGGCCAGGGGGTATTGAACTGAGTGTAGGTCCAGCTCTGGTTGCCCTCATGCTTGAGCAGCTTTTGCGATTTGCACTCATGAATCCAGGCGCAAGCGCCCGCCACGTCTTCTTGCAAGGCACGCAACGTGGTGATAGGTGCCTTGATCAGCGTGACGCCTTGATAAGCCTTGTACTGGGAGCCGGGGACTTCGCTCAGCGACACCTTGATGCCGTCTTCGTTTTTGGCGACTTTCCAGTCTTCTGCCTGAGCTACGCCCGTCAACAGAACGCTCAAACCACATGCCAATGCCACTCGATGCAATGAACCCATTGTCTTATTCCTTATTGTTGAAGGTTTGTTCATTGAACAACAACGCACTAGGCCGCGGTCATTTGCTCCCACCAGCCAATCAGATTGATAGCCTCTTCCCGGCTGCTGCCGCACACCTCGATATCCGCCTTGAAGGCACCGCATACGTCAGGGCGTTCCGGCTGCCCGAACAAACCGCACAGATAATCGACAGAGAGATGCACGCAACGCTCCCCCGCGGGTTTGCCATTGGGCATGCCAGGGATCGGTGTACTGATGGAAGGGGCTATGCAACAAGCGCCACAGCCTTCACGGCAATTCATGACGTTAGCTCCTCATTCGGGGCAAAGTGCGTTGATGACAAGGGATAGTACTCGCTGGAACAGGTGTTTGAAATTGACCGTTCAGCAGAATGTACGGATAAACGACAGTGACTGAGCAGTCAGTTTGGAAGCCCGTTTTCGAGCACTCGGCACTTATTGCTTGAACTCGAAATCCAGGGCGGCGCCGTCGATCTCCTTGTCGCGCCCTTCATTGCGTAGCTGAAGGTTCATTTCATTGTTGATCAAACGCCCATTGAGCTGAAAAGGGCTTTCAGCCTGGGGCTTCTCACCAAACATATTCGGCAACAAACGTTTGCGCTTGGGCTGCGTCACCGCACCCAATGGCTGGAGCTGCCTGACCATTTCTGGCGGCAAGCTTAAATCAAGCCGGGGGCTGGGCAAACGCTTTTTGGCGATTTCACGGGCGGACCTGGATTTGGATGAGATGGGTGCACGCTGTTTTGCCGGTACTTTTTTCGGACTGGCTGCGGCTTTTTTTTCCGTCGCGCAAGCGGTATGCGCCCTGGCCGTGGTCACAGACGGTGGTTGAGACGCTGTTGCCGCATCAGCGCCAAGCGCGGTCAGCATGCCCACCAATATGAGTCCCGCACAATAGGTCGCTTTCATGGCTCCACAGTTTTGACGGCCGGGGTGCGTATGCTCGCGCTTTACGCACAGGGTGACAAGTCAGATATTGGCACAATGCCATCCGCGGTAGCCACCCGGAGGATCAAAACAGGCCTGAAGCTTCCTGACAAAGCTGATTGGCAAGCATGCCCAACGTCATCAAAGCCCGCTCAGCCTCGCGGTTCCACGGGATCCCGCAGTTCAAGCGTATGCAATGGTTGAATTGTTCGGTGTTACTGAAGATCAGCCCCGGTGCGATGCTGATGCCTTGTTGCAGCGCCCGGACATGCAGCTCTTGAGTATTCACCCGACCTGGCAGGCTGACCCACAAGATGAAGCCGCCACTGGGACGTGACATTTGCGTACCTTCGGGGAAGTACTGCTGAACCGCCAACTGAAACGCGCTCAGATTCTTCCGGTACTCCTGACGGATGTATCGTAAATGACGGTCGTAGCCGCCATTTTCAAGATAGGCCGCCACGCCCATCTGCGTCACGCTGCACGCCGAATGGGTGGTAAAGGTTTGCAGGCGCTGGATCTCCTGCTGAAACTTGCCGGCGATCATCCAGCCGATTCGCACGCCCGGTGACAGGGTTTTGGAAAAACTCGAACAGTAAATCACCCGATCCAGCCGGTCGTAGGCCTTAAGGGCCTTGGTCCGCCCCACCTCGAACATCAACTCGCCATAGATGTCGTCTTCAACGATCTGGATATCGAAATCAGACGCCAGGCGCAGCAATTGCTTTTGTCGCTCTTCGGGCATCGTGCCGCCCAATGGATTGCTCAAGCGCGTCGTCAGTACCAACGCCTTGATCGACCACTGATTAGCGGCCAGCTGCAGCGCCTCAAGACTCATTCCCGTAGCCGGGTCGCTCGGGATCTCGATGACCTTCAAGCCCAGCAGATCGGCAAGTTGCAGCAATCCGTAATAGGTCGGGGACTCGGCCGCAATCAAGTCACCGGGACGGGTCAATACCCGCAGTGACATTTGCAGCGCATCGACGCAGCCGTGGGTGATGATGATTTCCGAAGGATCAACCACCACACCGGCATCACGCATGCGAATGGCGACCTGGCGGCGCAGCGGTTCAAACCCCGGGCTGAACATGTAGCTGAACGCCCGCGGACTATGAAAACGCGTGACCTTGGCCAGTTGCTGATGCAATGCACGCACGGGCAAGTAATCGACACTCGGCACTGCAGCGCCCAGCGGGAACACCCCTTCACGGCGCGATTCGACCAGGACTTGCTGGATGATGCTGCTGCGGGTGACCAGCCCCGGACGCTCAACCCTGGCGATGTCGGGCGTGGGGGCCGTCAGCGCGGGGGTCTGGTGCACGTAATAGCCCGACTGCGGCCGCGCCCGGATCAGCCCCTGATCTTCAAGATTGGCATAGGCCTGCAACACCGTGGCATGACTGACATTGAGCTGCGAACTCATCTTTCGCACCGAGGGCACACGCTCGCCCGGCTGGTACACGCCACGCCGGATGTCTTCAGCCAACTGCTGGGCAATACGTTGATAGAGCAAAAGATTGGTCATTGCGCAGCACTCGATGTTCAGGCATTTATTTTTGTATGAAGCATTTTTTGTGAAGAACAATACCGGAACAGTTTAGAAGTGTACGGGCACAATTGTCACCCATCTGAGCAGTACAGTCCTGATAGGGGGATAACTGTATGGGTACAGGTGGGCAAGCTAATGAAATCGGGAGCGTGCGAGCCAGGCGTTGCAGCGGCTACGGAGCGAAAAACGAGTGGACGGGATTTGTAGCCGCTGCCGCAGGCTGCGAAAAGGGCCGATGGCCCTTCAAGAGCGGAGGTCGCTCTCTGCAATCTGCGGCGCGCTGAACAGCTGTTGGGCTTAGCGCGCGGCGCCGAGCTGACCTTTTTCGTCTGAGAACACGATCTCGACGCGACGGTTCTGGGCCCGCCCACGCTCGGTGGCATTGACGTCCACCGGATACTGGTCGCCATAGCCTTCGACCTGAATGCGCTTGTCGTCGACACCCAGGTCGATCAGCACATTGGCCACCGCCTGCGCACGGTCACGGGACAACTTGAGGTTGTCTTCCTTGCCACCGGTACTGTCGGTATAGCCTTCGATGCGTACCACGCGCTTGGGGTTCAATTGCAGAAACTGCACCAACTTGAGCACCGTACGGTTGGCCGAGTTTTTCAGGTCGGCCTCACCGGTATCGAACAGCACATCGCCCAGCGTCATGACCAGACCCCGGTCGGTTTCAGTGGTGGCCAGGCTGATGATTTGCTCCTCCAGCCATTGACCCTGCTGCTGAACGCTCAGCAGCTTGGCTTCACGCAGTGCCAGCTGCAGACGCTGACGCTCCAGTTCGAGCTTGGCGGCACGCTCTTCGTTCAGCACCTGCTGAGTGTGCTCACGGGCAATTTCACTGTAGCGCTGGCTCAGATAGGCATAGTGCGCCACGTCTGCGCCGCTGCCCCAGTAACTGCTCAGGCGGTCAGCGCGGGCCAGGGACTCACCGGCCCGGATCACATCCTTGGGTGCGATGCGCAGTACGTTGCTGTCTTCCTTGACGATCTGGAAATCAGCACTGGCCTGCTGAACGGCCTGCTCGTTGCTGTGCTGCCCGGCGCAACCGGCCAGGCCGATGCAACCGAATACCAGCGCAGCGCTGAACACTCTGGACTCAGGGCTCATTGGGCCTCCGCCAGCTGTTTGCGCAAGCGCGCGATACGGGTATTGAGCACGTTCAACTGCTCCTGGCTCTTTTGTGTCAGTACGCGGGCCTCAGCCAGTCGCGCATCAAGTTCCGCTTGCTCGGCCAATATGCGGGCGTCCTTGAAGGATTGCTCGGTCATCTCGGCCTGGGCTTGCGCCAGCTTGCTTTCGGCTTGCTTGAACTCAGCCGTTTCGTCTGCACTTGCACCGACAGCCCTGGCTTGCTCCAGTGCTTGCCCGGTCAAACGCAATTGTTCATTCGGCGCCGGATCGGCTGCACAACCCGCCAGAGCCAGAACGGCAAGGGCAGCGAAAAGAGGTCGAATCGTCACTAAGTATTCCTACTGTTTTGGGGCGCTGAGCGGTTGTTGCAGCTGGGCTTTCCACCGCTCCAGATTGCGTTGCACTGCCGCCTCGGTCAGGCCGGAGGTGCGCAATTCTGTCATCTTTTTGGCGAGCTGTCCGCGCAACCACGGTTCATTGCAGGCCGAGTCATGGGAAACCGCCAAAAAAAGCCCTGGCTGATCGATGGGCAACGGGCGCGGCAAGAGGTCATCGGCAATGCCAAGGGTTTGTACCGTGGCCCTGCCGGAGTAGCGTCCTGCCAGCACGTATTCAACCTCGCCAAGCAGCAGCTTTTGAAAAGCGTGGGTCAGCCCGGGCTGACGCTCAAGGGTTAACTGTTGCTGCGCAAAGGTGTCGAATGTTTCGCTCAGACGGGCCTTTTGCGAAACCGCCCCGACATGCCCATGCAAATCGGCGGGGGTTTCATAGACCAGGGTCGAGGCCTTGCGCGTCCACACCAGATAGTCGTTACGCACCAAGGGTGGATGAATGTAATCGAGAGACAGGAGCCCGGCCAGCGTCAGCGGTGCATCCAGCAGCATGTCCATGCGCCCTGCCCGCACTTCGTCCTGGGCCTCGGAACGTTTTCCGCCATACAGCACTTCAACCTTGATGCCCAACCCTTGGGCCGCCTGCTGGAACAGGTCGGCACTGGCTCCGATCAAGTGACCCGGATCGGCAGGGTCACGCCACAGATAAGGCGGCGCATCCGGGCTGCCGGTTACAACCAGGCGCTCACACTTGCCTGCGGCTTCAGCCAGCACCGGCAACAGTGCCAATCCCAGCAACATCCTGCCCACCTGACGCACATCCATAAACAACCTCTGCACAAAGCCGATTCGAGGGCACTAAAAAGCCCGATCACTCAGGCCATGAAGAACCAGCTGAAACACTCGGTGTTTCGCCCGTCCCCACAGCCCGGATGACCGGGCTCTTTATAAGTGAAGCAACTGGATTAAACCAGCTTCTCCAGCTCAGGTACTGCTTCGAACAAGTCCGCTACCAG
>NZ_LRMN01000009.1:0-170035 GCF_019266105.1 Pseudomonas sp. D1HM | reverse complement strand
GACTGCTCCGCAGCCGGACGGGGCCTCGTTCCACTCGTCCGCTGCTACGTAATGCGCTTCACCAAAAAATATGCAGACACCTTCGCCCGGTCGGTCGCGGGTTCAATACACATCCCGGCGATAACGGCCTTCTTCGATCAACTGTTCCACCGCCTCAGCGCCTACGATGTCGATCAGGGCCTGATCGACACCCGCCGCCATGCCTTGCAAGCTACCACAGATATAAATAGCCGCGCCGTCTGCCAGCCATTGGCGGACGTCTTCGGCCGCCTCACGCAAACGATCCTGTACGTAGATCTTCTGCGCCTGATCCCGTGAAAACGCCAGGTCCAGACGCGTCAGGTCGCCTTTGGCCAGCCAGTCTTGCAGTTCGTCGCGGCAGTAGAAGTCGTGCTCGGCATTCCGTTCGCCAAAAAACAGCCAGTTAGGTTGCTGACCCTTGGCAATACGCGCCTTGAGCAAGCTACGCAGCCCTGCCAGGCCGGTGCCATTGCCCAGCAAGATCAGCGGGCGGGGCTCAGCCGGCAAATGGAAACCGCTGTTACGCCGTATGCGCAAGCTGATCGCAGAGCCGACGGCGGCGTACTCGGTCAGCCAGCCCGACCCCAGTCCCAAGCTGCCATCGGCATGCCGCTCCTGGCGCACGATCAACTGCAGTTGTCCGTCTTCGGGGATCGAGGCAATGGAGTATTCGCGCAGGCTCAGCGGAATCAAGGCGTCGACCAGGGCCTGGGCATGCAAGCCCACCAGATGCCCGCGATTGGCGGGGAGCTGACGACCGGCCAGTGCCTGGGCCAGGGTTTCTTTCAGGCCGTCGAGGTGCACGGGGCTGTCGGATGCGAGGCCCAGTCCATCAAGGAAATGCTCGACCGCCAAGGCAGACTGTCGCGGCATGACTTCAACCAGATCACCGGCTTGCCACGTCAGATGGGTATCCGGCGTGCCGAGCGCCAGCAGATAAACCGCTGAGCCGCAGCTGCCAGGGTTGAGCAACCGGCGTTGCTCAAGAGTCCAGTTGTTGTAGCTCGGTGCCTGCCAGTTGGCGCTGGGGGCACCTCCGGTCAGTTGGCCCAGTTGCTGCTGCCAATGATGCAGCGCTTGTGCGTCTCCGCTGTCAACCTGCACCGGCGCGAACAACGCGCTTGCGCCACGCTCGCTGAGCCATTGCTGGATACGTGTGGCAAAGCCGCAGAAGTGCGGGTATTGCCGATCGCCAAGGGCGAGTACCGAATACTTGAGGCGGCTCAGATCCAGCGACTGGCCCAATACCTTGCGTTCAAAACCGCGGGCACTGTCAGGTGCTTCGCCATCGCCAAAGGTGCTGACCACAAACAATGCGTTGCCGGCGTTCTGCAAGTCGTCTTCCTTGATTGCCGCCAGCGGCTGGACGCGTACCGGCAAGCCGGCGGCCTGTAGCTGTCCGGCGGTTTGCCAGGCCAGTTGTTCGGCGAAGCCGCTCTGGCTTGCAAACCCGATCAGCCATGACGGTGCGTCGCTGCCAGTGGCTGCGAAACCTTGGCGGGCCTGCTTGACCTGGCGCTTTTTGCGGCGACGGTCCAGGTACAGCAGCCAGCCTGTAATAAAGAACAGCGGCATGGTCAGACTGGCAACGGTGACCAGAACGCGCCCGGTCAGGCCCCAGTAGCTGCCCACGTGCAATGCGTAAATACTGCTGAGCAATTGCGCCTTGTAGCTTTTGTCGTCATAGCGCTCATGTTTTTTGATCACCCCGGTCGCGGGATCGAGCACGATCTGGTTGAACGCACGTTCGTGAGGTGAGTTTTTCAACAGGTAGAAGACCGTGGCCGGTTGCCCGGCGACCGGTGGCATACGCACGTTGTACAGGCTCAACCCAGGCCCGGCGGCCTTTTGGAGGCTGGCCCATATGGCCTCGTAGTCAGCGGTGGGAGCCGGGCCCGCAGGCCCTGGCTGGCCGCGTCCGCCTTTGCGCTGTTGCTCGTGTGGAGGCGTATCCGAAAAGAGTTTTTGCAGGCCTTTGTTGTACCACTCGTAAGACCATGACAGCCCGGTCAACGCGGCCATCAGGTAGAAAATCATGCACCAGGTACCGGCAACGGCGTGCAGGTCCCAGTTGAAACTGCGGCCTTTTTTGGCCCAGTCCAGCGTCAGCCATGCCCGCCAGTTCAGTGCCTTGCGCGGCCAGCGCAGGTACAGCCCGGACAGGCAGAAGAAAATCAGCATCAGCGTACACGCGCCCGTGATCTGGCGACCGGTTTGGCCAATGGCGAGGAAACGATGCAGTTGCAGCATCAGATTGAAGAAGCCCTGACCGTTTGCATCACCTTGATACTCGCCGGTGTAAGGGTCGACATAACGCAACTGGCCCCGGCGTTCGCCCGGTGGCGGGGTAAAGAAAATCCGCGCAGCGCTGTCACTGTCCACGCCGACCCACAGCATGGACACCTGCTTGCCTTCGATGGCTTCGACCTTGCGTACCAGCTCGGCGGGTGGCAACACTCCGCTGTCGAGTTTTTCGACCTTTAGCACTGAAGGGTTGAGCAGGTTCAGCAGTTCGTCCTGAAACGACACCGTAGCGCCGGTGATCCCCATCAGGGCCAGAACCAACCCGGCGGTTATCCCGAAAAACCAGTGCAGCTGGAACAGGGTTTTCTTAAACACGACAACCGCCTTGCTCGTTCAATTGAATTCATCGCGGCGTAGAGTGCCGCATCAGTCTTTTTACACGCAAAAGCCCCGGCCATCAGATGGGCGGGGCTTTGCACAGCTTAACTCCGGTTTAGAAGTGGAAGCTGGTGGTCAACAAGGCTGTACGACCCGCTGCTACGTGAGCGTAATGGGTCTGGAACACCTGGTCGAAGTAGCGCTTATCCGTGAGGTTTTGAACGTTCAACTGGAGGTCGACGTTTTTGCTCAAGCGATAGGTAGCCATTGCGTCGTAGCGCCAGTAAGACGGGATCTCTACGGAGTTCGCAACGTTGCCGTACTGAGAGTCTACGAATGTCGCGCCTGCACCCAGAGTGAAGTCCGGGGTCAAGTCATAGGTCGACCAAACCATGAAGTTGTTCCGAGGGGTACTCGGCATGTGATTGCCTTTGTCCTCAGCTTTTGTGGTTTTGACGACTTCACTTTCCATGTAGGTGTAGCCACCGTAAACCTTCCACTCGTTGGTCAGTTTGCCAGTGTAGGTCAGCTCAATACCGTTGACGCGTTGTTCACCGTCGAGAACCTGTGTGGTTGCGCCATCAGGGTCATCAATGCGGGCATTGGTCTTTTCTGTGCGGAACAGTGCTGCTGTGAGCGACAGGTTGTCGTCAAAGAAGTCCCACTTCGTGCCCAGCTCGTAGTTACGGTTACGCTCTGGATCAAGGTTGGAATCTTTAGCCGCCAGATCGAGTCCCCCGTTACCGCTAGTTTCTCCAGCCGGGTTGCTGGATGTCGACCAGGCTGCATAAATGCTGCCATTAGGTAGCGGTTTGTAAACGACACCTACCTGGTAGTTCCACAAGTGTGCATTATTTTCACGCTTGAAGTCGCCGGGTAGCGAGCCACGACCGCCAGTGCTGTAACCACTGGATTTCGTTTGATAATCGTCGTAACGCAAGCCGAGGTTCAACGACCATTGCTCATTGAACTTCAATGTGTCGAATACGTAGGCAGCGCTGGTTTTGGTATCTGTATCGGTATAGCCCTGGCTGTCCGTGATGCTGCCGGACCAGCCGTCACCCGGAGTCGGTTTGTCCAGGCTGGTGCAATCACCGGAAACCATCATTGCCGGGGTACAGGTTGTACCGGCGGGGCCGTTGGATTTGATGTCGTAGCCACGGTTATGCGTGTCCTGGTAAGAGAACTCTATTCCCGTTACCAGACTGTGCTCGATGAATGCGGTATCGAACTTGGCGCTTAGATCCGTTTGGTTTACCCAACCTTTGGATGTTGAGTTGCGGTTCTTGGTGCTGCGATAAAGCAGGCCGTTTGCCACGTTACCTTTGCTGTCATCCGGGTTTGTGACGATATAGTCGAGTGTCGAGCGCGACATGCGGAAGCTGTTGGACAGCGTCAAATTGTCATTCAGGTCATGTTCGAAGCGAATGGTGCCGCTGTCATTGGACGTTTTGCGGTAGTCGCGGCCGGTCAACCCGTAAAAGTTGTCGCGATCAACATGGGCAGGCTTGTCAACGTTGTACTTGCTTCGGTTGCTACTGGAGGTCAACGGAATACCGTAATCAGGCATGTCATCCGTCTTGACGTGGTAGTAACTAAGGGTGAGGCGAGTGTCCGTGCCCAGTCCGAACGAGAATGTAGGCGCAACACCCCAGCGGCTTACATCGACTGTATCGCGGCCTGCAACGTTGGCCTCGTGCTTCATCAAATTCAGGCGGAAGGCCGAGGTTTCGTTCATTTGCTGATTCAAATCCAGCGTAGTTCGCTTGGTTTGATCAGAACCCCATGTGAAACCACCGTTGTAGGCGTTCCCCAAGTGAGCCGTTTTGGTAACCAGATTCAAGCTACCACCGGTAGAGCCCGCCCCGGTGAATGCTGACCCAGGACCTTTGCTGACTTCGATCGACTCTACGTCGAATATTTCACGGCTCTGAGATGCTACATCGCGCATGCCATCAATGAACATGTCACTTTCAGCATTGAAGCCGCGGATGATCGGACGGTCACCTGCCGGGTTGCCACCTTCGCCAGCACCAAAGGTAATCCCCGGAGTCGTGCGCAAAGCGTCAACCAGGCTCATGGCTGCCGTGTCGCGAATTACTTGCTGCGGGATAACTGTCACGCTCTTCGGGGTTTCGCGCAAAGGTGCCGTGTATTTTTTCGAGGTTGAGCTGTCGGTCTTGTAGCTACCTGTCTCTTGCTCACCCGTAACGGTTGTCGCGCCGAGGGAAATGCTGTTGCCCTGTGCTTTGCTTTCTGTGCTCTCGGCCGCTTGTGCCAGATGGGCAGCGGAGGTCGCCGTGAGGGCGACGCCAATGGCCGAGGCCAGGAGCCGCGGTGAGCTGACAGGTATTTTTATCGGTTGGCGCGACATGTGTAGAACCCTTCCCCCAGAATTTGAGTCGCAAAATATAGTGCAAACAATTCCTTGTATCAATTGAGAGAGATTGCTATTTGCGCAAAACTTACATTCTTTACAGTTTCTCTTGACGTTTTTTTCACGTCCCTTCGTAACCCTTTTATTAACGGGGTTTTACACAATCAATAAGAATCAATACCATTGGCATCCCTTTGCTTTCAGGTATCGCGCCATGCTGCTGCATATTCCCGGCTTGTTCTCCCGTGAGGAAGTCGTGCGCATCCGCGAGGCCCTGCAGCAGACGGACTGGGCTGACGGCAAAATCACTGCAGGTTTTCAGTCGGCCAAGGCCAAGCACAACCTGCAATTGCCCGAAGGCCATCCGTTGGGCCTTGAGATCGGCGCTGCAATGCTCGACCGGTTGTGGAAAAACCCGCTGTTCATGTCAGCCGCCTTGCCGCACAAGGTTTTCCCGCCGCTTCTCAATTGCTACACCGCTGGCGGCAGCTTTGATTTCCATATCGACAATGCCGTGCGACAACCCAAAAACAGTGCGGAGCGGGTGCGCACTGATTTGTCGTCGACGCTGTTTCTCAGCGACCCTGAGGATTACGACGGCGGCGAACTGGTGATTCAGGACACTTTCGGCACCCAGCAGATCAAACTGCCGGCGGGCGACATGGTGCTGTATCCCGGCACCAGCCTGCACAAGGTCAATGCGGTCACGCGGGGCACGCGCTATGCATCGTTTTTCTGGACCCAAAGCCTGGTGCGCGAAGACAGCCAGCGCACGTTGCTGTTTGAAATGGACGGTGCGATCCAGCAACTGACCCGTGACGTTCCCGATCATCCCTCGCTGATCCAGCTCACGGGCACCTACCACAACCTGTTGCGCCGCTGGGTTGAGGTCTAGGCCATGAGCTTTCAGTTACGCCGCGAAGAAGTGCTCGACGGTGAGCAGCTGACCGCCATGCTGAGTGAAAACCCGGCCCGGGCGGCGCAGGCGATTCTGATGGCCGCCAAACAGGGGATTGTCGAGGGGCAGGCCCTGCTGGGGCAAATCCTGCTGGACGGGCAGGGTATCGCGCGCGATCCGGCCCTGGCCCGACGCTGGTTCCAGATTGCAGCCGATGCCGGTCACCTGATGGCGCGCAACATGCTGGGTCGTTGCTGGGAGCACGGCTGGGGCGGGGCGGTGAACTTGACCCGGGCTGCGCAGGAATATCGCCAGGCGGCCGGGCAGGGCCAGGAGTGGGCGCTCTACAACTATGCCAACCTGCTGGCAACGGGGCGCGGTGTGGCTGAGGATCAGGTGGCGGCCTTGGCGTGTTATCGCCAGGCGGCTGATTTGGGGCACGCCAAGTCGATGAACCTGGTGGGGCGTTATCTTGAGGAGGGCGTTCATTGCCCCCGGGACAAAGACGCTGCCTGCCTCTGGTACAAACACTCCGCCGAGGCCGGCGATTTTCGCGGGCAATTCAGTCATGCCTCTGTGCTGGCCGAGTCCGGCAATATCGAGCAGGCGCTGGTCTGGTTCGGGCGGGCGCTGGAGGGCGGTAACCTCAAGTTTCTTGAGGTGGCACAGGGCACATTGCTGGCAGCGCAACATCCGCAGGTGCGGGCTCTGGCAGAGGATTACGCACGGCGGGCGGCTCAGCTGACGGTGTAACCGGCCACCGCAGGCGGCGAAAAAAAGACACAAAAAAGCCCATGACGTGTCATGGGCTTTTTGCATACCGGCGGTTACAGGTAGAACGACTTCAGTGGCGGGAAGCCATTGAACTCAACTGCGCTGTAGCTGGTGGTATAGGCACCGGTCGACAGCCAGTACAGGCGATCGCCAATGGCCAGGTTCAGCGGCAGGCCGTACTTGTAGTTTTCGTACATGATGTCGGCGCTGTCACAGGTTGGGCCGGCGATCACGACTTCTTCCATCTCGCCCTTTTTCTCGGTCCAGATCGGGAACTTGATGGATTCGTCCATGGTTTCGATCAGCCCCGAGAATTTGCCCACATCGGTGTATACCCAACGCTCGACGGCGGTGCGGGATTTACGGGCGACCAATACCACTTCACTCACCAGAATCCCGGCGTTGGCGATCAGCGAACGGCCCGGCTCCAGAATGATTTCCGGCAACTCGTCACCGAAATCTTCCTTCAGGAAGCGGATGATTTCTTCGGCGTAGGTTTCCAGGCTGTTGGTACGGGTGATGTAGTTGGCCGGGAAGCCGCCACCCATGTTGATCAGCTTGAGGACGATGCCGTCTTCTTCTTTCAGGCGCTCGAAGATCACTTTGACCTTGGCGATGGCCGCATCCCATACGCTGATATCACGCTGTTGGGAGCCGACGTGGAACGAAATGCCATAAGGCACCAGGCCCAGGTCACGAGCCAGAATCAGCAGGTCCATGGCCATGTCGGTCTGGCAGCCGAATTTGCGCGACAGGGGCCAGTCAGCCGTGGTCGAGCCTTCGGTCAGAATACGCACGTACACTTTCGAGCCCGGGGCAGCCTTGGCGATATTGCGCAAGTCGGCTTCGGAGTCTGTGGAGAACAGACGTACGCCCTTCTCGTAGAAGTAGCGGATGTCCTTGGATTTTTTGATGGTGTTGCCGTAGCTGATGCGGTCGGCGCTGACACCACGGTCCATGACCTTGTCCAGCTCGTAGATCGAGGCGATGTCGAAGCTCGAACCCTTGTCTTTCAACAGGTCGATGATCTCGACGGCAGGGTTGGCCTTGACGGCGTAGTAGACCTTGGCAAATTCGAAGCCGGCGCGCAGGTCATCATAGGCCTGGCTGATCATGGCGGTGTCGATCACCACGAACGGGGTTTCCTGGGTGTCAGCGAAAGCCTTCATTTTCTGGAAGGTATCGCGCGCGTAATAGTCTTCGACCTGGATCGGCATGCTAAGGGACTCCTAGTGGCAAACGTAATCAATAAATGGGCGCAACTGAACATCCTCCGTATCCCCACTTTGGTTCGCCTACTTCCCAAGGCATGTCCGCCGAAAGCAAAAAAGGTAAATGAACCTTGCTGTCTCGTCGTCAGTACTTGAGCCGGATGGATCGTTTCCAGCATGGATGTTCGGCGCGAACTTTAGGGGGTGATTGCGCTTTGATCAACAAAAAATGTCGCGTTTTTGCACGAGTTCGTCGGGGGCTCAATCTCAGCTATTTAAGTAACCGACCTTGATGACGTTGTGATGTTCCCGCAGGAGGGGCGTTGGGGAGCGTCGCGGGGGATTGCAGGTGCGAGCTGGCCCGCGATGCAGGCAACCCGGCAGGTCTTGAGTGCCGGGTTGATGCGCTCGCGAGCACGCTCGCTTCTACAGGGCAATCATCAGGCGATGGCTGTTTCTGCGGGGGAAACAATGCTGGTCTTGGCGCCGCGGGAGCGACCGGAGCTGAGGTACGCCGCAATCGATTCCTGGGTCACTTCACCCAGGAACACGCGCTCGGCGTCCATCACCGGCAGCCATGAGCGATTGAACTCGTACATGCGCGACAACAGGATACGCAAGTGTTCATCGAACGCCGCCGTGGCATTGAACTCGCGCAGATACTGGCCGCACGTCCCGGTCTGGCGGTGCAGGTCGCGACGACGGACGTAACCCAGTGCTTTGTTATCGGCGCAGGTCACAACTACGTAGCGGCGGTCGAGTTCGTCCATCAGCTCCAAGGCATCGGCTACCGGGGTTTCAGGGCTGACAGACGGTGCGTTATCCGCCGCGTCCTCGGCCTTGACCAGCAACAGGCGCTTGAGCGTGCTGTCCTGGCCAACAAAGTTGCTGACAAAGTCATCGGCCGGGTGGGCAAGCAAGGTGTCGGGATGATCCATTTGCAGCAGCTTGCCGCCACGGAAGATGGCGATTTTATCGCCCAGCTTGATTGCCTCGTCGATGTCGTGGCTGACCATGATCACGGTCTTGTTCAGCGCACGCTGCATTTCGAAAAACTCGTTCTGGATCATCTCGCGGTTGATCGGGTCGACCGCGCCGAACGGTTCATCCATTAATAGCAGCGGTGCATCTGCCGCCAGCGCACGAATCACGCCGATCCGCTGTTGCTGACCGCCCGACAGTTCACGGGGGTAGCGATTGAGGTACTGCTTGGGTTCAAGCTTGATCATGCTCATCAGTTCACGGGCGCGATCGTGGCACTTCTGTTTATCCCAGCCCAGCAAGCGCGGAACAATGGTGATGTTCTCCTCGATGGTCATGTTCGGGAACAGGCCGATCTGCTGGATCACATAACCGATGTTGCGACGCAGGGTCACCGGATCGAGGTCGGTGGTGTCTTCGCCGTTGATCAGGATCTTGCCGGAGGTCGGCTTGATCAGGCGGTTGATCATTTTCAACGTCGTGCTTTTACCGCAACCCGAAGGCCCCAGGAATACGCAGATTTCGCCTTCGTTGACGGTCAGGCTTACCGAGTCCACGGCTTTTACGTCTTTGCCGTTGCTTTGGAAGGTCTTGCTGAGGTTTTGAAGTTCGATCATTTGAGCAGTCCTTTTGGAGTCAGCGTGCGTTGCAACCATTGCAAAAACAGGTCAGCGATAATGGCCAGAACGCTGACCAGTACGGCGCCAACGATTAGCATCGACATGTCACTACGGCTGATTGCAGCAAGAATAAGTACACCCAGGCCACCGGCGCCGATGGTCGCGGCGATGGTCATGACACCAATGTTCATCACGACAGCGGTGCGCACACCGGCCAGGATCACCGGCACTGCGATGGGCAGCTCAACCATGCGCAAGCGCTGGCTGAAGGTCATGCCGATGCCGCGGGCAGCTTCGCGAATACCCGGTTCCACGCCGGTGAGGGCGAGGAAGGTGTTGCGCATGATCGGCAGCAATGAGTAGAGGAACACGGCAGTGATTGCCGGCATCGGCCCCAGGCCCTGGCCGAACTTGGAATAGAACGGCAGCAGCAGGCCAAACAGGGCGATGGACGGAACAGTCAGCAATACCGTAGCGCTGGCCTGCATCGGGCCGGCCAGGCTCGGAAAACGGGTCATCAGCACACCTAGCGGCACCCCGACCACAATCGCCAGGGTCACGGCGATTCCGACCAGCGTGATGTGCTGCCAGGTCAGGTGCAGCACCAGTGTCCAGTCCATGTGGGAAAAGGCGTTCAGAAATTCCATGTCTTTTCCTCCGGATCAGTTAATAGAAGGCAGTGGATGCTGGCGCAGGAAGTCTGCGGCCACCCTGGACGGGCTCTCGTGGTTTACGTCGACCCGGGCGTTCAACTGGCGCATGGTCTCGTCGTCAAACAGATCGGCCAGCGGTTTGAGCAGGGCCGCCAGGTCCGGATGGGCGTCCAGATAGGCCTTGCTCACGACGGGAGCGGCGGTGTAGTCCGGGAAATAATGCAGGTCGTCACTGAGCAGCTTGAGTTTGAAGGCGCTCAGACGGCCATCGGTGGTGTATACGAGTCCGGCAAATACCTGGCCGTTTTTCAGCGCGGTGTAGACCAGCCCGGCGTCCATCTGGCGGATGTTCTTGCGGGTCAGGTCCATGTCATACAGCTTGACCATGCCCAGCAAGCCATCTGAACGATTGGCAAACTCGGTATCCAGTGCCATGAGCGCACCCTTATTTTCAGGATCGCGCAGCGCCTTGTTCAAATCGCTGATGGTGTTGATATCAGGATATTGCTCGGCCACGTTCTGCGGCAGCGCCAGGGCGTAGGTGTTGCTGAATCTGGACGGGTGCAGCCAGATGAGTCCCTTTTTTTCATCGAGTTCTTTAACTCGGTCGTAGGATTGTTGGCTGTCGAGTTTCTCGGTCACATGGTTGTATGCCACCAGCGAGACGCCGGTGTATTCCCAGAGCAGATCCAGTTGCCCGGACTCCTGGGCACTGCGTGCCAGACTGCTGCCAAGCCCGCCGGTAACCTGCGTTTTGTAGCCCCTGCTGTTGAGGTATTGCGAGGTGATTTCGGCGAGCAGGGTCTGCTCGGTAAACACCCGTGCGCCAATCCGGATCAAGGGTTTTTCAGCGGCTTGGGCAATGCCTGCGAACAGCAGGATGCAGCCTAAAAACAAGCTAATTTTTTTCATGGATATTCCTTTGCTCAGCCAGACCTTATGCAGGTCGCAGACCGCGTTCCAGCCAGCGGCGGCTGATGAGTATCACCAGGCCGTCGAGCAGCAATGCCAGCAGCGCGGTGCAGGCGGCGCCGAGGATCAGTTGCGGCTGATTGTTGAGGGCGATGCCAGGGAAAATCAGGCTGCCCAGGCTGTTGGCGCCAATCAGGAACGCCAGGGGGGCGGTACCGACGTTGATCGCCAGTGCGACCCGTACACCGCCCATGATGATAGGTACGGCGTTGGGCAGTTCGACCCGCCAAAGCACTTGGCGCGGGGTCATGCCGATGCCGACGGCAGCTTCTTTGAGCGATCCCTGTACGTTTTTCAGGCCTTCGTAGGTGTTGCGCACGATGGGCAGCAACGAGGCAAGAAACAGGGCGAAGATGGCGGGACCACTACCGATTCCGAGAAAACCAAGCGCAATGGCCAGTACCGCGAGCGGTGGAACGGTGTTGCCGATGTTGAAGACTTGCATGAAGCGTTCCGCACGTCCGGCCATGCTGGGTCGGCTGAGGAAAATGCCGGCGGGGATCCCGATTACAAGGGCGGCGAGCATTGAAGCGAGTACGAGGTACAGATGGGCTTGCAGGTAGAACAACAGATCATCTTGATAGTGTTCGATAGTGCTGATGCCGATCCAATGGACCAACAGGGCGAGGAGGGCGACAACTGCCACACATCCCATAAGCCCTTTTCCATAGCGATTAGCCACAGGCGGACTCCTTTTTTTTGTCGGCGAACACATTGTCGTGTGGCAAGGCCATTCCTGGCTGCCGACCATGGGTTCGCGAAGAGCAACAAGCGGGCGCGAAAAACGCTGCCATCACCTGTCATTTAGCGCAGCCTCGTCAGGCTAACTTGCTGATATTTCAGCCCCTGACGGTTTGCCGCATCAGGAGAGTGGACGCCTCCACTGTCTAAAAGGTTCACATTATTTACGGCGGATCGCCACCCTTGTGGTCAAGGCAAAGGTACCAACGGTGGCTGCACTCACCGGATTTGGGCTATAATCCGCGCCCTTTTTTGAATCAATCGTCAGGCGATTTCCCATGACCAACCAGGCCGCCGAAGTCGCGAAACGCCGCACTTTCGCCATTATTTCCCACCCCGATGCGGGTAAAACCACCATCACCGAAAAGCTCTTGCTGATGGGGAAGGCGATTGCTGTCGCCGGTACGGTGAAATCGCGAAAGTCCGACCGCCATGCCACCTCCGACTGGATGGAAATGGAGAAACAACGGGGTATTTCGATTACCACGTCGGTCATGCAGTTCCCGTATCGCGACCACATGATCAACCTGCTCGACACCCCGGGCCACGAAGACTTCTCGGAAGATACCTACCGTACGCTGACAGCGGTGGACTCGGCGCTGATGGTGCTCGACGGCGGTAAAGGCGTTGAGCCACGCACCATCGCCCTGATGGACGTATGTCGCCTGCGCGACACGCCGATCGTGAGCTTCATCAACAAACTCGACCGCGACATTCGCGACCCGATCGAGTTGCTGGATGAAATCGAAGCCGTCCTGAAAATCAAGGCTGCGCCGATCACCTGGCCGATTGGTTGCTACCGTGACTTCAAGGGTGTCTACCACCTTGCTGACGACTACATCATCGTCTACACCGCCGGTCACGGCCACGAGCGCACCGAGGTCAAAATCATCGAGAAGCTCGACTCCGACGAAGCCCGCGCCCATTTGGGTGACGAGTACGACCGGTTTGTCGACCAACTGGAACTGGTTCAGGGTGCTTGCCATGAATTCAACCAGCAGGAATTCCTCGACGGCCAACTGACACCTGTGTTCTTCGGTACGGCGTTGGGCAACTTTGGTGTCGATCACGTGCTGGACGCTGTGGTCAATTGGGCGCCGAAGCCTTTGGCCCGGGTGGCCAACGAACGTACGGTCGAGCCGGTCGAAGAGAAATTCACCGGTTTCGTGTTCAAGATCCAGGCGAACATGGACCCGAAGCACCGTGACCGCATCGCTTTCATGCGCATTTGCTCGGGCAAATACGAAAAAGGCATGAAAATGCGCCACGTGCGCACAGGCAAAGACGTTCGCATCGGCGATGCGCTGACGTTCTTCTCCTCCGAGCGTGAGCAACTTGAAGAAGCCTTCGCGGGCGACATCATCGGCTTGCACAACCACGGTACGATCCAGATCGGCGACACCTTCAGCGAAGGCGAAAGCCTGAGCTTCACCGGTATTCCGCACTTCGCCCCGGAACTGTTCCGTCGCGTACGCCTGCGTGATCCGCTCAAGTCCAAGCAATTGCGCCAGGGCTTGCAGCAACTGGCCGAAGAGGGTGCCACTCAGGTGTTCTTCCCGGAGCGCAGCAACGACATCATCCTGGGTGCCGTCGGTGTCCTGCAGTTCGACGTGGTCGCCAGCCGTTTGAAAGAAGAATACAAAGTGGAATGCTCCTACGAGCCTATCACTGTGTATTCGGCTCGCTGGATCGACTGCGCTGATAAGAAGAAGCTCGAAGAGTTCCAGATCAAAGCGGTGGAAAACCTCGCCATCGACGGCGGCGGCCACCTGACCTACCTCGCTCCGACGCGGGTCAACCTGGCACTGATGGAAGAGCGCTGGCCTGATGTGCAATTCCGCGCCACGCGTGAGCATCACTAACGGCTCAGGCCTGAAGTTAAAAAAAAGCGAAGCCCTTGGGCTTCGCTTTTTTTTGCATGTACAAAACCGGTGTTGCGGCGCACCCCTCTGTAGCCGCTGCCGCAGGCTGCGACAAGGCCCGAAGGATCTTCGGGCTCGGGGCTTCAGGTGTTGTGCCTAGAGGAATTGCTCCGCGTGATGGCAGGCAACCTGGCGGTTGTCCAGCAGGCGCAGGAGCGGCTCGTCGGTGCTGCACAGCTCGGTCGCGTATGGGCAGCGCTTGTGGAAGGCGCAGCCTGATGGCGGGTTCAGCGGGTTGGGCAGTTCGCCGACGATCTTGATCTTCGGTTTGTCCGGATCCGGGTGGATGGTGGGTGTGGCGGACAGCAATGCCTGGGTGTAAGGGTGCAGCGGCCGGGTGTAGATCTCTTCCTTGGGCCCCATTTCTACCGGGCGACCGAGGTACATGACCAGGACCGTATCGGCCACATGTCGCACCACCGCCAGGTTGTGCGAGATGAATACGTAGGCGGTGTTGAACTCTTGCTGCAAGTCCATGAACAGGTTGAGCACCTGGGCCTGGATCGATACATCCAGCGCCGAGGTCGGTTCGTCGGCCACCAGCACCTTGGGTTGCAACATCATGGCTCGGGCCAGGGCGATCCGCTGGCGCTGACCACCGGAGAACATGTGCGGGTAGCGCTGGTAATGCTCAGGGCGCAAGCCCACCTGCTTCATCATGGCCTGGACTTTTTCACGACGTTCGCTGGCGCTCAACCGGGTGTTGATCAGCAGCGGCTCGGCCAGTTGATCACCGACTTTCTGCCGAGGATTGAGCGAGGCATAAGGGCTCTGGAACACCATCTGCACATCTTTGCGCAGTTGCTTGCGCTGGGCCTTGTCAGCCCCGGCGACTTCCTGGCCGGCAATTTTCAACGAACCGGACGAGGGCTCTTCGATCAAAGTAAGGGCGCGGGCCAGGGTCGATTTGCCACAGCCTGACTCGCCCACCACGGCCAGGGTTTTACCCGCCTCGAGTTCAAACGACACACCGTTGAGCGCGCGTACCAGTGCATGGCCCTTGAACAGGCCACGGGACACTTCGTAATGACGGGTTAGGTCGCGGGCAGTAAGAACGACAGTCATTACGCCACCTCCTGATTCAAGGGGAAGAAGCAGCGGGCCTGGCTGTGAGCCTTGGGCTCCAGCGCCGGACGTTGTTGGCGGCAGGTGTCTTGTACGTACGGGCAGCGCGGTGACAGCAGGCAACCGTTAGGTCGGTCATAGCGCCCGGGCACGATGCCCGGCAAGGTCGACAGGCGAGCGGCGCCCATGCTGTGTTCAGGGATGGCTGCCAGCAGGGCTTCGCTGTACGGGTGTGCGGGGACATCGAACAGGCCCGGCACGTGACCGACCTCGACCGCCTGACCGGCGTACATGACACACACCCTTTGTGCGGTTTCGGCCACGACGGCAAGGTCGTGGGTGATCAGCACCAGGCCCATGTTCTGTTCGCGCTGCAGGTTGAGCAGCAAGTCCATGATCTGGGCCTGAATGGTCACGTCCAGTGCGGTGGTCGGTTCGTCGGCAATCAACAGCTTGGGTTCGCCGGCGATGGCCATGGCAATCGCCACACGCTGGCTCATGCCGCCCGAGAGTTGGTGCGGGTAAGCGTCCATACGGCTGGCGGCACCGGGGATTTCGACTTTTTCCAGCAATTCAATGGCTCGCTTGCGCGCGGCCTTGCCGGACATTTTCAGGTGCAGGCGCAGCACTTCTTCGATCTGGAACCCCACGGTGTAACTGGGGTTGAGCGCGGTCATCGGGTCCTGGAACACCATGGCCATGTCTTTGCCGACGATTTGCCGGCGTTGACGGGCGCTGAGGGTCAGCATGTTTTTACCGTCGAAGTTCAGTGCGTCGGCGGTGACGATGCCGGGATGCTCGATCAGGCCCATCAGCGCCATCATGGTCACGGACTTGCCGGACCCCGATTCACCAACAATGGCCAGGACTTCGCCTTTATCCACAGACAGACTGAGCCCGTCGACCACCGGTACGGCCTTGGCGTCACCAAAACGGACGTTGAGATTCTTGATTTCTAGCAGTGACATGGGAATCTCCTCAGGCGGCATTCTTGAGTTTCGGGTCCAGCGCATCGCGCAGGCCGTCGCCCATCAGGTTGATTGCCAGCACGCTGAGCAAAATGGTCAGACCGGGCAGGCTCACGACCCACCAGGCGCGTTCGATGTAGTCGCGGGCCGAGGCCAGCATGGTGCCCCACTCAGGCGTGGGCGGCTGTACGCCAAGGCCCAGGAAGCCCAGTGCTGCGGCATCGAGAATCGCCGAAGAGAAACTCAAGGTGGCCTGGACGATCAGCGGTGCCATGCAGTTCGGCAGCACGGTGACGAACATCAGGCGTGGCAGGCCAGCACCGGCCAGACGGGCAGCAGTCACGTAGTCACGGTTCAGTTCGCCCATCACGGCAGCCCGGGTCAGGCGCACGTAGGACGGCAAGGACACCACGGCAATGGCGATCACGGTATTGATCAGGCCAGGGCCGAGGATGGCGACAATGGCAACAGCCAGCAGCAGCGAAGGCAGGGCCAGCATGATGTCCATCAAACGCATGATGCCCGGGCCGAGGATGCGCGGGAAAAACCCGGCGAACAGCCCCAGGATCACCCCAGGAATCAGTGAAATGACCACCGAAGACAAACCGATCAGCAGCGACAGGCGGGAGCCTTCGATCAGGCGCGACAGCAGGTCGCGGCCCAGCTCGTCAGTGCCGAGCAGAAATTGCCATTGGCCGCCCTCAAGCCAGACCGGCGGGGTCAACAGAAAGTCGCGGTATTGCTCGCTGGGATTGTGCGGTGCGACCCACGGCGCAAAAATCGCGCAGAACACGATCACGCACATGAACATCAGGCCGGCAACGGCGCCCTTGTTCTTGGAGAACGCTTGCCAGAATTCTTTGTAGGGCGATGGATAAAGCAGGCTTTGATCCACGGCTGTAACAGGAGTAGGTGTGCTCATGATCAGGATCTCAGCGCTGGTGACGGATGCGTGGGTTGGCAAAGCCGTAGAGGATGTCCACCACGAAGTTGACCAGAATCACCAGGCAGGCGATTAGCAGGATGCCGTTTTGCACCACGGGGTAGTCCCGTGCGCCAATGGCTTCGATCAGCCATTTGCCGATACCGGGCCACGAAAAAATGGTTTCGGTCAGTACGGCGCCGGCCAGCAGGGTACCGACTTGCAGGCCGACCACGGTCAATACCGGAATCAGCGCGTTGCGCAGGCCGTGCACGAACACCACGCGGGCAGGTGACAGGCCTTTGGCGCGAGCGGTGCGGATGTAGTCTTCGCGCAATACTTCCAGCATGGAGGAGCGGGTCATCCGCGCGATCACCGCCAGCGGAATGGTGCCCAGCACGATAGCGGGCAGGATCAAGTGGTGCAGCGCATCCCAGAAGGCGTCGGGCTCGTCGCTGAGCAAGGTGTCGATCAGCATGAAGCCGGTTTTCGGCTCAATGTCGTACAGCAGGTCGATTCGCCCGGAAACCGGGGTCCAGCCCAGGCCGACCGAGAAGAACATGATCAGAATCAGACCCCACCAGAAAATCGGCATCGAATAGCCCGCGAGGGAGATGCCCATCACCCCGTGGTCAAAAAACGAGCCTCGCTTGAGGGCTGCAATTACCCCGGCCAGCAGCCCGAGGATGCCGGCGAACAACAGCGCAGCCATCGACAGTTCCAGAGTGGCGGGGAACAGCGCGCTGAATTCGGTCCACACACTTTCACGGGTTCTTAACGATTCGCCGAGGTCGCCATGGGCCAGTTTGCCGATGTAGTCAAAATACTGTTCGTACAGCGGCTTGTTCAGGCCCAGACGCTCCATGGCCTGGGCGTGCATCTCAGGGTCGACCCGACGCTCGCCCATCATGACTTCGACCGGATCGCCGGGGATCATGCGAATCAGGGCGAATGTGAGCAAGGTGATGCCGAAGAACGTGGGGATCAACAATCCCACTCGGCGGGCTATAAAACTAAACATCGTGTGGTGTACCTCATCAGCCGGTTAGGCAGGTCCGCCAGTGCTCGGGGGGGCGCTGGCGGGTATTTTATTGTTCTACTTCACCTGGGTGGTGGCGAAGTTGTTATTGGTCAGCGGGCTAAGGGTATAACCCTCGACGTTGTTGCGTCTGGCGGTAAAGAGCATGGGGTGTGTCACGTTAATCCAGGGCTGGTCCTGATGGAAAATGACCTGGGCCTGTTCATAGAGTGCAGCCCGCTCTGCGGGTTCACTGATATTACGGGCCCGGGTGATCAGTGCCTCGAAGTCTTTATTGCACCAGCGGGCGTAGTTTTCGCCGTTCTTGGCGGCCTCGCAGCTCAGCAACGGGGTCAGGAAATTGTCCGGGTCGCCGTTGTCGCCGCCCCAGCCGGTTGAGACCAGATCGTGCTCGCCCGCCTTGGCGCGCTTGAGCATTTCACCCCATTCCATCACGCGGATATCCAGGGTCAGACCGATTTTTTTCAGGTCCGATTGCAACAACTGTGCGCCGAGCATCGGGTTCGGGTTGGTCGGGCCACCGCCGTTTCGGGTAAAGAGGGTGATGACATAACCTGGAGGTACACCGGCTTCTTTAAGCAATGCACGGGCTTTGTCCAGATCGCGAGGCGGGCTCTGGATGCTGGTGTTGAACCCGAGCATGGTCGGTGGATACGGGTTGACTGCAATCAGGGCATTGCCTTTACCGTGCACGGTGTTGAGGTAAGTCTCTTTGTCGAAGGCGATATCGAGGGCCTGACGCACCCGGACATCGCTCAGGTACTTGTGGCCGGTGTTGATGGCGATATAGCTGGTCATCAGTGCAGCCAGCTCATCGACTTTCAGGTTCGGGTCTTTGCGGATGTTCTTGACGTCATCGGGCTTGGGGTAAAGCGCGATCTGGCATTCGTTGGCCTTGAGTTTTTGCTGGCGCACGTTGCTGTCGGTACTGATGGCAAAGATCAGGTTATCGCTGGGCGGCTTGCCACGGAAGTAATCCGGGTTGGCCTTGAAGCGTACCTGAGCGTCCTTGTTGTACCGCACGAAAATAAACGGGCCGGTGCCAATGGGTTTGCTGTTCAACTCCTGGGTTTTGCCGGCTTTGAGCAACTGGTCGGCGTACTCCGAGGAGTAGATCGAGGTGAACGGCATGGCCACGTCACGTAAAAACGGCGATTCGGCATGATTGAGGGTGAATTTGACGGTCATGTCGTCAATTTTTTCGACACTTTTTAGCAGGCTCTTGAAGCCCATGCTTTCAAAGTAGGGGTAACCGACCAACGATTTGCTGTGCCACGGGTGGTTGGGGTCCAGCTGGCGCTGAAAGCTCCAGACCACGTCGTCGGCATTGAGTGTTCGGGTCGGTTGGAAATAGTCAGTGGTGTGGAACTTGACGCCGGGGCGCAGGTAAAACGTGTACTCAAGACCGTCGGGGCTGATCTCCCAGCGCTCGGCCAGGGCAGGCTCGATATCCGTAGTGCCGGGTTTGAAGTCGACCAGTCGATTGAGCACGGTTTCTGCCGACGCATCGGCGGTGACGGCGGTGGTGTACTGAACGATGTCAAAACCTTCGGGGCTGGCTTCGGTGCAGACCACCAGGTTTTTGGCAGACACACTGACGGCCGTGCAGATCAGTGCAGCGGCAAGGGTGGTGCGCAATGGAAGTCGTTTCATAGCAACCCTCTCCAATTGGTTGAGCCAGCGAAAGGGCTGCAACTGATGGTTTGCATCAGCTGCAGCCTGGTTGGGCAAGACTGGTGCTTACAGAATGTTGAACGGAATGGTGGTCACCAGGCGGAACTCGTTGATGTCGCCGTCGGACTGGTTTTTGCTGGCGCGGTGAGTGGTGTAGGTAGCGCGAATGGCAGTGGCTTTCAGGGGGCCGCTCTGAATGGCATAGGACGTGCCGATGCTGTACTCGGAGTGGGTTTCATCGTCCATGCTTCTCACGTCATAGGCATCACCCTTGTACTTGGTGCCGTTAATGTCCCAGCCGCGGGCGTGGTAAGCATTGAACTTGAGGCCCGGAATACCGTACTGCGCCATGTTGATGACGTAGGCCACCTGGAAGGACTTCTCATTCGGGCCGTTGAAGTCCGAGAGCAGGGAGTTGGCCAGGTAGATGCCGTTGGTTTCGTGCAGGTAGTCGAAGTACTCGTCACCGATGACTTGCTGGTACGAGAAGGTCACGGTATGGGCCTGGTGAGTCAGGCCCATCGCCAGGCTGAAGGTATCGTTGTTGATATCCCCCATGGCTTTGCTGCCGGTGTCGACGGTTTTGTAGTAGTTGAGGTTGGTGTTCAGCCCCAGTACGGCGTTGTCACCCCAATCGTGCACCGCGCCGAAGTAGTACTGGTTCCAGAAGTCTTCAACGTGAGTGGCGTACAACGAAGTCTTCAGGTTCTTGAACGGTTGGTAGTTCACGCCGCCAACGCTGGCACGGTCGGTTTCGACGCCGGTGGCGCTGTACTCGGAGCGAAACTTGCTCAGGCTCTGTTCGGTACGCGGCGATACCCGATCAAAGGAGCCGGCATCGAAGGACAGGTTATTGAACTCTTCGCTGTGCAGGCCCACCCCCTGGAAGCTTGATGGCAGTGCACGGTTACCGATCACATCGATGGTCGGGCTGCTGAAGTTCTGTCGGCCCACGGTCAGTGTGGTGTTGGAAATGCGTGCCTGCAGGTTGGCCAGGCCGAGCTTGCTCCACTGACCCACTGCGTCGCCATCGTTGCGCGTCAGGGTACGGTTGTTGACCCCGGCAATGTCATTGGCGTCGCGGTCCAGCGCGATGGCGTTGTAGGCCGCCACCTGGGTCTTGAAACCTACCGTGCCCTGGGTGAAGCCCGAGCTGTAGTCGAGGATGGTGCCCTGTACCCAGTTAATCCGGCGCGGGGTGCTTTTTTGCACACCGTTGTCGTTATAGGTGAAGCGCCCGCCATGCCGTTTCAGTTCGTTGGCGTACCAGTTGCGGGTGGTGCCACTCAGCGTCTGCTCTTCAAAAAAACCCTTGGTTTCGCTCTGGGCGCTGCTGTCGGATTTCAGCCCGGTAGGGATGAACTCTTCTGCGTGGGCCATCGCAGTGAGGCTGCTGATGGACAAGGCGAGCACTGCGCAGCTTGTTACTTTCATGGTTGAGGCTCCTTCACTTTCTTTTTTTATTGCCGGTACTTTTTGGTTTTGCCCGGCTGTTGTGGAACGTCGTAGAACAATGCAAACGTTTGCCCGGCGCCCTTGGCCGAAATCTCACCCCTGCGCCCCCAAGCGCCGGGGTGAAGCTCAAACGGATGCGTGGAGCTAGTCGTCGAGACTGACGCCCGAGAAGGCGTTACGACCAAAGGGACTTACGGTGAAACCCTGGACCTTGGCACTCAAGGGCTGGTTGACCATCGAGTGGGCAATCGGTGTGATCGGGACTTGCTGCTTGAGCAATTGCTGTGCCTGTTTGTACAGCACGGTGCGTTGATCGCGGTCGGTCACGGCCTTGGCCTTTTTGATCAGCGTGTCGTACTGCGGATCGCACCACATGGAGTAGTTGTTTCCGCCGATCGCGTCGCAGCTGTAAAGCGTGCCCAGCCAGTTGTCCGGGTCACCGTTGTCGCCGGTCCAGCCGATCAGGCTGACGTCGTGCTCGCCATTTTTGGTGCGCTTGATGTACTCGCCCCATTCATAGCTGACGATCTTGACCTTGAGCCCGATCTTGTCCCAGTCCGACTGCAGCATTTCGGCCATCAGCTTGGCGTTGGGGTTGTACGGGCGTTGCACCGGCATGGCCCAGAGAGTGATCTCGGTGCCTTCCTTGACTCCGGCCGCCTTGAGCAGCGCTTTGGCTTTCTCCGGGTTGTAGGCAGCGTCGGTAATGGTCTCGTCGTAGGACCATTGGGTGGGCGGCATCGCATTGACGGCTTTCTGCCCGGCGCCCTGGTACACCGCTTTGAGAATCGCGTCCTTGTTGACGGCCATGTCCAGCGCCTGGCGCACCTGGAGCTGGTCAAACGGCTTGTGCTGCACGTTGTAGGCGATGTAACCAAGGTTGAACCCGGGTTTCTCAATGACTTGCAGCTTGGGGTCGGCCTTGAGGCTGGCCACGTCTGCCGGGCGCGGGTTGAGTGACACCTGGCATTCGTTTTTACGCAGCTTTTGCATGCGTGCCGAGGCATCGGTATTGATCGAGAAAATCAGGTTGTCGAGTTTGACCTGATCCGGTTTCCAGTAGTCCTTGTTGGCGGCATAGCGGATGTTCGAGTCTTTTTGATAGCGCTGAAAGACATACGGGCCGGTGCCGACAGGTTTCTGGTTGATGTCGCTGGGCTTGCCGCTCTTGAGCAACTGATCGGCGTATTCGGCCGACAGAATGGCAGCGAAGCTCATCGCCAGGTTTTGAATGAACGCTGCGTCCACCGAATTGAGTTTCATGACCACGGTCATCGGGCCGGTCTTCTCGACGCTGGCGATGTTCTTGTCCAGGCTCATGCCGGTGAAGTAAGGAAACTCGGTGGGGTACGCCTTGCGAAACGGGTGTTCGGGGTTGAGCATGCGGTTGAAGGTGAACAGCACGTCATCAGCGTTGAAATCGCGGGTCGGGGTGAACCATTTGGTGGTGTGGAACTTCACGCCATCGCGTAAATGAAAGGTCCAGGTCAGGCCATCTTCGGAAATATCCCAGCGCGTTGCCAGGGCAGGGCCGGCTGCGGTGCCGCCCTTTTCAAATTCGGCGAGGCGGTTGTAGATCGGTTCGGCCGCATCGTTGTCGGTGGCGGTCGTGTACTGCGCGGTGTCAAACCCGGCCGGGCTGCCTTCGGAGCAAAATACCAGGCTGTTGGCCGCACTTGCCAAAGGGCTGCCGGCCAGTACACCGGCGCTGAGCAATACAGATAAAACCAGAGGGTTGCGCATGGCGTGCCCTGTCCTTTTATTGTTGTTTAGGCCTGGGCTCGCGCCTCTTCAAGGGCGCAGGCACACAGGGTGTCGATATCTTCAGCTACGGTGCTGCACCCCACGCAAGAGGCTGCCCCTGCGTCGACCTTAGGGGGGCGATACAGGGGGAGTAAATGCGTTGGGCCTGACAAATTTGTGGGAAATATCTTGGCGTCCTATCGCCTCTGCTGTAGTTCGCAGTGGCTTCAGGATGAAAGGGATTTCCGCTTTCCATGCAGACACCGGAGTGCGTTTTTAACCCGCACTCCGGTGATCCATTTATTTGCTGACGCCCACCCCGTAGAAGGAGACCAGTCCTAGTGGGCTGATCTTGAAGTCCTGTACGTTGTTGCGCATTGGCTGGTACACCGTGGAGTGTGCGATAGGCGTCATCGGCACTTGCTCTTTAAGCAGGTGCTGAGCCTGTTGGTACAGCTTGGTCCGCTCGTCGACATTGGTGGTGGCCTTGGCCGCCTTGATCAGCTTGTCGAACTCGGGATTGCACCACTTGGAGAAGTTGTTGCCGCTGATCGCGTCGCAGCCGAACAGGGTGCCGAGCCAGTTGTCCGGGTCACCGTTGTCGCCACTCCAGCCAATCAGCATGGCGCCGTTCTCACCGCCTTTGGAGCGCTTGATGTACTCGCCCCATTCATAGGTCATGATCTTGGCCTTGATCCCGATTTTGGCCCAGTCCGACTGCAGCATTTCAGCCATCAGTTTGGCGTTCGGGTTGTACGGGCGCTGTACGGGCATGGCCCACAGAGTGATTTCGGTGCCTTCCTTGATCCCGGCTTCCTTGAGCAGCGCTTTGGCTTTCTCCGGGTTGTAGGCGGCATCCTTGATCGTCGGGTCGTAAGACCACTGGGTTGGCGGCATGCCGTTGACGGCCAGTTGCCCCGCGCCCTGATACACCGAGTCGATGATTTGCTGTTTGTTCACGGCCATGTCCAGCGCCTGACGCACTTTGAGCTGGGCCATCGGGTTTGGCTGGTCGCTGCCCTTGATCTTGTCCATCACGTTATAGGCGATGTAGCCAACGTTGAAGCCAGCCTGTTCAGGCATCTTCAGGTTCGGATCTGCTTTCAGCGCTTGAAGGTCGGCCGGGCGTGGATACAACGTGACCTGGCATTCATTCTTTTTCAGTTTTTGCATGCGCACCGACGGATCGGTGGTGATGGCGAAAATCAGGTTATCGATTTTGACGTCTTCAGGCTTCCAGTACTCCTTGTTGCCGGTGTACCGGATGTTGGAGTCTTTCTGGTAGCTCTTGAACACAAACGGGCCAGTGCCAATCGGCTTCTGGTTGATATCGGAAGGTTTGCCTTCCTTGAGCAGCTTGTCGGCGTATTCGGCAGATTCGATAGAAGCAAAGTGCATGGCCATGTTCTGAATGAACGCGGCATCCACAGTGTTCAGGGTGAACTTGACGGTCTTGTCATCGAGCTTTTCCACCTTGGCGATGTTTTTATCCATGCCCATGTCGGTGAAATAAGGGAATTCGGTGGGGTAGGCCTTACGGAACGGCATGTCCTTGTCGAGCATGCGGTTGAAGGTGAAGAGCACGTCGTCGGCGTTGAACTCGCGGGTCGGCTTGAAGTACGGCGTGGTGTGGAACTTGACCCCGTCACGCAAATGGAAGGTGTAGGTCAGGTTATCGGGGGAAATATCCCAGCGGGTCGCCAGGCCGGGCTCCACTTTGGTGCCGCCACGTTCGAACTGGGTGAGCCGGTTGTAAATGGTTTCGGCCGATGCGTCGAAATCAGTACCGGTGGTGTACTGACCCGGGTCAAAGCCGGCCGGGCTGCCTTCAGAGCAATACACCAGATTATTCGCAGCTTGGGCGAAAGGTGCACTTGCCAGCAGGCTGGCGCCCACTAAAAACGGAATGACCGCGTGTTTGAACATGGTGGCCTCATGATTTTTGTCATTTTTGAGTTGAGGGCGACCTTGTGAGTCGACCCGGCGATACTTATGCACAGCCCATACCCAATGCAATATGCGTATAGGGTTCACGTATGAAAATGTGGAACGATCGTACAGGAATGTCGCATTTATATAATTTTTGACGCATTTGAACGTTTGCGTCCCGATTTTTGACTCATTTACTTACACGTTATGGGGCGTTAGAACACTGCGTTGCCCTGTTTTAGGTCAGAGGTGTTACTTATCTAGACTCTTGATTTCAAAAGATGTCGGTCGTTATTGATTCGTCTTGTAGGACGCATCCTTTTAAAGATAGGAAGGTCTGTAGGACTTTTATCCAGAGCATAAAAAAGCCCCCGAAGCAGGAGTGCTTCAGGGGCTTGTAGGACGCCGAACCGTCTTACGGCATCTGGACTTCAATCACGCCATCGGCGCTCATGCTGACTTCACTGGTGCCGGCTTCGATCTCGGGTGTGGGCGCCGAGTCCATGGCCGGCGCAGCGGCTTTCATCATCATTTCGCTGCGCATGTAGGGTTGCGGATAGCCATTGCTGTTCAGGTTCAGGTTGACGATCTTGTAACCCTTGCCCCCCAGCGCATCGGTGGCCATTTGTGCTCGAGCCCTGAACGCATTGACGGCATCTTTAAGCAAGGCATCCTGGCTGGCGATGCGGGTTGCCTTGGCTACGGTGAATTGCATGCTGCCCATTTTCAGGGTTTGCATCAGATCACCGGTGAGCTTGGACAGTGCGGCAAAGTCGGCACTTTCCAGGCGCAGTTCGGCGCGTTCACGCCAGGCGGTGATCTTCTGGGACTTGTTGTCGTAAACCGGATAACTGTTGCGGCTGCCCTGACGCAGGGTCACGCCCTTGACTTGCTTGGCTTCACCGATGGCCTTGTTCATGGCAGTGGTGATCTCGGCTGCCAGCTTGGCCGCATCGGTATTTTGCGCCTCGGTGTACAGCGTCACGACCATCAAGTCGCGTGGGACTTCCTGGCTGGCTTCAGCGCGCAGGGATATCTGGTTGTAATGAACGTCTTCAGCCAACGCCGGCAGACTGGCAAGTGCGCCAATGCTGAGGGTCAGAAGGGCTGCTGTACGCTGGAATGTAAACATGGAAGCTCCTTGTGGGTAACGCCATGCAGTGTTGTGTTGGCTGGCGTCAAACCTTTAAGACTGTAGAAGGTGGCCATCAGTTCGCCCAATTACATTTTCAATACATCTGGCGTGGGGCGTCGACCTTGTAGCGGCTGACTTTGCGCCTGGCCTCAATCCTCAAAAAAACACTGTGGCCCATTGCCGCAGTTTTGCCTGTCAGGCCATCAGCTTGGTTATACTCCCTGCGATCCGCCTGGAGCGCTCATCAGGAGAGCTCATGCTCGCCCCCGTACAGTTATTGTCTGCGACTCGTCAGAACCTCTGGCGCCTTACGTTTATCCGCATGTTGGTGCTGGCTGCCCAGGCCGGCTCCGTAGGTTTTGCGTATCTGTTTGATTTGCTGCCGCTGCCCTGGTTCGAGCTGGGTGTCACCCTCGGCTGTTCCATGCTGCTGTGCGCGTTTACCGCCATCCGGTTGCGCACCACGTGGCCGGTGACAGAGCTGGAGTACGCACTGCAACTGGCCTGTGACCTGTTTATCCACAGCGCCCTGTTGTACTTCTCCGGGGGCTCGACCAATCCCTTCGTGTCTTATTACCTGGTGCCGCTGACGATTGCGGCAGTGACACTGCCCTGGCGTTATTCGCTGGTCTTGACCGGCATTGCGCTGGCGCTTTATACGCTGTTGCTGCTGCAGTTCTACCCGGTCGATACGGTGCCGTTCTTCCGCGAGCAGCTGCAGATTTACGGGATGTGGCTAAGCTTTGCGCTGTCAGCGGCCGTGATTACCTTCTTTGCCGCCAAAATGGGTGAAGAGTTGCGCCGTCAGGAAGAACTGCGAGCCCTGCGACGTGAAGAAGGCTTGCGAGACCAGCAGTTGCTGGCCGTTGCGACTCAAGCGGCCGGTGCTGCCCATGAGCTGGGTACACCCTTGTCGACCATGAGCGTGTTGCTCAAGGAGATGCGCCGGGACCATCTCGATCCGGAGCTGCAAGACGATTTGAGCGTACTTCAGGATCAGGTCAAATTGTGCAAAGAGACCTTGCAGCAACTGGTGCGTGCTGCCGAGGCCAATCGCCGGCTGGCCATTGAGGTTCAAGATGTCACGCAGTGGCTCGATGAGGCCTTGAACCGCTGGCACCTGATGCGCCCTGAAGCCACCTATCGCTTTCAGTGTCTGGGGCACGGGCCGGTTCCACGCTTGGCGCCGCCCCCGGACTTGACCCAGGCGTTGCTCAATTTGCTCAACAATGCAGCCGATGCTTGCCCGGAAGGGCTGGAAGTCAGCGTCGACTGGGATGCGGTTGATCTGACGATCAGTATTCGTGATCACGGTGCAGGTGTACCGTTGGCCATCGCCGAACAAATCGGCAAACCCTTTTTTACCACTAAGGGCAAAGGCTTCGGTCTGGGCCTATTCTTGAGCAAAGCCAGCGTGACACGTGCTGGCGGCTCGGTAAAACTCTACAGTCATGAGGATGGCGGCACGCTCACCGAGCTGCGCCTGCCGCGTGTCGCCCGAGGAAACGAAAATGAGTGAAGAAATTCAGGTCGAAGGCGAAGAACTGCCGCATTTGTTGCTGGTAGATGATGACGCCACGTTTACCCGTGTCATGGCTCGCGCCATGAGCCGCCGCGGTTTCCGCGTCAGCACGGCGGGCTCTGCCGAAGAAGGACTGATTCTGGCGCAACAGGACCTGCCCGATTTCGCTGCGCTGGACCTGAAAATGGACGGTGATTCAGGCCTGGTCTTGCTGCCCAAGCTGCTTGAGCTTGATCCCGAAATGCGGGTTGTGATTCTCACGGGTTATTCGAGCATCGCTACGGCTGTTGAGGCGATCAAGCGCGGCGCCTGCAATTACTTGTGCAAACCGGCTGATGCCGACGACGTGCTGGCGGCGCTGCTGTCCCAGCACGCGGATCTTGAGACGCTGGTGCCGGATAACCCGATGTCGGTTGACCGTCTGCAGTGGGAGCACATCCAGCGCGTGCTGGGTGAGCATGAAGGCAATATCTCCGCAACGGCCCGTGCGCTGGGCATGCACCGTCGTACCCTGCAGCGCAAACTGCAAAAGCGTCCGGTTCGGCGCTGAGCCAGGCAGATTGCACACTGTAAACCGGTCTTGCCGAGCGGTTTGCAGCGGGCCCTCCGTGCTAGAGTGCCGGGTCCCGCGTTCCTGGATTCTGTCATGAGTTTTTTACTTCGCAGTGCCGCGCTCGGTGTGATGCTGACCAGTTTGCCACTGGCCGCTGCGCCCACCGTTGCCCCCCTGTTGCACGCACAGTTTTTGCCGGTAGATGATCTGCAGTTGCGCGCCGAAAAGCCCGAGCAACAGCAGTTGATGCTGGTGACCTCATATTCCGTGGTGGTGGGCAATCAGCGTCAATCCAATCAGCAGCCGATCCCGGTGACGTCACCTCTATGGGTGCGTTTGAAAGGCAAGCCGATGAGCCAGGGCGCGACCGTCAGCCAAGTACTGATTTCTTTTGATGGTGAAAGCAAAAGCCTGAAAAAGCCCGTATTTGACCGTAAAACCCGGACGTTGACCTTGTCTTATCCCCTGGCCCAATACCGTGTCGTAATGGATTTACTGCGTAACGATACGGTCTATTGCCAGTTTTTGACCTATGCCAATGGCCATATTTGGGCCGACTTGCACACCGGCAGCGTGCGCGCACGTTGAGCCTTGGGTAAACTGCGGGCCCCGTGAAGTATCAGCAGGCTGGAGTCGGACATGCGTAAAGATAAGAAGCAGTTGATTGGTGATGAAATTGGCGATGAGCAGATCAAGTTGTTCCTGGACTTTGAACCCGTAGACGCCACTTCGCCCTCGCTGCATAAACTGATCAAAGCCTATCGCGGTCTGCGTATTGACGACTTTGAACGCTTCCTGACGTTCTTCAAGGAAGCCGGGTATGACCTTGATGGCAAGGATGAGCACGGTCAGACATTCGTCGACATCATCAAGGATCAGCGCAACGCCGAAGAGTACATTGAGCTTATCGAGAAGGCTCGCGGCTAAGCGGCATGACATCGATCTAAACCTGCAGGGCCGGGCCAGTCTCGCAAGGGCGTCCATGTGAGCGGTCAGCGTTGTCCACATCGCGGGACGCGCATGCTCCTGCAGGAGATTGAAGGCGTAAACCGGGTTTACGCGGTAGCAAAGACTTTCCTCTGATTCCACCGCCTGCTTCTATTCCCTCTCCCCATTCAAGACAGATCCCACAGGCTCAGTGCTGTTTGCTGCGCGATGTATCTGCGCGTGCCAACAATACTGAAGCTGACATCGAAGATGTCAGGGGCTCGCAGGACTGCGAGCAGATGGCTAACTGAAAGGGAATTTAATGATGCGGTATTCACTCAGGTGGGCGACACGCCTGTGTCTTGGTCTTGGACTCAGTGTGCTGTCTTCGGGGGCATTGGCGGTTGATGAGGTGCTGGAGGTCGAGATTTTTAACGCCACGCCTTACAGCATCTCCCCGGGGGAAGATTTTTCGCTGCTGGAACGTCCGGACAATTCAGGTCATGACTTTATCGTCGAGTCCCGGACCAGTCAGGAGTTGCTGTACTACTTGCCGGAGTCGCGAGGCACCGAGACATTTACCTATCGCCAGGGCGAGCAGGCGTGTCTGTTTGGCTTTGGCCATTTAACGCCGGGGGCCAGCACCATCAACCGCTGGGCCAACGCAAAATCAATCGGTTCGGTGGAGATCGCCTGCGCTGCAGAACTCCTCGCCGTCCCCGACCATGATGAGTTCGTGCGCAACGGCGGTACGCGGGTGCTGTTCACGATGGGATAGCAAAGGCTCCGTGCAACAAAAAGCCCCTAGCCATAAGGACAGGGGCTTTTTGCGTCGCATCACGGGTGCAGCAGTGTTACGCGATGCTGGTGTTCGGCTCTACCAGTTCCAGCAACTCGGAGTTGCGGGTGCTGATTTCACGGTACAGCTCAGCATCGGTCTCAAGGGTTTTTTCCCGTGCCGGGAAAATTTCCTTGAGCTTGGTCGCCCACTCGCCAGCGGCTTTTTGCGGGAAGCAGCGTTCGATCAGGTCGAGCATGATCGATACCGTCACCGAAGCGCCTGGAGAGGCACCGAGCAGGGCGGCCAATGAGCCGTCCTTGGCTGCAACCAGTTCGGTACCGAACTGCAGCACGCCGCCTTTTTTAGGGTCTTTCTTGATGATCTGAACCCGTTGGCCCGCGATCTCAAGACGCCAGTCTTCGGCCTTGGCCTGCGGGTAGAAGCGACGCAGGGAGTCCAGACGTTGCTCCATCGATTGACGGACTTCACTGACCAGATACTTGGTCAGATCCATATTGTCACGGGCGACGGCGAGCATTGGCCCGATATTGCCCAGTCGAATCGACATGGGCAGGTCCAAGAACGAACCGTGCTTGAGGAACTTGGTTGTGAAGCCGGCATACGGTCCAAACAACAGGGACTTTTTACCGTCCACGACACGGGTGTCCAGGTGCGGTACCGACATCGGTGGGGAGCCTACGGCCGCCTGGCTGTAGACCTTGGCCTGGTGAAGCTTGACCACTTCCGGGTTGTCGCAACGCAGCCACTGGCCGCTGACCGGGAAACCGCCGTAGCCTTTGCTTTCTTCAATGCCCGAGGCTTGCAGCAGCGGCAAGGCCGCGCCACCGGCACCGAGGAACACGAATTTGGCATCGATGTGGCGCGTGTTGCCGCTGTTGGTGTCTTTGATGCTCACTGTCCAGCCGCTGCCATTGCGCTTGAGGCCAGTGACTTTTTTGCTGTACTTGATCTGTGTATCGGGTGCGCTGGCCAAATGCTTGAGCAGTTGTTTGGTCAGAGCGCCGAAGTTGACGTCGGTGCCGTGCATGACACGGGTGGCGGAGATGACTTCGTCTGCCGGGCGGCCCGGCATCATCAATGGCATCCACTCAGCCATTTTTGCCTTGTCTTCGGTGTATTCCATGTCTGAAAACGCATGGTGCTTGCTCAGCACTTCAAAGCGTTTTTTCAGGAAGGACACACCTTTTTCACCTTGCACGTAGCTCAGGTGAGGCACTGGGCTGATGAAGGATTTGCATGAACCGAAGGTCCCTTGTTGCGCCAGGTAGGCCCAAAACTGTTTCGAGACTTCGAACTGTGCATTGATGTGCACAGCCTTTTTGATGTCGATCGAACCGTCAGCCGCTTGCGGCGTGTAGTTCAATTCGCACAGCCCGGCGTGGCCGGTGCCTGCGTTGTTCCACGGGTTGGAACTCTCCGCAGCACCTGAGTCCATCTGCTCAACAACTTCCAGCTTAATGCCGGGGTCGAGCTCTTTGAGCAGTACGGCGAGGGTGGCACTCATGATGCCCGCTCCAACCAGTACTACGTCGACTGCTTCGTTATGCGCCATTAACGCGTCTCCAAAATCTACGGCACCAAATTGACGGCATAGCTGCCAGGTGTCCCGAGGCGAACATCAGGTAGGGCCTCAGGTCACGCATGGCCGGGATCGCCATGTCCGATTCTTCGCAATTCCTTGCAACTTCAGCGCACGCTCCGACCGGGCCATCAAGGTTCATATGAACGCATTTCAGAACTCGGGAGGCAATTCGACTTAAGGTCAAGAGCGTCCGTTTGTGCAACCAAATCCGTAAGCGGACAGGCTTTCAGTCTTGTGCTGTGGAGCCGACTTCGATCCTGCTTGGTGAGACTGTTTCAGACGCTAATGGTGCATGTTCAGACGCAAAACTTTTCATTTGCTCGCCACACTCTTGTGAAGTTGTGAAAACCCGTTTTTTTCACGCTCTTTTGAAGACGTGAACCTCAAAAAAGGGCTGCCGCATGCCAGGCACTGTCCCGTGGATGGTCTGCCGTCCTGGAGTACAGGATGGGCACGACGGGCAAAAACGCAGTGGCCGAGCAAAATGGCAGCTCTGGCAGATCGAAAAAGGCCGGGGGATTGCAGAATGAACAGCAAGCACGCCAGCGTTACACGATCTGTGTGGGCGGCTCTCTGTGGGCGGTGCGGGGGAGCTAATACAAGCGCATTAGCGGTGCTGCGAGGCCCGATCAGGAGACGTCCTTATAATCGGGGGGAGATTGTAGCGAAGAAACGCGGGCAATTGATCCTGTTTAATGACTTTTATTGGTTTGCCGATTAAACGCCTGGCAGCAGTTGCACCCTTGGGTGCGCCGCAGGCGCGTGAATACGGGCGCTGGCAGGTAATACCTGGTGCAACCAGTTGAGGCGAATTTCCTCGATTTCGATCCAGTGGTTGCCCGCCGGCGCTTGCCTGCATTGTTTAAATGCCTGGCAGCGGCCTTCAGCATCCAGGCGCGCAAAGCAACGGTGAGGGAGAGCGAAACCGAATAGCGACCAAAACCTGTTCATGGGCAAGCACCTCTGAAGTCCATGGGCCAGACAATGCCTGCGCGATGTGACACCGCGATGTAATGCCCATGACACCGCGGTGACAGTTAGCGGCTAGTTAGCGGGGGTGGAGCACCGCTATACTGGCAACCTGTTTTACCTGTCCTGGAGAAGTGAGCATGTTGCAACGCCTGTTGTTCGGTTTGATTACTGTGACCAGTTTGACTCTGGTCGGCTGCGCCCACAGCCCGCAACAACTCAGCCCGCAACCCAAGTTGACCACTCAACTTGCACCAGTCGGTCGCGGCCAGCCGGTGGTGGTTCGCGTGGTGGATGGTCGTCCATCGCCAACCTTGGGCACCCGCGGTGGCATGTATCCCGAAACCAGCGCGATCAGCGTCAGCAGCGCTGACCTGATTCCAAAACTGCAGGCCCAGGCCGAAGCTGCCGTGCGCTTGCTGGGTTACACACCAACGTCCAATGCGATCAATGCACCCACGTTGACCGTAACGTTGACCGAGCTGAAGTATCAGTCGCCTAAAGACACCATGTACGTCACAGAGGCCACGATCGGCGCGACCTTTCGTTCTGATGTGAAGAACGGCGGTCGTACCTACAACGGCCGTTATGGCGCATCACTGGATCAGCGTTTCGGCATGGCGCCGAATCAGGAAACCAACACCAAACTGGTGAGCGATGTCCTGAGCGATGCCTTGACGCGTGTATTCAAAGACCCGTCAATCGGTCGTCTGCTGGGCGAGTAATTGCGTCGCTAAACAAAAAGCCCGAACTCATTGAGTTCGGGCTTTTTTTTGAGCAATTCCTTCAGGCCGCTTCGGCATACAGCTCAAGACGACTCACGCCAGTGAGCAAATCCAGTTCAGGTAAATCGGCGTGGGCATGGCCGCTCAGGGCGCAATAGACCAGCCAGTGACGATCCTGAACGTTAAATGCCAGGCCTTCGATCAATGCCTGCTGTTCGTCGCTGGGGGCGATCAGATAAAGGCGGTCCTGGTTCTCTGCGTGCAGCATGACAAACTCCGTGTCGGTATCGAGGGGGCACAGGGTGGCCTCTCTACATGACGATACGGTGACATCCAGAATTAAACGTTCTTGCCCTGTAGGGGCGAGCTTGTCGCGATACGGTCAACGCGCTTCTTTGAGTGATCGCAGTGAGACCATTGCGAGCACGCTCGCTCCTACAGGGGGCCGGGTTATAGCGGCAAGCCGGCTTTGACCCGGTACTGGTTGCGTACAGGGGTCGCATATTGCAGCACCAGGTATGGGCGATGCTCGGCAGGGCAGGCGTCCAGGCGACGTTGCCACTCTTGCTGGGCCTTTGCCAGCTCTTCGGCCGGGAACACTTGAGCCGCCGCGGGCACCTGCAATTGCGGGTCCGCTTCGGCCCATTGCGCATACGCCAGGTAATGAGCCGGAAACAGGCGATAGCCGCTGAGAATATGCCGGTCCATTTCGGTTGCCAGCAATTTGCTGTCTTCGAAGGGTTCGGTAACCGGAGCCGCGAAGTTCACATGCACGCGGCCCTTGTAGCCGGTAATGCCGTTGGCGATGCTGGTGTCGTCTTCACCGGGTGTCTTGCTGTAGGTGCCGGTGGTTGCACGGATGTACAGCTCGCGCGCCTTCGCCTGATCACATGGATCGTATTCGTAGCTGATCGACACCGGTGTCAGGTTCAGTGACTGGATGACCTCGGCGAAAGGCTCGTTTTTACGGCTCATGTGGAACATTTTGAGGATCGCAGAATCGGTACGGTCGTCACCGTCCTTGGCGCGACCTTCGGCCTGGGCAATCCAGATCGACTGGCAATCGTTGCGAATCGAGTGATTGATATAGGCCGAGAGCAATTGATACGCCGCCAGCTTTTCACGTCGACCGGTGATGGAGCGGTGCACGATAAAGCTTTTGTTCAGCCGCATCAGGTCGCTGACAAACGGCTTTTGCAGCAGGTTGTCACCGATGGCGATACGCGGTGTCGGCAGGCCTGCGTGATACACCGCGTAGTTAACGAACGCGGGGTCCATTACGATATCGCGATGATTGGCCAGGAACAGGTAAGCACTGCCTGACTTCAGGTGTTCGACACCGGTGTAGGTCACGCCATCAGTGGCATGCTCGATGGTTCGGTCGACGTACACTTCGACTTTGTCCTGCAGGGTTGCGACCGACGTGACGCCCGCGAACTCCTTGCGCAGGCGATGCGATATAAGAGGTTTTAACAGCCAGCCGAAAGCGCCTGCCAGGCGCGGGAAGCGAAAGTGGGTCAGGATATCTAGAAACGCCTTGTCGCTGAGCAGCCGGGCCAGCACTGCTGGGACTTCGGCGTCGTCGTAAGGTCGGATGGTATCGAATTCGCCCATCATGCTCTCTTGTTGGAAACGGCTAGGGTAAGTACATAAGGCAGGGCAAAAAAAATAGCCCTGCAAATAGACCGGCGATTATACGCACAAGTCACTCTGGAGACCGCGATGCTTGAAACCGAAGCCTATGAATGCCCTTATTGCGGCGAGCCTGCCGAAGCGGTGCTTGATCTTTCCGGGGGGGACCAGACGTATGTTGAAGATTGCCCTGTGTGCTGCCGGCCGATTGTTTTCCATTTGCAGACTGACGGTCAGGAATGGATGCTCGATGTTCACAGTGAGAACGAGTAACGGGTGAGCTCATGCAACGCATCTATGAACCGGAAAACCTGATGGAAGCCGAACTGCTGCTGGGGATGCTGGCCAGTGAAGGAATCGAGGCCCGTCTTCAGGGGCGCGACCTGATCGGCGGCACCGGAGAGCTGCCTGCATTGGGTTTGTTGGGGCTGACAGTGGCCGATGATCAGGCCCTGTACGCCCGTGAGTTGATCGATGCGTACAATGCCGCTTCGCCGGTGGCGGGCGATGAGCCCGAGAGCTTCCCGGATGTGCTGGTCTGCTAAGGCCAGCGACTGTTTTTCACTGCTATATAGAAAAGAGTTGTGCTGCCCCATGTGTGGACGTTTTGCCCTGTTTCGCTGGAACCCTGCCTTTGCAGCCTTGCCCGGTTTTCCGGCGGACCAGCAGGCCCAGTGGAATATTTCGCCCAATGACTCGGTATTGATCCTGCGAACAGGTGCCGAGCCGGATCAGCGCGAGCTGGCGCGGGCGCGCTGGGGTTTGACCCCGCCGTGGCTGACCGACCTCTCGCGAACACCGGCCCACGCCCGTGCTGAAACCCTGGCCGAGCAACCGATGTTTCGTGACGCGTTTCGCCAGCGGCGTTGTCTGATCCCTGCCAATGGTTTTTATGAGTGGCGCGGCACCACAAGAAAGCGTCCTTACTGGTTGACGCCGGGTGAGGGCGCTTCACTTTTTTTTGCCGGTATCTGGGAGGCTTATCCGGTCGAGGGGCACGTATGGTTGAGCACTGCGGTGGTGACTCAGGCTGCCGCCAGTCAGCGCCGCCCGCTGATTCTGGATGAGGCCGGGCAGCGTGCCTGGCTTGATCCGAAAACCCCGTTGCCGGTATTGCAGGCGCTGCTGGCCAGCGCACAATTGCCGTTGCGCGAGCGACCCTTGGCCAATCTGGTCAACGATCCCAAACTCAATGCCCCCGAGTGCCTGACGCCGGGTTGAGAGGCGGTTCTGCTACGATGCGTGTCATCTTTATGGAGAGTTTTGATGGGTAAGTTATCGGTAGTGTGCGTGGTGGGCGCCGGCTTGTTGCTCGGCGGTTGCCAGTCGGTGAATACCACCAATGGTGGTGCCGTAGGCGTTGAACGCAAGCAGTACATGTTCAGCATGCTGTCGAGCCAGCAAGTCGACCAGATGTATGCGCAGTCGTACCAGCAGACAGTTGGAGAAGCCAACAGCAAGGGGGTTCTGGACAAGACCAGCACCAACGCCAAGCGCTTGCAGGCGATTGCCAAGCGGCTGATTGCCCAGGCGCCGGCGTTTCGCCCTGATTCGGCGCAATGGGATTGGGAAGTCAACTTGATCAAGAGCGACGAGCTCAATGCCAATTGCGGCCCTGGTGGCAAGATCATCTTCTACAGCGGGATCATTGATCAGCTGAAGCTGACCGACGACGAAATCGCGGCAATCATGGGGCACGAAGTTGCCCACGCCTTGCGCGAGCACAGCCGTGAGTCCATGTCCAAGGCTTATGGTATCGAGATCGCCAAGCAGGGCGCCGGTGCGTTGCTGGGGCTGGGCCAGGACAGCCTCGGCCTGGCCGACACCGTGGTCAACTACAGCCTGACCTTGCCCAACAGCCGCAGCAATGAAAACGAAGCGGATCTGATCGGTCTGGAGTTGGCTGCGCGTGCAGGCTACAACCCGAATGCGGCCATCACCCTGTGGCAGAAGATGTCCCGCCAGTCTCAGAGTGCGCCGCCTGAATTCATGAGCACTCACCCGGCTTCGGCCAGCCGGATCGCGGCCCTTGAAGCGGCGATCCCGAAGGTGATGCCGCTTTATCAGCAAGCCTCGAAAAAATAGTAGCGCCCTCGGAGCGGGGTGATCGGGCAGGGCCCTGAACCTGCAGGGGCGAGCGCCTGCAGGAACCTGTGGTGCGGTTACACCCAGCCGCTGATCACCATTGCTTTGTACACCGCCACTGCCGCCAGTACGAAGAATGCCGTTGCTGCCAGGCGACGGATCAGGGTCAGCGGCAGTTTGTCTGCGGCAAAGTTGCCGGCCAATACCACCGGCACGTTGGCAATCAGCATGCCCAGCGTGGTGCCGATGATGACCAGCCATAAATCGGGATACTGCGCGGCCAGCATCACGGTTGCGACTTGGGTCTTGTCGCCGATTTCAGCAATGAAGAACGTAATCAGGGTTGTGACGAAAGGGCCGTACTTGCGTGCGGTACTGGCTTCGTCGTCGTCCATTTTGTCGGGCACCAGGGTCCACAGGGCTGTGGCGGCGAAGCTCGCTGCGAGGATCCAGTGCAGCGTGACGTCCGAAAAGAAGCTCCCGAACCAGGCGCCTACGGCACCGGCGGCCGCATGGTTGGCCAGGGTCGCAGCCACGATGCCGGCGATAATGGGCCAGGGTTTGCGAAAACGGGCGGCGAGAATGAGTGCGAGCAGTTGCGTCTTGTCGCCGATTTCGGCCAAGGCAACGATTGCAGTAGGAACGAGCAGGGAATCGAGCATCATCAGGTGGTTTCCAGGGGCGGGTCGACACGGCTATGACACGTACAGCCTTCCCGCCCCGGGTAAGGTGTTCGTGTCATAGGTCTTGTCAAACCCCGGTCCGTCTGTGCGGACACCTGGGTCGCATGCACCATGGTCTGTTGACCAAGTATGTTGACGCATGCCGGACGAGCGTGGCGCTCGTGGGAGACTACTCCCCTAGGACGGAGCGGATTCTGCCTAGGCAAATCCGATCCGGCAAGCCTTGTTTTGCAAAATTCCTCAGCGGCGCTTGGCGCTGTAGATCCGGAACCCTTGTCCTTCGGCCTTGACCCTGCAAGGCCCCAGGTGCTCTTCGATCAGTGGCTGGTAGCGCAGGAAGCTGTTGGCCACAAGGCGAAGTTCGCCACCTGATTTAAGATGTTTGACTGCTTTTTGCAGCAAGTTTTCGGTGGCGTGGTAATCGGTATGAACGCCGACATGGAACGGCGGATTGCTCAGGATCGTGCTCAAACCCATGGGTGCGGCATCGATACCGTCGCCCGTAATCACTTCGGCCTCGAGGCCGTTGGCGGCGAGGGTCAGGCGACTGCTGGCAGTGGCGAAGGCATCCACATCGAGCAGCGTGACGTTGTTATGCGGGTAGCGGCGTTTGACCGCCGCGCCGAGGACACCTGCACCGCAACCAAAATCAAGCACATGGCCACTGGGCAGTTTGTCCAAATGTTCGAGCAGCAAGGCACTGCCGCGATCCAGGCGGCCGTGGCTGAAGACGCCAGGCAGGCTGACGACCTTGAGCGGGCCTTCGGCCAGCGCCAGTTCGTAATGCTGGGCGAGGTCCGCGAGTACCGGAGCCGCCGGGGCATTGACTACCGTGGTTTGCCACAACTGGCAATGCCGTGCGCTGTCGAGCTTGCGTGGCTTGCCGAACGGTGCCAGTTGCTTGGATGCCCCTTCGATGCCGCCCTTTTTCTCGCCGACCAAAAATACGTCCGCGCCGGGCAGGCGAGCCGCCACGGCTTTGAGCACGTAATCCGTCAGTTCCTTGGACTTGGGCAAAAACACCACGGCGGTGTCGAATCCGCGCTCGGGTACTTCTACGCCGAAATGCACGCGTCCGGGAAAGCGTGCATCCAGCGTGGTCTGATCGCCGGCGTGCCAGCACCAGCCATGTGCGTTGGGTAATTCACCCAACAGTTCGTCCGCTGGCAAACCTACCAGCAGCAACGAGCCCTGAAAGTATTCAGGCTGGCGAAGCAGTACTTCACTGCGCGGATCCATAATCTGCTCCTCAAAAAAGGGGCGCAGTCTATCAACTGACGACCCGCAGCGCTGTACCGTTGAAGAATGCGCTGGCGTTTTCGCTGAGTTGGGCGACGATCCGCTGGCGCGCCTCGCGGCTGCCCCAGGCGCTGTGCGGGGTAATGATCAGGCGCGGAATGTCTGCCGCCAGCAGCGGGTTGCCGTCACGCGGTGGTTCTAGGGTCAGTACGTCGGTCGCCGCCCCGCCCAAATGACCGCTGCGCAAGGCATCGGCCAGCGCCTGTTCATCGATTATCCCGCCCCGGGCGGTGTTGACCACAAAGGCTCCGGGTTTGAGCAACGCCAATTCGCGGGCACCGATAAAGTTTCGCGTGTGTTCATTGAGCGGGCAGTGAAAGGTCAGGGCATCGACGCGTGGCAGCAGTTCGTCCAGTGGCAAGCGATCGGCGCGGGCAGGGCGCCCCGGGATTTGCCCGATCAATACGCGCATGCCGAACGCTTCGGCCAGTTTGGCCACTGCGCTGCCCAGTTCTCCGTGGCCGAACAACCCCAGGGTTTTACCTTCCAGCTCAACAATCGGGAAGTCCAGCAAGCAAAACTGCTTGGACTTTTGCCATTCACCTGCGGTTACGGCTTTTTGGTAGTCGATCAGGCGTGTGGCCAGCGCGAGCAATAGCATCAAGGTGTGCTGGGCTACCGAAGGCGTGCCATAACCCTGGCAATTGGTGACGGTAATCCCTTGGGCGCGGGCAGCCTCAAGGTCGACATTATTGGTGCCGGTGGCGGCGATCAGGATCAGCTTCAGGTCAGGACAGGCGGCAAGGGTCTCGGCATTCAGCAGGATTTTATTGCTGATGGCCACACGGGCGCCCTGCAGGCGCTCGACCACTTGATCCGCAGAGGTGGTGTCCCACAGCTGCAACTCGCCAAAGCAGTGACGCAGAGGGTTGAGGTCAAGATCGCCGAGGTCCAGGGAAGAGTGGTCGAGGAACACGGCGCGGTGAGTGTTAATCATCAACTGTACCTTTTGTGCTGTCGAGTGAAGGCGTAATGTGGCGAGCCTAACAGAAGAAACAATTTGCAATGGAGCCGCGCATGTACTGGACAGAATTTTTGACTGTTGCCCTGATTCACTTGTTGGCGGTGGCCAGCCCCGGGCCGGATTTCGCCGTGGTGGTACGTGAAAGCGTGACCCACGGACGACGCGCCGGCCTGTTTACGGCGTTCGGTGTCGGCACGGCGATTTTCGTCCATGTCGGTTATTCGCTACTGGGCATCGGGATCATCGTGTCGCAGTCCATCGTGCTGTTCAATGCCCTCAAGTGGCTGGCGGCGGCTTACCTGTTGTACATCGGCTACAAGGCCCTGCGTGCCAAGCCGGCAGATCCGGCTGCCCTGGCGGCGGCATTGCCAGTGGGCGAGCGCACGGCGCGCGGAGCGTTCACCTCGGGCTTTGTGACCAATGGCTTGAACCCCAAGGCAACGCTGTTTTTCCTGTCGTTGTTTACCGTGGTGATCAACCCGCATACGCCGCTGTCGATTCAGGCCGGTTACGGGGTGTACCTGGCTGTCGCGACCGGGCTGTGGTTTTGCATGGTGGCCGTGCTGTTCAGCCACCAGCGTGTGCGCACAGGCTTTGCGCGCATGGGGCACTGGTTTGATCGCACCATGGGGGCGGTGCTGGTGGCGCTGGGCGTAAAACTGGCCTTTACCGAAATGCACTGACGGGATCGCGGTAGATACTCTGTTGCCAGTCAGGTCTCGGCAGCGCAGCCGGACGAGGCCCCGTTCTACTCGTCCGCGGCTACAAATTACGCGCTACATCATCTGTAGCCGCTGCCTTGGGTCGCGGCTACAAGCCTTGTCAAATTCTGTTTTTCCTTCATCCTTGCGGGCTTATTGCAGCGTGCCCACGGAGATGTATCGATGTCCTCAGTCAACCGGTTCTGGCGTCTGGCCAAACTGCCGCTGGCAGTCAGCCTGGCCTCTACGTTTACCGGGTCCGCCTGGGGCGTGAGTTTTAACTTCGGTGCGATTGAAGGTCAGATTGACTCCGAGCTGTCGATAGGTGCCAGTTGGTCGACCGCCAAAGCGGATCACAACTTGATCGGCGCCAATAATGGTGGCCAGGGCCACTCGCAAATCTCTGACGACGGGCGCCTGAACTTCAAACGCGGTGAAACCTTCTCGAAGATCGTGACCGGCATGCACGGGCTTGAGCTGAAATACGGCGATAGCGGCCTGTATGTGCGGGGCAAATACTGGTACGACTTTGAGCTGCAGGACGACAGCCGTCCTTTCAAGTCCATCAGTGACAGCGGTCGCAAAGCCTCGGCCCAATCGGCGGGCGCACAGTGGCTCGATGCGTTTGTCTACCATAACTATGCAATTGCCGATCAGCCCGGTGCGGTGCGCCTGGGCAAGCAGGTCGTCAGCTGGGGCGAGTCAGCCTTTATCGGTGGGGGGATCAATGCAATCAACCCCACGGACGCGTCGGCTTATCGCCGGGCGGGTACCGAATACAAAGACGGCCTGGTGCCGGTCAATCTGTTTTACGTCTCGCAAAACCTGACCGACAACCTGTCGGCCGAAGCTTTTTACCAACTGGATTGGGAGCAGTCCGAGGCGGACAATTGCGGGACGTTTTTCTCGCAGTCCGACGTGATTGCCGACGGTTGCTCCGGTAATTATCGGGTGATGAGCAAGCGCTCGGCGCTCGATGTAGCGGATCTTGCGGCATTGACCTCGGCGGGTGTCGACGTCAATGAGGAGGGCGTGCTGGTGCGCCGGGGGGCTGATCGCGATGCACGAAACAGCGGGCAGTTCGGCGTGGCCATGCATTATGTATATGAGCCGCTGGACACCGAGTTCGGAGCTTATTTCATCAATTACCACAGCCGTGACCCGATCATCAGCGCCGGTGCTGCGCCGCAGTCAGCTTACAACGCCGCCTCGGCATCCGGGGGGCTCGGGTCGATGATCGTGGCGGGCAACTCCAGTTACTACGTTGAATACCCGGAAGACATCCGGTTGTATGGCCTGAGCTTCGCCACCACGTTATCCACAGGCACTCGCTGGAAAGGCGAATTGAGCTACCGTCCCAATGCCCCAGTGCAAATCAACAGCAACGATTTGCTCTACGCCAATGTGACCCTGCTGCCCGGCCTGGCAGGTGCCTCGCCCCTTGGCGTGAGCCCCGGCGCCGACCTGCAGGGATACCGGCGCAAAGAGGTGAGCCAGTTCCAGACGTCGCTGATCCATGTGTTCGACAACGCCATGGGGGCCAATCGCCTGACCCTGATCGGTGAGGCGGGGGTGACGTACGTCGGTGGCCTGGAAAGCGGTTCCGAGCTGCGCTATGGCCGTGACCCGGTGTTTGGTTCGGGTGGCAATGAAGGTTTCACCACGGCCACCTCTTGGGGTTACCGGGCGCGCGCCGTATGGGAATACAACAGCGTGTTGCCCGGCATCAATCTCAAGCCGGTTCTGGGCTGGTCCCATGATGTCAGTGGCTATGCCCCGGGGCCCAACGCCACCCTCGAAGAAGGTCGAAAAGCCGTTACCCTCGGCCTTGACGGGGAATACCAGAGTACTTACACCGGTAGTTTGTCCTACACCAACTTCTTCGGCGGACGCTACAACACCCTCAGTGATCGCGACTTTGTGTCGATGAGCGTCGGGGTCAAGTTTTGAAACGTCCTGCACAGATTCGGAAGCCTCGATCATGAACACATCCCCTGCACTCATCCGCGAAACCTTCCCCGTCGGCCCTTTGCAGTGCAACTGCACGATCATCGGTGATCCGGTGACGAAAAAGGCGATTGTGGTCGATCCGGGCGGCGATCATGAATTGATTCTGGCGCGGCTCGAGAAGCTGGGGCTGCGGGTGGTGAGCATCATTCATACCCATGCCCACCTGGACCATTTCCTGGCTTCGGGCCAGCTCAAGGAAAAAACCGGCGCGACCCTGCACTTGCACAAGGAGGACCAGTTTTTGTGGGACAACCTGGAGATGCAATGCGGCTTGTTTGGCGTGCCTTATACGCCGGTGCCGCCGCCAGACCGCTGGCTGGCCGATGACGAGGAGCTGGCCTGCGGCTGCGGGGTGGCGTTGCACACCCCGGGGCATACACCCGGCTCGATGAGTTTCTGGTTTGCCGAGGCCAAGCTGCTGATCGCAGGGGACACGCTATTTCGCCGCGGGGTAGGGCGTACCGATTTGTGGGGTGGCGATCAGGCGACTATCGTTCGTTCTATCAAGCAGCGGCTGTACACGCTGGACGAAGAGGCAACGGTGGTTGCAGGTCATGGCCCTGACACGCGTCTTGGCGATGAAATGCGTGAAAACCCTTTTGTGCGTGCCTAAGTAAAGCCGCCAGGGAATTTTTACCGCTGGTCGTGTTCAAACGCCAATAAAGGTCCATTGCCAACGACCTTTGCCCCTAGAAAGACAGATCAGGAGCTACACCATGTTCATTTCGCGTCGTTTGATCGTTGCCGCAAGTGCTGTTGCATTGCTGGCGGGCTGCGCCTCGCCTAATCCTTATGACAACAGCCAGGGCCAAGCCTCAACGGGCATGAGCAAGACGGCCAAGTACGGTGGTCTTGGAGCGTTGGCCGGTGCACTGGCCGGTGCGGCGATTGACCATGACAACCGTGGCAAGGGTGCGCTGATCGGCGCTGCCGTAGCGGGTCTGGGGGCTGCCGGTTATGGCTACTACGCGGACAAGCAAGAAGCTGAATTGCGCGCCAGCATGGCCAACACCGGGGTTGAGGTTCAGCGTCAGGGCGACAACATCACCCTCGTGATGCCTGGCAACATTACCTTTGCCACCAGCTCGGCCAACATCGCCCCAAGCTTCTATCAGCCGCTGAATAACCTGGCGAACTCGCTGAAGCAGTTCAACAATCAAAACCAGATTCAGATCGTGGGTTATACCGACAGCACGGGTAACAACAACTACAACATGCAGCTTTCACAGCAGCGTGCGCAGAGTGTAGCGACCTACCTGACGTCGCAAGGTGTGAGCGGTCAGTACCTGACCGTTCGCGGTGCCGGTCCCGCTGACCCGATCGCGAGCAACGCAACAGCTGACGGCCGTGCGCAAAACCGCCGCGTCCAGATCACGCTGGCTCCGATCCCGGGCATGCAGTACCAGCAGAACGGCCAGGTTCAGCAGTACCCGTAAGGCTTTGACGTGATCGTCTAGCGGTTGCCGAAGGCTACATCCCTTGGGGCAACCGCTGTAAATCGATTCACGACTCAACAAAAAGCCCCGCGATCCTTGCAGATCGCGGGGCTTTTTGTTGAACGCTTAACTCAAGAGTTACTTCTTAAGACCGTAATGCTCGTCGAGCATCCCGGGGGCGTTCGGGGTTTTTGGCGCGTAGTCCAATGGAGGCTCGGCGCTGTGTGGCGGTGTCAGGCGCTCGCGATGAGGTTGTGGCACGTCAGAGTGCAGCGCTGCCAGCAGGCGTTGGCGAGTTTGCTCGTCCAGGGCCAAACGGTTGGCGCCCTCGGCAAGGTGTTCTTGCACATCCTGATAGCTCTGAGTGAGTTTTTTCACCAGATTTGCCGTGGTGTTGAAGTGGGTAACCACTTCACTTTGATAACTGTCAAAACGTTCCTGGATGTCGTCCAGCTGACGCTGCGTGCGGTTAGGCGCGGCATTCGGCAGCAGACGAGCGACCAGAAAACCAATGGCGACACCGGCAACCAGGGCTAGGGTCGGCAACAACCAAATTAAGAGCGAGTGTTCCACGAGTCCTTCCTCTATAAACGGCTTTGCTTTACGTTAACGGCTCGGACCTGCGCTGTATACCGCGATGCACTCGCAAATATGTCAGACAGAATCTATCAGCTAGACGAGTCGACCCAATTTGAGGTCACGGAGTTCCTTCTTGCTTACCCGCGAAACCCCTGTAGAAATTGCCGGCCCGGTCGGTCCACTGGAAGCCTTGTACCTTGATTCGCCTGCGCCACACGGCCTTGCACTGCTGTGTCACCCTAATCCGGTGCAGGGCGGAACAATGATGAATAAAGTGGTTTCGACCCTCCAGCGCACGGCCCGTGATGCTGGCCTGAGCACCTTGCGGTTTAATTACCGTGGCGTCGGCGCGAGTGCCGGCAATCACGATATGGGCACCGGCGAAGTCGATGATGCATTGGCCGCTGCACACTGGCTGCGTGCCCGGCACCCTGATTTGCCCATCACCTTGCTGGGTTTTTCGTTCGGCGGGTTTGTTGCCGCCAGCCTTGGCGGACGTCTCGAGGCTCAGGGCGAAACCCTGGCACGCCTGATCATGGTCGCTCCGGCGGTCATGCGCTTGCGCGACGAAGATGCATTGCCCCTGGCGTGTCCGTTGACGGTTATCCAGCCAGAAACTGACGAAGTGATCGATCCTCAGCTGGTCTATGACTGGTCAAACGCGCTGACGCGTCCCCATGAGCTGCTGAAAGTGGCAGAATGCGGACACTTTTTTCACGGCAAGCTACCTGAACTCAAAGAGTTGGTGGCGCCACGCCTTTCGAATTGATTGCAGCCTGATAAGCGATTACCCATGACCACTCGTACCCGTATCCTCACCGGTATTACCACCACCGGTACGCCGCACCTGGGCAACTACGCCGGGGCCATTCGCCCAGCGATCGTCGCCAGCCGTGACAGCAATGCCGACTCGTTCTACTTTTTGGCCGACTATCACGCGTTGATCAAATGCGATGACCCGCTGCGCATTCAGCGCTCGCGTCAGGAAATCGCTGCGACCTGGCTGGCGGCCGGTCTGGATGTCGAGCGCGTGACGTTCTATCGCCAGTCAGACATCCCTGAAATTCCTGAGCTGACCTGGTTGCTCACCTGCGTCGCGGCCAAGGGCCTGCTCAATCGTGCCCACGCTTACAAGGCGTCGGTCGACAAGAACCTGGACAACGGCGAAGACCCGGATGCGGGCATCACCATGGGGCTGTACAGCTACCCGGTGCTGATGGCGGCGGACATCCTGATGTTCAATGCGAACAAGGTGCCGGTAGGGCGTGACCAGATCCAGCACGTCGAAATGGCCCGCGACATCGGCCAGCGCTTCAACCATCTGTTCGGTAACGGCAAAGAGTTCTTCGCCATGCCTGAAGCATTGATCGAAGAAAGCGTGGCCACCTTGCCTGGTCTTGATGGCCGCAAAATGTCCAAAAGCTACGACAACACCATCCCGTTGTTCAGCAGCGCCAAGGACATGAAAAGCGCGATTTCGCGGATCGTGACCGACTCCCGTGCGCCGGGCGAAGCCAAAGATCCTGATAACTCGCATTTGTTCACCCTGTATCAGGCATTCTCGACGCCTGAGCAATCGGCCGAGTTCCGTGGCGAATTGCTGCAGGGGCTTGGCTGGGGCGAAGCGAAGGAGCGTCTGTTCAAGCTGCTGGACGGCGAGCTGGGTGAGTCCCGTGAGCGTTATCACGAGCTGATGTCGCGCCCTTCGGACATGGAGGACATCCTTCAGACCGGCGCACAAAAAGCGCGCAAGCTGGCTACCCCGTTTTTGGCTGAGTTGCGTGAGGCCGTTGGCCTGCGCTCGTTTGTCAGTGAAGCCCGGGCGGCCACTACGGCCAAGAAGAAAGCAAGCAAGGGCCCGCGTTTTGTCAGCTTCCGCGATGAAGACGCCAGCTTCCGCTTCCGCCTGCTGGCTGCTGACGGCGAGCAACTGCTGCTGTCACGCAGCTTTGCCGATGGCAAGGCAGCCGGCCAGGTCACCAAACAGCTGCAAGCAGGTCAGCCTCTGGATGTGCGCACCGAGGCGCTGAGCTTCAGTGTCTGGCTGGATGATGCATGCGTGGCCGACAGCCCGGCCTTTGCCGATATGGCGGCGCGTGATGCGGCAATCGAGACGCTGCGTCTGGCCCTGGTGCCCGCGCAAGACTGAGAAAGTGCGACGTTTCGTCTCAGGTTTGATTGCCATTCCTCAGGGCCGTCGCTACAGTGGCGGCCCGTTTTTGTTGCCTTGCTAACGAATTATGACGCCTCTAGAACGATACCAAGCTGATCTGAAACGCCCGGACTTCTTCCATGATGCCGCGCAGGAAAACGCTGTGCGCCATTTGCAGCGTCTGTACGAGGACCTGGTTGCAGCTTCGCAGAGCAAGCCCGGCCTGTTCGGCAAGCTGTTCGGCAAAAAAGAACAGGCCCCGGTCAAGGGCCTGTATTTCTGGGGAGGTGTTGGCCGGGGTAAAACCTATCTGGTCGATACGTTTTTTGATGCCTTGCCGTTCAAAGAGAAGGTTCGTACGCACTTCCACCGCTTCATGAAGCGTGTGCACGAAGAGATGCGCACCCTCAATGGCGAAAAGAACCCATTGACCATCATTGCCAAGCGTTTCTCCGATGAGGCGCGGGTGATTTGTTTCGATGAGTTCTTTGTGTCGGACATTACCGACGCCATGATCCTTGGCACGTTGATGGAAGAGCTGTTCAAAAACGGCGTTACCCTGGTGGCCACGTCGAACATCGTGCCGGACGGTTTGTACAAGGACGGCCTGCAGCGTGCGCGTTTCCTGCCGGCGATTGCGCTGATCAAGCAGCACACTGAAATCGTCAACGTCGACAGCGGCGTCGACTATCGGTTGCGCCATCTGGAGCAGGCCGAGCTGTTCCACTTTCCGCTCGATGAAGCAGCCGAAAAAAGCCTGCGTGAGAGTTTCAAAGCGTTGACCCATGATTCCGGTCGAGTGGTTGAGGATGATGCGCTGATCATTGAAAATCGCACCATTCGTGCGCTTCGTACCTGCGACGACGTGGCCTGGTTCGACTTCCGGGAGCTCTGCGATGGCCCGCGCAGCCAGAACGACTACATTGAGCTCGGCAAGATTTTCAATGCCGTGATCCTCAGCGGTGTCGAGCAAATGGAAGTCAAGACCGACGACATTGCTCGCCGCTTCATCAATATGGTCGACGAGTTCTATGACCGTAACGTCAAGCTGATCATCTCGGCTGAAGTCGAACTTAAAGACCTCTACAAGGGTGGGCGCCTGAACTTCGAGTTCCAGCGCACCCTCAGCCGCTTGCTGGAAATGCAATCCCACGAGTACCTGACACGGGCGCACAAGCCGTAGTCGGAACGCTGTAAAAAAAGGCCTGCATTGCAGGTCTTTTTTTGGTCGTGATACAGGGTGCGCCAGCAGGCTTACGCTGCCTGCTGGAACTGTTGCCGGTATTGGTGGGGCGAGAGCTCGGTGTGTTGGCGAAACAGCCGTGCAAAGAAGCTGGCGTCGTCGTAGCCCACGTCATAGCTGATGGTCTTGATGCTCTTGCGGGTTGCCGAGAGCAGGCCTTTGGCGGTTTCTATGCGCAGGCGTTGCAGGTAGTGCAAGGGTTTGTCGCCGGTAGCGGTCTGAAATCGGCGCATGAAATTGCGGATGCTCATGCCGTGATCGCGGGCCACGTCTTCGAAGCGAAACTTATCCGCCAGATGGTCTTCGAGCCAGTGCTGGATCTGCAGGATGATCACGTCCTGATGCAGTTTTTGCCCGCCAAAACCGATACGTCCGGGGGTGTAGTTGCGCTGAACCTCGTACAGGATGTCACGGGCCACGGCCTGGGCAATATTGGCGCCGCAGAAGCGCTCGATCAAATAAATGTACAGGTCGCAGGCAGACGTCGGGCCGCCCGCGCAGTACAGGTTGTCTGCATCGGTCAGGTGTTTGTCCTGATTGAGGTAAACCTGTGGATAGCGCTGGGCGAAAGAGCTGAAAAAGCGCCAATAGGTCGTGGCTTCCTTGCCGTTGAGCAGTCCGGCCTCGGCGAGCCAGAAGACCCCGGTGGCTTCTGCGCACAGGACGGCGCCACGGGCATGTTGTTCGCGCAGCCACGGCAGGATTTGCGGGTAGCGCTGGCACAGGGTGTCAAAATCGTCCCAAAAGGCCGGGAGGATGATGATGTCGGTGTCTTCCAGGCCGCCGTCGACGGGAAGTATCACATTGCTGAAGCTGCAGACGGGTTGGCCGTCCGGGCTGACCAGGCGTGTTTCGAACGTTGGGCACAGGCCTTGGCCCAATTGTTTGCCATGACGCAGGCTGGCGAGATGAAAAAAGTCCTTGGCTTGCATCAGGGTTGAAGCGAACACCCGATCGATAGCCAAAATGCTGATGCGCCGCAAGGGCGTGGGGAGTGAGTTAGACATTATTTGATTATTCTTATAGGTGAAATTGGTCAACTGATGGCTGGATCGTCTTATTATTTTGCGGGCGTGTCTAGGGGGAAGATGTTGTAGTCGCTGCCGCAGGTTGCCAGACGACCCTAAGGGGCTTCAGCAACAGGCCTGCTGTGCAGGCCATTGCCGTCTGGCAGCAGCGGTTACAGGGGGAGGAGGTCAAGGCGCCGGGTTGGGCTGGCCTTTGTGAATCGCTTCGATACCTTCCAGTACTTCATCCGACAGGGCCAGGTTGAAGCTGTCGAGGTTGCTTGCGAGCTGCTGCATTGACGTTGCACCAATGATGTTGCTGGTGACGAACGGTTGTCGCGTGACATAGGCCAGGGCCATTTGTGCCGGATCCAGTCCGTGTTCGCGCGCCAGTGCCACATAACGCTCGCTGGCAGCCACTGCCTGCGGGTTGGAATAGCGCGAGAAGCGGCTGTAGAGGGTCAGGCGGCCTTTTGCCGGGCGGGCGCCGCCATCGTACTTGCCGGAGAGCATGCCGAACGCCAGCGGCGAATAGGCGAGCAGGCCGCATTGTTCGCGAATGGCGATTTCGGCCAGGCCGACTTCAAAGCTGCGGTTGAGCAGGTTATAGGGGTTCTGGATAGAAACTGCGCGCGGCCAGCCCCGGCTTTCGGCCAGTTGCAGGAACTTCATGGTGGCCCACGGGGTTTCGTTCGACAGGCCGATGTGGCGGATTTTCCCGGCCTTCACTTGCTCATCCAGCGCTTCGAGAGTGTCTTCCAGCGGGGTGAAGGTCTCTTCGGCGTTATGTTTGTAGCCCAGCTGGCCAAAGAAGTTGGTGCTGCGCTCGGGCCAATGCAGCTGGTAGAGGTCGATCCAGTCGGTTTGCAGGCGCTTCAGGCTGGCGTCCAGGGCTTGAACGATATGGGCGCGATTGTGTTTGAGCTGGCCGTCGCGGATGTAGTCGATACCATTGCCGGGGCCCGCAATCTTGCTCGCCAGAACCCAGTCGGCACGGTCGCCCCGAGCCTTGAACCAGTTGCCGATGAACCGTTCGGTGCTGGCATAGGTTTCTGCTTTTGGCGGCACCGGATACATCTCGGCCGTATCGATGAAATTGATCCCGGCATTTTTGGCGTACTCGATTTGCTCAAAGGCTTCAGTCTGGCTGTTTTGCTCGCCCCAGGTCATGGTTCCGAGGCCGATTGCGCTCACTTTCAGATCGGTGCGGCCTAGCGTGCGATAGTCCATCGGATGCTCCTTTGATTAAAGAAACATAAAAGCAGGTTGTATTTTTTTTCGCAATCTGCATAATTGCCGACCTCTTTCTGCAGTGGAAGTGATGCCCCGCCTGCCGAAGAATCTTGCCGTTGAACGGACGCGCTGACCCGAGCCCCCGATAGCGTCTGTATCCGGCTGCCTTTGACTTGTCAAAGTACGCACTATTCAGTAAGATCCGCCGTCTAATTTACAGGGCGGCCCCTGAGGCTATAAAGAATGAAAACTTTTACTGCTAAACCGGAAACAGTTAAGCGCGACTGGTTTGTCGTCGACGCTGCCGGCCAGACACTGGGTCGTCTGGCCACCGAAATCGCTAGCCGTCTGCGTGGCAAGCACAAGCCTGAATTCACTCCGCACGTTGACACCGGTGACTACATCGTTGTTATCAATGCCGAGCAGATTCGTGTCACTGGTGCTAAAACCTCTGACAAAATGTACTACTCTCACTCCGGTTTCCCGGGCGGGATTAAGTCGATCAACTTCGAAAAGCTGATCGCCAAAGCTCCTGAGCGCGTGATCGAGACCGCGGTTAAAGGCATGCTGCCTAAAAACCCGCTGGGTCGCGACATGTACCGTAAGCTGAAAGTCTATGCGGGCGCTGCTCACCCTCATACTGCTCAGCAGCCCCAAGAACTGAAGTTTTAACGGAATAGTTCATTATGTCGGCGACTCAAAACTACGGCACTGGCCGTCGTAAGACTGCAACCGCACGCGTTTTCCTGCGTCCGGGTACTGGTAACATCTCCATCAACAACCGCTCCCTGGATAACTTCTTCGGTCGCGAAACTGCCCGCATGGTAGTTCGTCAGCCGCTGGAATTGACTGAGACTGTCGAGAAGTTCGACATCTTCGTTACCGTTATCGGCGGTGGTGTAAGTGGTCAAGCTGGCGCAATCCGCCACGGTATCACTCGCGCCCTGATGCAGTATGACGAAACTCTGCGTGGCGCTCTGCGCAAAGCAGGCTTCGTAACTCGCGATGCTCGTGAAGTTGAACGTAAGAAAGTCGGTCTGCGTAAAGCGCGTAAGCGTCCGCAGTACTCGAAGCGTTAATTCGCAGCTTCGTTCAAAAGCGCCCAGTCTCCTTCGGAGCTGGGCGTTTTTTATGGGCGGTACTTTTTGTCTGTGACAACTTGCCACATCTGTCTAGTGCCTATACTACAAGGCTTGTAGCCGACCGAGAGCGGTAATTACCTTGTCAGAGTAGGGGCTTTTCATTACCATTCTGCAAAATTTTTATAAGTTCAGATTTTTACTTAGTAGACGCCTGATTTAACAGGCCACAAAGCTGATGGGAGAGGACTGAATGAGCAATGACGGCGTAAATGTCGGCCGGCGTCGCTTCCTCGTAGCAGCCACATCCGTGGTAGGTGCTGCAGGAGCGGTGGGGGCTGCGGTCCCGTTCGTGGGGTCATGGTTTCCCAGTGCCAAGGCGAAAGCCGCAGGCGCACCGGTGAAAGTGAATATTGCCAAGGTCGAGCCAGGTCAGCAGATGATTGCTGAGTGGCGTGGTCAGCCGGTATTCATCGTACGTCGCACCGAGGAGATCCTGGCAAACCTGAAGAAGATTGAGGGACAGCTTGCTGATCCTGATTCCAAGCAATCTGATCAGCCTGCTTACGTGAATCCAGAGTTGCGGTCGATCAAGCCAGAGATTTTGCTGCTGATCGGTATTTGTACCCATTTGGGCTGCTCGCCAACATTCCGTCCCGAAGTGGCTCCTGCCGATCTGGGTAAGGATTGGGTCGGTGGTTATTTCTGTCCTTGTCATGGTTCGCACTATGATTTGGCTGGCCGTGTTTACAAGGCCCAACCAGCTCCGTTGAACCTGCCAGTACCGCCCTACTACTATGAGACGGACAACATTGTTGTCGTTGGCCTCGATGGGGAGAACGCGTAATGAGCAAGTTCATGGATTGGATTGATGCCCGCTTCCCCGCCACAAAAATGTGGGAAGACCATCTCAGCAAATATTACGCTCCGAAAAACTTCAACTTTTTCTACTTCTTTGGCTCCCTCGCATTGCTCGTTCTGGTTAACCAGATCGTCACCGGTGTGTGGCTGACCATGAGTTACACGCCGTCGGCAGAAGAGGCCTTTGCTTCTGTCGAATACATCATGCGTGACGTCGAGTACGGCTCCATTCTGCGCCTGCTGCACTCCACGGGAGCGTCGGCATTCTTTATCGTGGTTTACCTGCACATGTTCCGTGGCTTGCTCTACGGCTCATACCAGAAGCCGCGGGAGCTGGTCTGGCTGTTTGGCATGATGATCTATCTGGCCCTGATGGCTGAGGCCTTCATGGGCTATCTGCTGCCATGGGGTCAAATGTCCTACTGGGGCGCCCAGGTGATCATTTCGCTGTTCGGTGCGATTCCGGTTATCGGCAACGACCTGACGCAGTGGATTCGTGGTGACTACCTGATCTCCGGCATTACCCTGAACCGCTTCTTTGCCCTGCACGTAGTGGCCTTGCCGATCGTGATCCTGGGGCTGGTGGTGCTGCACGTTCTGGCCTTGCACGAAGTCGGGTCCAACAACCCGGATGGCGTGGACATCAAGAAGCACAAAGACGAAAACGGCGTACCGCTGGACGGCATTGCCTTCCACCCGTACTACACCGTGAAAGATATCGTCGGTGTTGTTGTGTTCCTGTTTATCTTCTGCTCGATTGTGTTTTTCTTCCCGGAAATGGGTGGTTACTTCCTGGAAAAACCGAACTTTGAGCAGGCGAACGCCTTTAAGACGCCGGAACACATTGCGCCTGTGTGGTACTTCACGCCTTTCTACGCGATCTTGCGTGCGATCCCGGACAAGCTGCTGGGGGTCATTGCCATGGGCGCTGCGATTGCCGTGCTGTTCGTGCTGCCGTGGCTAGACCGCAGTCCTGTGAAGTCCATGCGCTACAAAGGCTGGATGAGCAAGATCTGGCTGTGGGTGTTCTGCATCTCGTTCGTGATTCTGGGTGTGTTGGGTGTATTGGCGCCGACCCCGGGCCGTACGCTGTTGTCACAGGTCTGCACGTTCCTGTACTTCGCCTACTTCATTCTGATGCCGTTCTACACCCGGCTCGAGAAGACCAAACCGGTTCCGGAAAGGGTGACTGGCTGATGAAAAAGCTATTTGCGGTGTTGATGCTCGCTGTTATGCCTGTGTTGTCCTTCGCTGCCGAGCAGGGTGTACAGCTCGACAAGGTCGATATTGATGTGTCGGACAAGGCAGCCATGCAGGACGGTGCGCGTACCTTTGCCAACTATTGCATGGGTTGTCACAGTGCCAAGTTCCAGCGTTACGAGCGTGTGGCTGATGATCTGGGTATTCCTCACGAGGTCATGCTCGATAATCTGGTGTTCACGGGCGCCAAAATTGGCGATCACATGAAGATCGGCATGCAGTCCGACGATGCCAAGGCATGGTTCGGTGCTGCACCGCCTGACCTGACGCTGGTGGCCCGTGTCCGGGGTACAGACTGGCTTTACAGCTACCTGCGCGCGTTCTATGAAGACCCGTCACGGCCTTGGGGCGTGAACAACAAGGTCTTCCCGAACGTGGGCATGCCTAACGTTCTGGCGCCGCTGCAAGGTCGCCAGGTTGTAGGTTGCAAGCAAGTACAGATCGTCGAAGACGGCAAGAAGCAGTATGATCCGTTGACTGGCACGCCTTTGACACATGAAGCGTGCGACCAACTGACAGTTCTGCCGAAAACCGGCGCGCTGACTGAAGAGCAGTTCGATGAGAAGATCAAGAATCTTGTGACCTTCCTGGCCTATTCGGCTAACCCGGTGAAGCTGGAGCATCAGCGAATCGGTACTTACGTTCTGCTCTACCTGGCTTTCTTCTTTGTATTCGCTTATCTGCTCAAGCGCGAATACTGGAAAGATGTGCACTGATATCGTTACACGCATTGCTGTTAATCGTGCGCGCCCGAGGGTGTCTCTGAAAAGGTAACAGTGCAGGACAAGTGGCAGGATGGGGCAAACGCCCCTGACTGCCCGGATTCTGCGGTTATCGGGGACGTTCCTTGGGCGTGTTCGTTTTTCCGCTCCTGATAATTTCAACAAGCGAGGAGGACCGCCATGGGCGTGACCAATCGGTTGGCCTGTTACTCCGACCCCGCCGACCACTATTCCCACCGAGTACGTATTGTGCTCGCAGAGAAAGGTGTCAGCGCCGAGATCATTAGTGTGGAGGCGGGCCGTCAGCCGCCGAAACTGATCGAAGTGAATCCCTACGGCAGCCTGCCAACCCTGGTCGATCGTGACCTGGCGTTGTGGGAATCTACCGTGGTGATGGAATATCTGGATGAGCGCTATCCACACCCGCCATTGTTGCCGGTTTACCCGGTGGCGCGTGCCAATAGCCGCTTGCTGATCCATCGCATCCAGCGGGACTGGTGTGCGCTGGTGGATCTGATTCTGGATTCGCGCACCAAGGAGCCTGCCCGGGTGCAGGCCCGCAAAGAGTTGCGAGAGAGTTTGACCGGCGTTTCTGCATTGTTTGCCGACAAACCTTTTTTCCTCAGTGATGAGCAAAGTCTGGTCGACTGCTGCCTGTTGCCGATACTCTGGCGCTTGCCTGTTTTAGGTATTGAATTGCCGCGGCCGGCCAAGCCGCTGCTTGACTATATGGAGCGCCAGTTTGCGCGTGAGGCTTTCCAGGCGAGTCTGTCTGGTGTCGAACGCGATATGCGCTAAGGCTTTAGGAGCCCTTGATGAATTCAAGTCGACCTTATCTGGTGCGTGCGCTCTATGAGTGGATTGTGGATAACGATTGCACTCCGCACATGCTGGTTAATTCTGACTACCCGAAGGTCCAAGTGCCTCAGGGTTTTGCCAGTGACGGGCAAATTGTCCTGAATGTATCGCCCGCCGCCGTGCGCCAACTGCACATGGATAACGACGCTGTAAGCTTTGAAGGTCGTTTTGGTGGTGTGCCGCACACGCTGTACGTGCCTATGTCGGCGATTCTGGGGGTTTACGCCCGTGAGAATGGTCAGGGTATGGTGTTCGACCTGGAAGAGTCCCTTGAGGATGATGACGAGGTTGAGCCGGATGATGATGGGCCGCCATCAGGGACTGAGCCACCAAGACCTACGGGTCGGCCAAGCCTGAAAGTGGTCAAGTAATAAAAAAGGCGACCTGCAAGGGTCGCCTTTTTTTTGTGTCTGCAGAATCCGTTGTCAGTCGATGTACTCGAACAATTTAACGATCTTCTGCACGCCGGAGACGCCCTGCACCAGGTTGGTGGCGCGAGTGGCTTCCTGTTTGGTTACCAGGCCGAGCATGTAGACGATACCGTTTTCGGTGACGATCTTGATGCGTGAGCCGGGAATCGCATTGTCGGTCAGCATTTGGGTTTTGATCTTGGTGGTCAGCCAGGCGTCGTTGTTACGCGCCAGGATCGAGGAGGGGGCGATGACCTGCAGTTCGTTGTTAACCTTTTTTACCCGCTGGACAGCGGCTGCAGCCTGCTCGGCCTGTGCCTTGAGGTCGGCGCGCGGGGTTTGTCCTGCCAGCAGCACGATCCCGTTGTAGCTGGTGACGACGATGTGCGAGGCGGTGTCCAGGTCGGGGTTGGCCTTGGCAATGTTCACCGCGACTTTGGTTTCAATCAGGGAGTCGTCAATTTTGCTGCCGAACGTGCGGGTGCCGCGATCGTCTTCAATCGGCGCGTCGCGGGTGGCGGTCAGTACCGAGCTGCAGCCGGTGGTGAGGCCGAGGCACAGCGTCAATGCCATTAGGCTAAGGCGATTAAAAGTCATTCTTCACTCCCGAACAGTTGACTGTCGATCAGATCGCACAAGCAATGGATCGCCAGCAGGTGGACTTCTTGGATGCGTGCAGTGACATTGGACGGGACGCGGATCTCCACGTCTTCAGGCAATAGCAGTGAAGCCATGCCGCCGCCATCGCGCCCGGTCATGGCGACCACGATCATTTCACGATCATGTGCCGCCTGGATGGCTTGAATGATATTGGCCGAATTGCCGCTGGTGGATATGGCCAGCAGCACGTCACCGGGTTGACCGAGTGCGCGAATCTGTTTGGAAAAAATTTCGTTGAAGCTGTAATCGTTGGCGATCGAGGTGATCGTCGAGCTGTCAGTGGTCAGCGCAATGGCGGGCAAGCTGGGGCGCTCCCGCTCAAAGCGGTTGAGCAGCTCGGATGAAAAGTGCTGGGCGTCACCTGCAGAACCGCCATTGCCGCAAGAAAGCATTTTGCCTTCGTTGAGCAGGGCGTTGACCATCACTTGGCTGGCCTGCTCGATGTGGGGTGCAAGAACGTCCATCGCCTGCTGCTTGGTGTCGATGCTGGCTTGAAAAAGCTGGCGAATCCGGGATTGCATGTCCATCTATGTGACCTTAAGTAGGGCGGCTGGTCGGGCGTGATCCAGGTATTCCTGAGTGACTTCCCGGCACAAGAATGTGCAGCCCGCAAAGCAAAGCAAAATCGTTTTAAAAAGGGTGCTGGAATCTGCCTTGCAGCGGTTTAGCTGTCAAAGGCATTCCGTAGCCAGTTCAAGTGAGGTGTTGCGCTGTCCATTGTGACGACATCAAAGCGGCACGGGCTGTTGGCCCAGCGCGGCTCACGCTGCAAAAAATACTGGGCTGCGAGTATCAGCTTTTGACGCTTGCGGGCGTCAATGCTGGCCAGCGCGCCACCCCATTGTGCGTGTTGCCGGTAACGAACTTCGACGAATACTACTGTATCGCCGTCAAGCATGACCAGATCCAGCTCGCCACGCTTGCAGAGCCAGTTCTTTGCCAGTAGACGTAAACCTTGTTGCTCAAGATGCCGTAGCGCCAGGCGCTCGGCATCCTTGCCAGTCTGCTGGCGTGAGCTGTCGGGCATCAGTCGCGCGTGTCGGGCAGGCGTTGAATCTGGCCGTTCACGAACTCGGCCCATGGCAGCTGGCGCTCGACACGTTGGGTCGGGCTCATGCTGAGGCTGCCGGACAAACCGTCTACCCGAGTACCAGGCAGGGCTTTCAGTTGGCCCAGGCTCGGCGTCAGGCGATAGGCGTCAATGCCCATTGCATAAAGACGGCCCAGGCTGCCCCCGGCTTGTGGCCATTGGGCCGAAACTTGCTGGCGCAACGGATTGGCGGGTTCGAGCAGCCACGGTGTTTCACAAAAACGGACGCCATTCATGTCCTTGTACTGGTTCAGGTCGCCGCTGGCGCTGAAAACGTGGGACGTTGCGTAAACAGGCAGGTCACCGGCGTACTGGTAGTTCAGGGTCGGCTTGATCTGCTGGGCTTGCTGGGGGGTTGCGGCCAGGAAGATGAACTCCAGATCCTGGCGGTGTGAAGGCTGTTCTGCGCCCGACTTGCCCGCGTTGCGCAGTTGAACCAGCTCGGCAACCTGTTGTGCCAGTGCCACGGGTTTATCAATGTATTCAATGCCGACGATGGTGCCGCCGCTGGCTTCCCATTCCTGGCGGAAGGCCTTGAGTACGCGCTCACCCCATTCGCCCTTGGGTACCATGGCGCCAGCGCGTGTCAGCCCGTCAGCGTGTGCGCGACGGGCCACTTCGCGGGCTTCGTCTTCAGCGGCCAGGCCAAACTGAAACAGCTGTGCCGGGCCTTGTGTGCCCTCGCTGTAGTTCAGGGCCAGGGTTGTGATCGGCAGTTGCGAACGGCTGTTGAGCTGCTTGACCAGAGGCTTTTCCAGGGGGCCGACCACCAGTTGCACGCCGTCGGCCTGGGCCTGGCGGTAGAAGTCATCCAGCGAGGTCAGGCGCGAGCTGTCATAGAACTGAATGCCCGGCGGATTTTGTCCGGCCTGTTGCGCCTGGTAATGCGCGGCCATGAAACCATCGCGCAAGGCTCTGCTGACAGAAGCCAGCTGGCCGCTCTGCGGGAGCAGCAGGGCGATTTTGGTCAGCGGTTGGCTAGCCAGCTCCTTGAGCTTGACCAGAGGAGTTGGCAATTGGATAGCTGCCGGGTGAGCCGGGTTTTGCATGCGCCATTGATCAATGGCGTTCTGCTGATCTTGCAAGGTGCCAGCACTCTTGACTGTCAGGGCCAGCGACATCCAGCCACCCAGCACGTCATTGCCCTGAGGCTGTAGCTGGTCGACCGGCAGCGCTGCAACCAGTGCCCAGATGGCTTCATTGTTCTGGGTGGCTGCATCGCCAGTCAGATGGGGAGCCATGGCTGCACGTTCGCGCGCGCTGGACAGGAGCTGGTCGTCGGCTTCGAATGCACGCGCATGAACAGTGTGTGTGCGCACTTGCAAGTCGGTCGGCAGTTCATTGACGCGTGACAGGCTTGGGTGGCTCAAGGCGGTCAATGCCGCTTTGGGGTCATTGCGGCTCATTGCCAGCTCGGCTGCCAGAGTACTGGCAAATACCTGTTGAGCGGGCTTGAGTTGATCCAGGGGGACTTGTGCCAGGATCTGCTGCGCGCGTTCGTTGTTCTGTTGGCGAATGGCAAGATCTGCGGCCGAGAGGCGCAGTAGAGCGGCCTTTTCCGGATTTGAGGTTTCCGACGCTTGCTGGAGCAATTGCTCGAGGCTGGCGTCTGGAGTCCGTGGGAGTTCGCCAAGGCTGGACGAGGGCGAGCTGGCGCAAGCCGCCAGCAAGGCAGCAAGGCAGAGGGCAGTGAACAGCCGCAGGCAAGCGATCATGTAGTGTTCCTGTTACTCGATCAAATAAGTGGGGAAGTGTACCCAAGCACTGGCCCGGGCGCGATGTTACAGGTGATAAAGCTGAATATTAGATGTGATATGCGGGGTGTGACTGTGAAAGTTTGCAGATAAGCGTTCCCGTTCATGCCGGGTGAGTGCGTTCAACAGGGCGCTACGCGCTACAATGGCGCCTTTAACTCTTATGAGGTGCGCGTTTTGACTGCTCCAGGTAATTTGAATTCCGTTGTCGGCTCACTTTATGTGGTGGCCACGCCCATCGGTAACCTGGACGACATCAGTGCGCGTGCACTTAAAGTGTTGCGTGACGTCTCGCTGATTGCGGCCGAAGACACTCGGCACTCCCTGCGGTTGCTGCAACATTTTGGTATTTCTACCCCGCTGGGTGCCTGCCACGAGCACAACGAACGCGATGAGGGCAGTCGGTTTATTCAGCGTCTGTTGGCGGGCGAAGATGTTGCGCTGATTTCTGATGCCGGTACGCCGTTGATCTCGGATCCTGGCTATCACCTGGTGCGCCAGGCGCGAGCGGCCGGCGTGCAAGTCGTGCCCGTGCCGGGTGCGTGCGCCTTGATTGCTGCGTTGTCTGCAGCGGGCCTGCCATCTGATCGTTTTATCTTTGAAGGGTTTCTGCCGGCCAAGGCCGTCGGACGCCGTTCACGTCTGGAATTACTCAAAGAAGAGCCGCGCACACTGATTTTTTATGAGGCGCCTCACCGTATTCTTGAGTGCCTGCAGGATCTGGAACTGGTGTTTGGTCCTGAGCGCCCGGCACTGCTGGCGCGTGAGTTGACCAAAACCTTCGAAACGCTGAAGGGTTTGCCCTTGTCCGAGTTGCGGGCTTTTGTCGAAGGTGACAGCAATCAGCAGCGCGGAGAGTGCGTGGTTCTGGTTGCCGGGTGGACCCCTCCTGAAACAGATGACGTCGTTAGTGCCGAAGCCATGCGTATTCTCGACTTGTTACTTAAAGAGATGCCGCTCAAGCGTGCGGCAGCACTTGCTGCCGAGATCACCGGCGAACGCAAGAATGTTTTGTATCAAGTGGCGCTGGAAAAACAAAAGCAGGCTGATTGATCTGATCCATTAGTGGCATTTTGATGTTGAGTGATCTTTACGCGTGCTTGTAAAGGCTTTAAGTCGGGTGATTGAAGATGCCATCCGGCTTTTAATGCTTGTTCTATACACGCTGTACAGTTAATCTTTGCGGCGGAGAGTCGATTGGACAGTCGCTGCCCTCTATGAAAATTAGGGGGGGGAGGAAAGTCCGGGCTCCATAGGGCGAAGTGCCAGGTAATGCCTGGGAGGCGTGAGCCTACGGAAAGTGCCACAGAAAATAACCGCCTAAGTGCTTCGGCACCGGTAAGGGTGAAAAGGTGCGGTAAGAGCGCACCGCACGACTGGCAACAGTTCGTGGCTAGGTAAACCCCACTTGGAGCAAGACCAAATAGGGTTCCAAGGCGTGGCCCGCGCTGGAACCGGGTAGGTTGCTAAAGATGTCCAGTGATGGCCATCGTAGACGAATGACTGTTCACGACAGAACCCGGCTTACAGATCGACTCTCCACCTTATTTCCTCTGCCTGCGCTGCAGGCAGATTGCTATATGAAAGACTCGCTTTATCCCCCTCGTTAAACCTCGCTAGAAAAAGCCTCTGTGTAATGCCAAAAAGTTCTTACTCTTAACAAACTACTTTAAGTTTGGAGCTCAGGGCTTTGAGTTTGTTGCATATCGCAGGCCTAAAAAAACTTTCATTCAGTGCCCCCCGCCCATTTCTTCTCCTAAATCTCCGTTATGTAAGGATTTTCCTTCAGGCCGCTCCTTGACGGTGTGGTGGGCGCATTCCTATAGTGTGCGCAAGTGGCGAAAAGTGGCATAAAGTGGGTTTTCTAGACGTAAAACGCTAAAATTTGGAGAAGCGCCCTCGTGTTTCGTGGAGCCAACGCAATCAGTCTCGATGCAAAGGGTCGTCTCGCAATGCCGAGCCGGTACCGTGACGAGCTGAATTCGCGTAGTTCCGGGCAACTGATCGTGACCATTGATGCGGTAGATCCCTGCTTGTGTGTGTACCCGCTGGATGAGTGGGAATTGATTGAAGCCAAGCTGCGGGCGTTGCCTTCATTGCGTGAAGAGAACCGCCGTTTGCAACGTCTGTTGATTGGTAACGCCGTTGATCTGGAACTCGATGGCAGTGGTCGTTTTCTGGTGCCGCCGCGTCTGCGTGAATATGCCAAGTTGGATAAGCGCGCGATGTTGGTAGGCCAGCTAAACAAGTTTCAACTGTGGGACGAGGATGCCTGGGAGGCTGTTTCTGCCGCCGACCTTGCAGCCATTCAACAACCGGGCGCGATGCCTGACGAACTGCGTGATTTAATCCTGTGACTATTGATAGCGACTTCAACCACATCACCGTACTGCTTGACGAAGCCGTAGAGGCTCTCGCCGTACGTCCTGATGGATGCTATCTGGATGGCACCTTCGGTCGCGGCGGACATAGCCGCCTGATACTTCAGAAGCTGGGCCCTGAGGGACGTTTGCTCGGGTTTGATAAAGATCCTCAAGCGATTGCCACCGGGCAAGCGCTAGCGGCCGAAGACGGCCGCTTTGTCATTGTGCAACGCAGTTTTGCCGAGATGGGATCCGAAATCGCTTCCCGCGGTCTGGCCGGCAAGGTCAATGGCGTGCTGCTTGATCTTGGCGTGTCTTCCCCCCAGCTGGATGACCCTGAGCGCGGTTTCAGCTTCATGAACGATGGTCCGTTGGACATGCGCATGAATCCTGACAGCGGGATCAGTGCTGCCGAGTTTGTGAACACCGCTTCCCAAGAAGAAATAGCCCGCGTTTTCAAAGAGTACGGCGAAGAGCGTTTTTCCGGCCGTATGGCCCGGGCCGTGGTTGAGCGTCGTGCGATCACGCCGTTCGAGCGCACGGGTGACCTGGCTGAAGTGCTGAAGGTGGCCAATCCGGCCTGGGAAAAGGGCAAACACCCGGCAACCCGTACCTTCCAGGGGTTGCGCATTCACGTCAATAACGAGCTGGGCGACCTCAAAGCGGGTCTTGAGGCTGCGCTGGAGTCGCTGGAAGTGGGCGGCCGTCTGGTGGTCATCAGCTTCCATTCCCTTGAAGACCGGATCGTCAAATTATTCATGCGTGATCTGGTCAAGGGTGAGCCCGACAACCTGCCACGCGGGTTGCCGGTGCAGCATGCTGCCTTCGACCCCGTTATCAAAATCCATGGCAAGGCGCAGTTCGCTTCAGAAGCAGAACTCAAAGCCAATCCGCGCTCGCGCAGCGCTGTCATGCGCGTCGCGGAGAAGCTTCGTTGAACAAGCTCTTCGCCAAACCACTTCCCGGCGGAAGTGTTTTCATGCTGCTGTTGTTTATTGGCGTGCTGGTTTCGGCTGTCGGCGTTTCTTACAGCGCGCACTGGAACCGGCAATTGCTCAATACCCTGTACGGGGAGTTGAGCGTACGTGACAAGGCGCAGGCAGAATGGGGGCGCTTGATCCTTGAGCAAAGCACCTGGACTGCCCATAGCCGTATCGAAACGCTGGCCAGCGAACAACTGAAAATGCGCATCCCGGGCGCTGCAGAAGTTCGGATGGTGGCGCCATGATCAAACTCGAAGGCGCACTCTATCCGTGGCGTTTTCGCGTAGTGCTGGCATTGCTGGCACTGCTGGTAGGCGCTATTGCGTGTCAGATTATTTACCTGCAAGTCATCGACCATGATTTCCTCAAGGGGCAGGGCGACGCGCGCAGCATGCGTCATATCCCGATTCCTGCGCACCGCGGCCTGATTACGGACCGCAATGGTGAACCTCTGGCTGTCAGCACACCGGTTACGACCTTGTGGGCCAATGCCAAGGAAATGCAGTCTGCCAAAGATCGCTGGCCAGCCCTGGCCCATGCGTTGGGCCAGGACCCGAAAGCACTGAGTGCACGCCTGCTCCAGCAAGCCAATAAAGAGTTCATCTATCTCGTGCGAGGGCTGACGCCTGAGCAGGGGCAAGTTGTGCTCGACCTTAAAGTGCCGGGTGTTTATGGCATTGAAGAGTTCCGTCGCTTTTACCCTGCGGGCGAAGTCGCGGCGCATATGGTCGGTTTTACCGATATTGACGATAAAGGCCGTGAAGGTGTTGAGCTGGCGTATGACGAGTGGCTGGCCGGTGTTCCGGGCAAGCGGCAAGTCATCAAGGACCGCCGCGGACGTCTGATCAAAGATGTACAAGTCACCAAAAACGCCAAGGCAGGAAAGACCTTGGCGTTGTCGATTGACCTGCGCCTGCAATACCTGGCCAACCGTGAACTGCGCAATGCGCTGGTGGAAAACGGGGCCAAGGCCGGCAGTCTGGTGATCATGGATGTGAAGACCGGCGAGATCCTGGCCATGGTCAACCAGCCAACCTACAACCCGAATAACCGTCGCAATCTGCAGCCGGCGATGATGCGTAACCGCGCCATGATCGACGTGTTTGAGCCGGGTTCGACGGTCAAACCGATTTCCATGAGTGCCGCTCTTGAGTCCGGCCGCTGGAAACCGACCGACAAGGTCGAGGTTTATCCAGGCACCCTGAAGCTGGGCAAGTACACCATCCGGGACGTATCGCGTACCGAAGGTCCGGTACTTGACCTGACCGGTATTTTGATCAACTCCAGTAACGTGGGTATGAGCAAGGTCGCCTTCGATATTGGCGGCGAAGCCATTTTCCGCACCATGGCCAAGCTGGGTCTGGGGCAGGACACGGGCCTGGGCTTTCCGGGTGAGCGTGTCGGTAACCTGCCGAACTACCGCGAATGGCGCAAAGCCGAAACGGCAACACTGTCTTACGGCTACGGCGTGTCCGTGACCGCTATTCAGTTGGTGCATGCCTTCTCGGCCCTGGCCAACAACGGCAAGCTCGCTCCGCTGACACTGCTCAAAACGGACAAGCTGCCCCAGTCGACACAAGTCATGCCGGAGCAGGTCGCCAAAACCGTTCAGGGCATGTTGCAGGAAGTGATCGAGAACCCGCGTGGTGTCTGGCGTGCCAAGGTTCCGGCCTACCACGTTGGCGGCAAGTCCGGTACGGCGCGTAAAACCTCGTCCGGCGTCAAAGGCTACGCCGTGAATTCTTACCGTTCTCTGTTTGCCGGTTTCGGCCCGATGAGCGATCCGCGTTACGCGATCGTTGTGGTGATCGATGAGCCAAGCAAAGCCGGTTACTTCGGTGGTCTGGTTTCGGCCCCGGTTTTCAGCAAAGTCATGTCCGGCACTCTGCGCCTGATGAATGTGTCGCCGGATAACCTGCCGACGGCAGCGGAGCAACAAGCGGCGGCGACAGCTGCGGCAGCCAAAGGAGGGCGCGGCTAATGTCCCTGAGCCTGAACAAGATTTTTCCTCACGCGGGCCATGATCTGCTGATCCGCGAATTGACCCTTGATAGCCGCAACGTGCGCGCGGGCGATCTGTTTCTCGCTGTGCCGGGTGGCAAGCTTGATGGGCGTGCGCACATCAGTGACGCTCTGGTTCGTGGCGCGGCTGCGGTTGCCTATGAAGTGGAAGGGGCGTCAGTGCTGCCGATCACATCGGTTCCCATGATTCCGGTCAAAGGGTTGGCCGCTCAATTGTCCGACATCGCCGGGCGCTTTTATGGCGAGCCGAGTCATCACCTCAATCTGGTCGGCGTTACAGGGACCAACGGCAAAACCAGCGTCACCCAACTGGTGGCCCAAGCGCTGGACTTGCTGGGGCAGCACTGCGGCATCGTGGGCACGCTGGGCACCGGCTTTTACGGTGCGCTGCAAACCGGGCGTCACACGACTCCTGACCCTATTGCCGTACAGGCCATGCTGGCCGACCTGAAAAAGGCCGGTGCCAAAGCGGTTGCCATGGAGGTTTCTTCCCATGGTCTTGATCAGGGCCGAGTCAGCGCGTTGGCGTTTGATGTGGCGGTACTGACCAATCTGTCCCGCGACCACCTTGATTACCACGGCACGATGCAAGCCTATGCCGCGGCCAAGGCCAAGCTGTTTGCCTGGCCTGACCTGCGTTGCCGGGTGCTCAACCTGGATGACGAATTTGGTCGCCAACTGGCCGCCGAGCCACACGACTCCCGTCTGATCAGCTACAGCCTCGAAGACAGCAGTGCTTACCTGTATTGCCGTGAAGCCATATTCGATGACGAAGGTGTGCGCGCCACGCTGGTCACGCCGCAGGGCGAACACCATTTGCGCAGCACCTTGCTGGGGCGTTTCAATCTGAGCAACGTGCTGGCCGCTGTCGGCGCCTTGCTGGGGCTGGATTACGCCCTGGATGAAATCCTTGGCGTGCTGCCAAAACTGGAAGGCCCTGTCGGCCGCATGCAGCGTTTGGGTGGCGGTGCCAAACCGCTGGTGGTTGTCGATTACGCCCACACCCCGGATGCCCTGGAAAAAGTTCTTCAGGCCTTGCGTCCTCATGTCAAAGGCAAGCTGCTGTGCCTGTTCGGTTGCGGCGGTGATCGCGATCGCGGCAAGCGCCCGTTGATGGCGCAGATCGTCGAGCGTCTGGCGGATGACGTGCTGGTGACAGATGACAATCCGCGCTCAGAAGATCCTGCGCAAATTTTTGATGACATCCGTGCCGGTTTTGCTTCGCCCGAGAACGTTGTGTTTGTTTCCGGTCGTGGTGATGCGATTGCCCGGATAATTGCCGGCGCTGATGCCGAAGACGTCATCGTGCTGGCCGGCAAGGGGCACGAGGACTATCAGGAAATCAACGGCCAGCGCCACGACTTCTCTGATCTGGTCGAAGCCGATAAAGCCTTGAACACCTGGGAGGCTGCCCATGCTTAAGCCTCTGTTGCTCAGTGAAGTGCAAGCAGCCTTGAACGGGCGTCTGGTGGATGCCGATTGCCGCTTCAATGGCGTCAGCATCGACAGTCGTGCGATAACTCAGGGGCAGCTGTTCATCGCCCTGACCGGGCCGCGCTTCGATGGCCATGACTATCTGAATGAAGTCGCAGCCAAAGGCGCCGTGGCGGCTCTGGTTGAACGCGAAGTACCTGAGTCGGCATTGCCACAACTGCTGGTGAGCGACACCCGTCAGGCGCTCGGCCAACTGGGCGCGCTGAACCGTGCCGGTTACGACAAGCCTGTCGCTGCCATTACCGGCTCCAGCGGTAAGACTACGGTCAAGGAAATGCTCGCGTGCATTCTGCGTACCCGGGGTCCGGTGCTGGCCACCAAGGGCAACTTGAACAACGATCTGGGTGTGCCGCTGACCCTGCTCGAGCTGACGCTGGAACACACCGCAGCGGTGATTGAGCTGGGCGCTTCGCGCATTGGCGAGATTGCCTACACCGTCGGCATGACCCAGCCTCACGTTGCCGTGATCAACAATGCCGGCACTGCCCATGTGGGCGAGTTCGGCGGCCCCGAAAAAATCGTCGAGGCCAAGGGCGAGATTCTGGAAGGGTTGAAGGCCGATGGTATTGCCGTCCTGAATCTGGACGACAAGGCCTACGCTATTTGGCACGCCCGTGCTGCGGGTCGCAAGGTCCTCAGCTTCTCCCTGAGCAACCCCGATGCCGATTTCTACGCCAGCAACCTGAGCCGTGATGCCCGCGGCTGCCCGGGCTTCGATTTGCACAGCCCATTGGGTGTCGGCCGCGTTCAGTTGAATCTTCTGGGTAGCCACAATATCGCCAATGCCCTGGCCGCTGCGGCGGCTGCCCATGCGCTGAATATCAAGCTATTTGGCATTACGTCGGGGCTTGAGGCCGTACAACCTGTCAAAGGCCGTACCGTGGTGAAACTGACCGGCACAGGTCTGCGAATTATTGATGACACTTACAACGCAAACCCCACCTCAATGTGCGCTGCCGTTGATATACTCGCCGGCTTTTCCGGTCGCACCGTCCTGGTGCTCGGAGATATTGGTGAGCTGGGTGAGTGGGCGGAGCAAGGACATCGTGAAGTAGGCGCATATGCCGCCGACAAGGTTTCAGCGCTGTATGCGGTGGGACCGCTGATGGCTCATGCCGTCGCTGCATTTGGACACCAGGCTCGTCACTTCGCCAATCAGGCTGACCTGATCAAGGCGCTTCGCGCTGAACACGAAACAAACACCACTATTTTGATCAAGGGCTCGCGCAGCGCTGCGATGGAAAACGTCGTTGCGGCTTTGTGCGGTTCCAGCGGGGAGAAACATTAATGCTGCTGCTGCTAGCGGAGTATCTGCAACAGTTTCACAAGGGCTTCGCGGTCTTCCAGTACTTGTCCCTGCGCGGGATTCTCGGAGTACTGACCGCGTTGTCATTGTCACTGTGCCTGGGGCCGTGGATGATCCGCACCCTGCAAAACCGACAGATCGGCCAGTCGGTCCGTAACGACGGTCCACAATCGCATTTGTCCAAGTCCGGTACGCCGACCATGGGCGGGGCGCTGATTCTGTCCGCGATCGCCATCAGCACCTTGTTGTGGGCTGACCTGAGCAACCGTTATGTATGGGTCGTGCTGATCGTGACCTTGTTGTTCGGTGCCATTGGCTGGGTTGACGACTACCGCAAGGTTATCGAGAAAAACTCTCGCGGCCTTCCAAGCCGCTGGAAGTATTTCTGGCAATCGGTATTCGGCCTGGGTGCAGCGATCTTCCTGTACGTGACGGCGCCGAGTGCGGTCGAAACCACGCTGATCCTGCCGATCCTCAAAGACGCCAGCATTCCGCTGGGCATCGGCTTTGTGGTGCTGACCTACTTCGTGATCGTGGGTTCGAGCAACGCGGTCAACCTGACTGACGGCCTCGACGGCCTGGCGATCATGCCTACCGTCATGGTCGGCGGTGCACTGGGTATCTTCTGCTACCTGTCGGGTAACGTGAAATTTGCGGACTATCTGCTGATTCCCTACGTGCCCGGTGCCGGTGAACTGATTGTATTCTGCGGCGCCCTGATCGGCGCGGGCCTTGGTTTTCTCTGGTTCAACACCTATCCCGCACAAGTGTTCATGGGCGACGTAGGCGCGCTGGCGCTGGGCGCAGCCCTGGGGACGATTGCGGTGATCGTGCGTCAGGAAATCGTGCTGTTCATCATGGGCGGTGTGTTCGTGATGGAAACCCTGTCGGTGGTGATCCAGGTCGCGTCTTTCAAGTTGACCGGCAAGCGGGTGTTCCGCATGGCGCCGATTCATCACCACTTTGAACTCAAGGGCTGGCCCGAGCCGCGTGTGATTGTCCGTTTCTGGATTATCACCGTGATTCTCGTATTGGTCGGTCTTGCCACGCTGAAGCTGAGGTAGAACCTGTGTCTCTGATCGCTTCTGACCACTTCCGCATCGTTGTCGGCCTCGGCAAGAGCGGCATGTCCCTGGTGCGCTTTCTAGCGCAGCAGGGCGTGTCGTTTGCAGTGGCTGACACGCGAGCCAATCCTCCGGAGCTGGCTACGCTGCGGCGTGACTATCCGCAAGTGGAAGTGCGTTGTGGCGAACTGGATGTCGAGTTCCTGTGCCGTGCCGATGAGCTCTACGTGAGCCCCGGCCTGGCCCTGGCGACCCCGGCGCTGCAGGCGGCTGCCGCACGTGGCGTGAAACTGTCGGGCGACATCGATCTGTTCGCGCGTAACGCAAAGGCGCCCATCGTGGCAATCAGTGGTTCCAACGCCAAGAGCACGGTCACCACGCTGGTCGGCGAAATGGCAGCAGCGGCGGGCAAGCGTGTCGCCGTCGGCGGCAACCTGGGCACCCCGGCACTGGACCTGCTCAGCGATGACATCGAACTGTATGTGATGGAGCTCTCGAGCTTCCAGCTGGAAACCACCAATCAGTTGGGTGCTGAAGTTGCCACCGTGCTCAACGTCAGCGAAGACCACATGGATCGTTACAGCGGTCTGCCGGCCTATCACCTGGCCAAGCACCGGATTTTTCGTGGGGCCAGGCAAGTGGTCGTTAACCGCCAGGATGCCTTGACCCGTCCGCTGATGGGCGAGGGCCTGCCGTGCTGGACCTTCGGCTTGAGCGCACCGGATTTCAAGGCGTTCGGTCTGCGTGAAGAAAATGGCGAAAAATACCTGGCGTTCGAATTTCAAAACCTGATGCCTGTGCGTGAGCTGAAAGTACGCGGCGCGCACAATCAGGCCAATGCCCTGGCCGCCCTGGCGCTGGGACACGCGGTTGGCTTGCCGTTCGACGCCATGCTGAGCAGCCTTCGCAGCTTTACCGGCCTTGAGCACCGCTGCCAGTGGGTACGCGAACTGGACGGCGTGAGCTACTACAACGACTCAAAAGCCACCAACGTGGGTGCCGCACTGGCAGCCATTGATGGTTTGGGCTCGGACATGGACGGCAAGCTGGTTCTGATCGCGGGCGGGGATGGCAAGGGCGCTGACTTCAGTGGTCTGGCCGAGTCTGTTGCGAAGTACTGTCGCGCGGTGGTGCTGATGGGGCGTGATGCGCCATTGATCGCTGCAGCCCTGGGCAATGCCGTACCTCAGGTGTTCGTGAACTCGCTGGATGACGCCATCGAGCAAAGCCGTTCGCTGGCCAGGCCGGGCGATGCGGTGTTGCTGTCACCTGCCTGTGCCAGTTTTGACATGTTCAAGAACTACGAAGAGCGCGGCCAGTTGTTCGCCCGCGCAGTGGAGGTGCTGGCATGATTTTCGGCATCTTCAAACCTTATCCTTCACCGCTGGTTACGGGCCGTGGCGTCGACCTCGACTTCCCGTTGCTGGCCGGTTGCCTGGCCTTGCTCGGCCTCGGCCTGGTCATGATCACTTCAGCTTCGTCCGAAGTGGCCGCGTTGCAGTCGGGCAACACGCTGTACCACATGATCCGCCACCTCTTTTACGTCGTGCTCGGTCTGGGCGCATGCATCATGACCATGATGGTGCCTATCGCCACATGGCAGCGCTTGGGCTGGTTGCTGTTGATTGGCGCGTTTGGCTTGCTGGTGATGGTGCTGATTCCGGGTATCGGTCGTGAGGTCAACGGCTCTATGCGCTGGATCGGTTTCAGCTTCTTCAACGTACAGCCTTCGGAAATCGCCAAAGTCTTTGTCGTGATCTACCTCGCAGGCTATCTGGTGCGTCGCCAGAAGGAAGTCCGCGAAAGCTGGATGGGCTTCTTCAAACCGTTCATCGTGCTGCTGCCCATGGCTGGCCTGTTGCTGATGGAGCCTGACTTTGGTGCCACCGTCGTGATGATGGGGGCTGCTGCCGCCATGCTGTTCTTGGGCGGTGTCGGCCTGTTCCGTTTTGCATTGATGGTGGCGCTGGCTGTTGGCGCGGTCTTCGTGCTGGTGCAGGCGCAGCCTTATCGGATGGCACGTCTGATTACCTTTACCGACCCGTGGTCCGATCAGTTCGGTTCCGGCTATCAACTGACCCAGGCACTGATTGCGTTCGGTCGCGGTGAATGGCTGGGTGTCGGGCTGGGCAACAGCGTGCAGAAGCAGTTCTATCTGCCTGAAGCCCACACGGACTTCGTGTTCTCGGTACTGGCAGAAGAGCTGGGTGTGGTGGGCTCCCTGCTGACCCTGGCGCTGTTCGTATTTGTTTGCGTGCGCGGCATGTACATCGGCCTGTGGGCTGAGCGCGCCAAGCAATATTTTGCGGCCTATATGGCCTACGGCTTGTCATTTCTGTGGATCGGCCAGTTCCTGATCAACATCGGTGTAAACGTCGGATTGCTGCCCACCAAGGGCCTGACCTTGCCGTTCCTCAGCTACGGCGGCAGCTCGCTGGTGATCTGCTGCGTGTGCATGGGGTTATTGCTCCGGATCGAGTGGGAGAGTCGAACCCACCTCGGCAGTGAAGAAACAGAATTCAAGGAAAGCGACTTCGCAGAGGAGCCGAACCATGGGCGCTAATGTGCTGATCATGGCGGGCGGTACCGGCGGACACGTGTTCCCTGCGCTGGCCTGCGCCCGCGAATTCGAAGCCCGCGGTTATACCGTGCACTGGCTCGGAACACCGCGTGGCATCGAGAACGAACTGGTCGAGCCCGCGGGCTTTACCCTGCACCTGATCAACGTTACCGGGCTGCGTGGCAAGAGCAAATTGTCGTTGCTCAAGGCCCCGTTCGTCCTGCTCAAGGCGGTATTCCAGGCACGTAAAATCATTCGCCAGCTCAAGCCGGTCTGTGTGCTCGGGTTTGGTGGCTATGTGACCGGGCCTGGTGGCCTGGCGGCTAAAACGTGTGGTGTGCCGGTGATCATTCACGAGCAGAACGCCGTGGCCGGCACGGCCAACCGTTTGCTGGTGCCGATGTCGAGTCGTGTGTGTGAAGCCTTTCCGGGCACGTTCGCAGCCTCGCAGACATTGCGCAGCACCGGTAATCCGGTGCGCCCTGAACTGTTCACCCTTGCACCGCGTACCGCGCTCGAAGGTCGCAAGGCGCGCCTGTTGGTGCTGGGCGGGAGCCTGGGCGCCGAGCCGTTAAACAAATTGCTGCCCGAGGCTTTGGCCCGTGTGCCTGCCGAGGTGCGCCCCGAAGTGTTTCATCAGGCGGGCAAGCAGCATGACCAGGTGACGGCCGAGCGTTATGCGGCGGTCGGCGTCGAAGCGCAGGTTCAGCCTTTTATCAAAGACATGGCCCAAGCCTATGGCTGGGCCGACCTGGTGGTTTGTCGCGCAGGCGCGCTGACCGTCAGTGAACTGGCTGCGGCCGGTCTGCCTTCGCTGCTGGTGCCATTGCCCCACGCGATCGATGACCACCAGAGCCGTAATGCCGACTTTCTGGCTCGGGAAGGCGCGGCTTTCCTGATGCCGCAAGCGACGACTGGCGCAGCCGAACTGGCTGCACGCCTGACAGAGGTTTTGATGCAACCGGAACGACTGAACAGCATGGCGACCAATGCTCGCCGCCTGGCCAAACCTGATGCGACCCGCAACGTCGTCAATATCTGCCTGGAGGTGGCCAATGGTTGAGAATCAAAAAGCTATGCCACAACCGGAAATGCGCCGTATCCGTCGTATCCATTTCGTGGGTATCGGTGGTGTGGGCATGTGCGGTATCGCCGAGGTGTTGCTCAACCTGGGTTATCAAGTGTCGGGCTCCGACCTGAATGTATCGCCCGTGACTGAACGCCTGGAAGCGTTCGGCGCACAGATCTTCATTGGTCACCGTGCCGAAAACGCTGCCAATGCTGACGTGCTGGTGGTGTCCAGCGCCATCAACACCTCGAACCCGGAAGTGGCCACTGCGCTGGAACGCCGTATTCCCGTCGTGCCCCGGGCCGAGATGCTGGCTGAGCTGATGCGCTATCGCCACGGTATCGCCGTGGCCGGTACGCATGGCAAAACCACGACCACCAGCCTGCTTGCTTCTGTGTTCGCTGCCGGTGGCCTGGATCCGACCTTTGTGATCGGTGGCCGGCTGAATGCAGCAGGTACCAATGCACAACTGGGTACCAGCCGTTATCTGATCGCCGAAGCTGACGAAAGCGATGCGAGCTTCCTGCACTTGCAGCCGATGGTTGCCGTCGTTACCAACATCGACGCCGATCACATGGCGACCTACGAAGGTGACTTCAACAAACTGAAGAAGACCTTTATCGAGTTTCTGCACAACCTGCCGTTTTATGGATTGGCCGTGCTGTGCCTGGACGACCCGGTCGTGCGTGAAATCCTGCCGCTGGTCAAGCGTCCGACTGTGACCTACGGCTTCAGCGAAGACGCAGACGTGCGGGCGATCAATGTTCGCCAGCAAGGCATGCAAACGTTCTTCACGGTTCTGCGTCCGGATCGCGAGCCCCTGGATGTCTCGGTGAACATGCCCGGCAACCACAACGTGCTCAACGCTCTGGCCACCATTTGCATCGCGTCTGATGAAGGCATCAGCGATGAAGCCATCGTGCAGGGCCTGTCGGGCTTTCAGGGCGTCGGCCGGCGTTTTCAGGTTTACGGTGAACTGCCGGTCGAAGGTGGCAGCGTGATGCTGGTGGACGACTACGGTCATCACCCGACCGAAGTCGCTGCAGTGATCAAGGCCGTACGCGGTGGTTGGCCGGAACGCCGTTTGGTGATGGTGTACCAGCCACATCGCTTCAGCCGTACGCGCGACCTGTACGACGATTTCGTCCAGGTACTGGCCGACGCCAACGTGTTGCTGTTGATGGAGGTCTACCCGGCCGGTGAAGAGCCGATTCCGGGCGCAGACAGCCGTCAGCTATGCCACAGCATTCGCCAGCGCGGGCAGTTGGACCCGATCTACATTGAGCGCGGGGTTGAACTTGCGCCAATCGTCAAGCCGCTGCTACGCGCCGGCGACATTCTGTTGTGCCAGGGAGCGGGCGATATCGGCCGTCTGGCGCCACAGCTCATTAATAGTCCGTTATTCGCCGGTGCCGTTGTCGCAGCCAGCGAGGGGAAGTTGAAATGACTGCAGCCTACGCCAATCTTTCTTCGACCATTGCGCCTGCCGACTTCGGCCGCGTGGCGGTACTTTTCGGTGGCAAAAGCGCTGAGCGCGAAGTGTCCCTGAAATCCGGTAATGCAGTACTCGGCGCACTGCAAAGTGCGGGCGTGAACGCTTTCGGCATCGATGTGGGCGATGACTTCATCACGCGCATCACTCAAGAGAAGATCGATCGCGCCTTTATCATTCTGCACGGTCGCGGCGGTGAAGACGGCAGCATGCAAGGCCTGCTGGAATGCCTGGGCATTCCTTACACCGGCAGCGGCATCCTGGCTTCAGCTCTGGCAATGGACAAGCTGCGCACCAAGCAGGTGTGGCACAGCCTCGGGATTCCGACTCCGCGTCACGCGGTGTTGAGCACCGAAGCCGATTGTATTTGCGCAGCGAAGGAACTGAGCTTCCCTTTGATCGTCAAACCGGCGCATGAAGGTTCAAGTATCGGTATGGCCAAAGTAAACAACGTCGACGAGCTGATCGTCGCGTGGAAAGAGGCCAGTAAGTTCGACTCGCAAGTGCTGGTAGAGCAATGGATCCATGGTCCGGAGTTCACCATCGCCATCCTGCGTGACCAGGTGTTGCCTCCGATTGCCCTGGGCACCACGCATTCGTTCTACGACTACGACGCCAAATACGTGGCTAACGATACCCAGTATCGGATCCCGTGCGGCCTTGATAGCACAAAGGAGCAGGAGCTCATGGATCTCACGGCGAAAGCCTGTGAGGCGATCGGTATTGCCGGTTGGGGGCGTCTGGATGTGATGCAGGACACCGATGGTCAGTTCTGGCTGCTGGAAGTCAACACCGCGCCAGGCATGACCGATCACAGCCTGGTGCCGATGGCGGCACGGGCTGCCGGTCTGGATTTTCAACAGTTGGTGCTGTCGATTCTGGCAGCCAGTGTAGAAGCGCGAGATTAAGACCATGCAAGGCGCCCAGCTTCGTCATCAACCACCCGCTCCCGGCCGCAAGCCGGTACCGCGTGGTGCCAGCCGGATGGTGGCTAAAGAGCCGATGTCGGTGCGCCTGCCAAAAGCCAATTTTGGTTTTTTGAAGGCATTGTTCTGGCCCGTTGTGTTGGTCGCGCTGGGCTTTGGTACGTACGAAGGTGCGCAGCGTCTGATGCCGTATGCAGATCGCCCGATCACCAATATCAATGTTCAGGGCGATTTGTCCTACATCAGTCAGCAAGCCGTACAGCAGCGAATCGCCCCTTATGTGGCGGCCAGCTTCTTCACGGTCGACCTGGAAGGCATGCGCACCGAGCTGGAACAAATGCCATGGATCGCTCACGCCGAAGTACGTCGGGTGTGGCCGGACCAGGTGGTGATTCGCCTTGAGGAGCAACTGCCGGTTGCCCGTTGGGGAGATGAAGCGCTGCTGAACAACCAGGGCCAGGCATTTACACCGCGTGAGCTGGCCAATTATGAGCATTTGCCGCAGCTGTTTGGTCCACAACGGGCTCAGCAGCAAGTGATGCAGCAGTATCAGGTGTTGAGCCAGATGCTGCGTCCGATGGGCTTTTCCATTGCCCGGCTGGAATTGCGTGAGCGCGGTAGCTGGTTCCTGACCACCGGAGCTGGCAGTGCAGGGCCTGGGATCGAGCTGTTGTTGGGGCGCGATCACCTGGTAGAAAAAATGCGTCGCTTCATAGCCATCTATGAAAAAACGTTGAAAGAACAGATTACGAACATAGCGCGCATTGATTTGCGCTATGCCAACGGATTGGCCGTCGGCTGGCGGGAACCTGTGGCACCCACGATAGCCGAACCCGCTGTCGCGAAGAATTAAGAAGAGGCAGGACCATGGCAAATGTGCAAAGCGGCAAAATGATCGTCGGCCTGGATATCGGCACCTCCAAAGTGGTTGCGCTGGTAGGCGAAGTCGCGGCCGATGGCCAGCTCGAAATCGTCGGTATCGGCACCCATCCATCCCGTGGCTTGAAGAAAGGCGTGGTGGTGAATATTGAATCCACCGTGCAGTCGATCCAGCGCGCAGTGGAAGAAGCTCAATTGATGGCAGGTTGCCGGATTCACTCGGCATTCGTCGGTGTGGCGGGTAATCACATCCGCAGCCTGAACTCCCACGGCATCGTGGCGATTCGGGATCGTGAAGTCAGCTCGGCAGACCTGGAGCGAGTGCTCGACGCCGCTCAAGCAGTCGCCATTCCGGCTGACCAGCGTGTGTTGCACACCCTGCCGCAGGATTACGTGATCGACAACCAGGAAGGCGTTCGTGAGCCACTGGGCATGTCGGGCGTACGTCTTGAGGCGAAAGTGCACGTGGTGACGTGCGCAGTGAATGCCGCGCAGAACATCGAAAAGTGCGTACGCCGCTGTGGCCTTGAAGTGGATGACATCATCCTCGAGCAACTGGCGTCGGCTTACTCGGTGCTGACCGATGACGAAAAAGAACTGGGTGTCTGCCTGGTCGACATCGGCGGCGGCACCACGGATATCGCGATCTTTACCGAAGGCGCGATTCGTCATACGGCCGTGATCCCGATTGCGGGTGATCAGGTGACCAACGACATCGCGATGGCGTTGCGTACACCGACCCAATATGCCGAAGAAATCAAAATCCGTTACGCCTGTGCCCTGGCCAAGCTGGCGGGTGCCGGTGAAACCATCAAGGTGCCTAGCGTCGGTGACCGTCCTCCGCGCGAGCTGTCCCGTCAGGCGCTGGCCGAAGTGGTTGAGCCACGCTACGACGAGCTGTTCACGCTGATTCAGGCCGAACTGCGTCGCAGTGGCTACGAAGACCTGATCCCGGCGGGCATCGTCCTGACCGGCGGCACCTCGAAGATGGAAGGCGCGGTCGAACTGGCCGAAGAAATCTTCCATATGCCGGTTCGTCTGGGTGTACCGCACAGCTTCGAAGGCCTGGCCGACGTCGTACGTAATCCGATTTATTCCACCGCTGTGGGCTTGTTGCTGTACGGACTGCAAAAGCAGTCAGACGGCATCTCCATGTCGGGTATCAGCAACCGCGACAACTACAGCAGTGATGAACAAAAAGCCCCTGTGCTCGAACGCCTCAAGCGTTGGGTACAAGGCAACTTTTAAAGCTTGAGCAATAAAAGTTTCATGGCAGTAGAAGTAGGCGAAAAAACTAGAGAAATGAAAGGAGAGGGAAAATGTTCGAACTCGTAGACAACATCCCGCAAAGCCCGGTAATCAAGGTTATCGGTGTGGGTGGTGGCGGTGGTAATGCTGTTAACCATATGGTTAAGAGCAACATCGAAGGTGTGGAATTCATCTGCGCCAACACCGACGCGCAAGCGCTGAAAAGCATCGGCGCCCGTACCATCCTGCAACTGGGCACCGGTGTGACCAAGGGCTTGGGTGCCGGCGCGAATCCGGAGGTAGGTCGTCAGGCCGCTCTGGAAGACCGAGAGCGCATCGCTGAAGTGCTGCAGGGCACCAACATGGTGTTCATCACCACGGGCATGGGCGGTGGTACCGGTACCGGTGCTGCGCCGATCATTGCCGAAGTGGCCAAGGAAATGGGCATTCTCACCGTTGCGGTGGTGACACGTCCGTTCCCGTTCGAAGGTCGCAAGCGCATGCAGATCGCAGACGAAGGTATTCGTCTGTTGTCCGAAAGCGTCGATTCGTTGATCACGATTCCGAACGAAAAACTGCTGACTATCCTCGGTAAGGACGCCAGCCTGCTGTCGGCTTTCGCGAAGGCAGATGACGTACTGGCCGGTGCCGTTCGCGGTATTTCCGACATCATCAAGCGTCCGGGCATGATCAACGTCGACTTTGCCGACGTACGTACCGTGATGAGCGAAATGGGCATGGCGATGATGGGCACTGGCTGCGCCAGCGGTCCGAACCGTGCACGTGAAGCAACAGAAGCGGCTATCCGCAATCCGTTGCTCGAAGACGTAAACCTGGAAGGCGCACGCGGCATCCTGGTGAACATCACCGCCGGTCCTGACCTGTCCCTGGGTGAGTATTCCGACGTGGGTAGCATCATCGAAGCCTTTGCTTCCGAGCACGCGATGGTCAAGGTCGGTACGGTTATCGATCCGGACATGCGTGACGAACTGCATGTGACCGTGGTTGCGACCGGTCTGGGCGCTAAAATCGAGAAGCCGGTCAAGGTTATCGACAACAGCGTTCAAGCCACTTACGCAGCTTCGTCGTCGAATTCGGCGGCGGCTCGTCAGGAAGCTCGTACCGAGCGTCAGGAACAACCGGTGGTTAACTACCGTGATCTGGACCGCCCGACCGTGATGCGTAATCAGGCTCAGCAAGGCGCGACGACCGCTGCCAAGCTCAATCCTCAAGACGATTTGGATTACCTGGACATCCCGGCTTTCCTGCGTCGACAGGCTGATTAATGAAATCAATCAGGGGGATTAAGGTGATTGGTGTTCAGCAAAGGCTCGGTCTGCTATTATCGCCAGCCTTTGTTGATACCAGTTCGCAATTTGCGCTGAAGCGGCCAATGCCATGATTAAACAACGCACCCTGAAAAATATTATCCGTGCCACAGGTGTCGGCCTGCACTCCGGTGAGAAGGTCTACCTGACCCTCAAGCCTGCGCCTGTGGACACCGGCATCGTGTTTTGTCGTGCAGACCTTGACCCTGTGGTGCAGATCCCTGCTCGCGCGGAAAACGTCGGCGAGACAACGATGTCGACCACGTTGGTCAATGGCGATACCAAAGTAGACACGGTAGAGCACTTGCTCTCGGCCATGGCTGGCCTGGGGATCGATAACGCCTACGTCGAACTCTCCGCGTCTGAAGTCCCGATTATGGACGGTAGCGCCGGACCTTTCGTGTTCCTGATTCAATCTGCCGGCCTGGAAGAACAGGACGCGCCGAAGAAATTCATCCGCATCCTGCGTGAAGTGACAGTGGAAGACGGCGACAAGCGCGCCACTTTCGTCCCTTTCGAAGGGTTCAAGGTGAGTTTCGAGATCGATTTCGATCACCCTGTTTTCCGTAATCGCACCCAAAGTGCAAGCGTGGATTTCTCGAGCACTTCGTTTGTAAAAGAAGTCAGCCGTGCGCGTACTTTTGGTTTCATGAGTGACATCGAGTACCTGCGCAAGCACAACCTCGCACTCGGCGGTAGCGTTGAAAACGCCATCGTGGTCGATGCGGACGGTGTGCTGAACGAAGACGGCCTTCGCTATGAAGACGAGTTCGTGAAGCACAAGATCCTCGATGCTATTGGTGACCTCTACTTGTTGGGCAATAGCCTGATTGGTGAGTTCAAGGGCTTCAAGTCTGGCCATGCACTGAACAACCAGCTGCTTCGCAAGCTGATTGAGCAGAAAGACGCATGGGAAGTCGTGACCTTTGAAGATGCCAGCACTGCACCGATCTCGTACATGCGTCCGGTTGCGGCAGTTTAAGTAAAACTTCTTTCTCTAGTTTTTGAAGGCCACCTCCGGGTGGCCTTTTTTTATGGCGCGACGATCGGTTTCAGGGCGTTCAGCCCCGTTTCATTGATGTCTACGACGCGGTTTCTCCCGCCCTTTTTGGCCTGGTAAAGGGCTTTGTCGGCAGTGCTGACAAGGGCTCTCAGCTCATCGCCGGGCTTGGCGTAGCGGGTGCAGGCTCCCAGGCTGATCGTGAGTTTTTTCCCGTTTGGAATCACAGGCTCGATGTATTCGACGGCTGTGCGGATCTTTTCGGCCAGCGTACGGGTGCCCGTGGCATCGGTATCACTCAGCACCACCGCAAACTCTTCCCCCCCGTAGCGCGCGGCGAGGTCGGCAGGGCGCCGCAAGTGTGCCTTGATCACGTGCGCGACCCGGCGCAGTGCTTCATCACCGGCCTGGTGTCCATAGGTGTCGTTAAAGGCCTTGAAGTGGTCGACGTCAATCATGATCAGCGATATGGGGTTGCCGGCGCGTTGCGCTCTGCGCCACTCATGATCCAGCTTGTCGTCCAGCGTTCGGCGGTTGGCCAGCCCGCTCAACGGATCCGTCGACGCCAGCCCGGCAAGGTCACGTTCGGCATGCTGGCGCAGGCGCAGCTCGCGCAGCAACAGCCAGGTCAGCCATATCATGCCCAGACAGAGAATCAGGGTCGTCGCGCCGATCAGCAGGGCAGTGTGCTGCCAATTACTGAAAATGGTGCGGGTGGACAGGGCGACCACCACGATCATCGGCAGGTCGCGTACCTGAGAGAAGTTATACAGGCGTTCAACGTGATAAAGCCCGGACATGGCGATGAAACTGCCGTAGCGCTCATTCAGGAATCTGATGAAGTTGGGTGCCTGGCTCACGTTTTGGCCAATGCGAATCACCTCGGTCTGAGGGTATTGCATCAGCAGCGTGCCATCGGTGCTGACAAGGCTGATGTTGCCATGTATGCCGACATCCAGGCCGCGTAACAGGCTAGTGAAGTAACTCAGTTTCATCTGGGCCACCGCCACCCCGCGAAACTCCCCGTCCGGTCCCGACATACGGCGGCTGAAGCGGATGCTCCAGTCATTCGGGGCGCGGCTTGTCTGAAAAGGGTTGCTGATGAAAATCTCTTCATTGGTCATGGCCTGATGCACCTTGAACCAAGGTTGTTCCGTGAGGTTGAGGTCCGTTGGCTGGCCGGGGCGGGAGCTGGTAATCAGCTTGCCCGAGGCATCCACGACGAAAAAACCGTCACAGGACGGAAGCTCTGAAGTTCTGTCGAATAACAGTAAATGGCGGGTCTGTGGGGGGAGGGGGGTGAGGGCTCCGCTTTGCAGCAAGTTAGTCACGCGCACCAGCGCGGAGTCATACAGGGTCACTGTGTTGCGGACATCACGGTCGATCAACTGCACGATGTTCATCGCGGCACGCGTTGCCTCTTGTGCGGTATTGCGGTATTCCCGGACCAGCAAGTAACTCACGATGCTCAAAATAGTGAGCACCGACAGCGCAGTGGCCCCGACCAGCATACGACGCGTGATGATGTGGGAACGGGGAAAGTATTTAATGACGTGACCCTCATGGATGCGATGCGTGCATCGACATAATGTGTCGCCATTAAGGCACAAGGCCAGCTAAAAAGCTGGCCCTGTGAACACGCTTTTAAAACACATCGAGAGGATAGTCGATGATGACGCGGTACTCATCAACATCGCTGTCTACGCTCTGGTAGGCGTCATTGCCGCGGTTGGTTGCCCAGCGCAAGCTGACCGCCAGATCTTTGGCCTTGCCTTCCTGAATGACGTACTTGAGCCCCAGGTCGCGCTCCCAGTGATGGGCGTTTTTGCCTTGCGGGTTGTACCAATTGCCATAGCCGATGCTGTTCGGGTCGGCCTTGGTCAGATCCAGCTCGCCTCGAGAGTACGAGGCGCTGGCGGTCAGGCCGGCAACTGCGAGGCCGCTGAAGTCATATTCATACTGAAGCTTCCATGAGCGTTCGTTGGGGCCGTTGAAGTCCGAGTACTGCCGCGAGTTATCGAGGTAAACACTGTCGCCCTGATTGATGTAGTCGAACGGGGTATCGCCGTTGACCCGCTGGTAGGCCGCGGTCACCGTGTGCCCGGCCATCGCCACGGCAAGGTGCAGACTGAATGTGTTGTTATTGATATCGCCCAGCAGGGCTTTGCCAGTGTCCTGGGTGTGATAGAAATGCAGGCCCGGGTTCAGGCTGATGCTTTCATTCACCGCATAGGTGTAATCCAGGTCGTAGTAGTACTGGTTCCAGACATCCTTCAACTCGGCAGCATATAAACTGCTGCTGAGTTCAGGAATCGCGCTCCACGACGCGCCGGCCCAGGTCAGGTGTTTGATGGACTGCTCACCCAGGTCGCCGTAGGTGGTGGTCAGGCGGTGCGCGCCGCTCTGGTTGTACGGTTTGTTGAAGCTGACCTGGCCTCCTTCAAACATCCAGCCGTCAAAGTGAGTATTGGTCAGGCTCACACCGCGGAACGTTTGCGGGAGCATGCGCGTTTCACCGCCGGCAATCACCGGGTTGGTCAAGAACAGGTCGCCGGCTTTGAGTTCAGTATCAAACGCGCGCATTTTCAGCGCTGCACCTGCTGTAGAGAAGGCTGTTGGGGCTTTGCCGCTGCCGTCGCTGACCGGCAGGATGCTGCTGCCATCGGTACCGCCGCCGCCGTCGAGTTTCAAGCCGAGCATGGCATGCACGTCCAGGCCAAACCCCACCACGCCCTGGGTAAACCCCGATTCGAATTTGCCAAGAAAGCCTTGGCCCCATTCTTTACTGTCCTCGGCGTGCGGGCCACGGATGTCGTGGTTCATATAGTAGTTGCGGGCATGTAGCTTGAGGCTGGAGCCTTCAATGAAACCGTCTTTTGAGGCTTCGTCTTCTGCAAAGGCAAATGTCGGGATCGTTGCGGCCAGGGCAATGAATAGTGGGCTGAGTTTGAGTGAGTGAATCACTGTTGGAGAGCTCCTTGAGATTGGCGGCAATTTTTATTTTCTTTAGATAATTCCGTTCTTGTGCAAAGGCGACCAGCGTTCGGGCAGCTTTATGACAAACAAAAAAAAGCCGCTATGGTAGCGGCTTTTGAAACAATCAGTCATGTTTTCATGTCATGGCTGATTGGGTCGGGAAGTCTTCAGGCGTGCGATCAGCTGTCTTTTGATTGATCCGCAGAGCTGGTTGTAGCCTGTGTTTTCTGTGGTTTTGCGTCGTTTTGATGGCGTGCTGTGAGCTCCGCCTGGCTCTTCTCAAAAGCGGCCGCACGGGCTGCATTTTGTGCGACGAACGCTGGTGATTCTTCCGCCATGGCCAAGGGCGACAATAACAAAGACGACAAAACGAAAACGCTGGCCATACCCATGCTGCTGGACATTTCAAAGACCTTCTTGCTGAGCAAGTTCTGTGTGGTGCGATCAAAATATAGCGCTCTCACCCCGTGAAAAAGCCCTGTTCTGGACAAGCACTTTTGCGTAATGGGTAACAAAGCAGGGGAGTGGCGGGCTAGACACATCGCCCAGAGCAGGGCGGGCTCAGGCGGTCAATCGATGAGCCGTTAATTGCGTGCCAGCATCAAGAAGCGCACAGGGCGGCCGACTGTTTAAGAAAGAGCGGGCGCACAGGGGCGTTCCTGATTCGGGAGGTGCTCATGGTTTTATCGTCGAAGCGTTTCGCCGCGTGCGCCGTGTTCTGGTTGTCGATGCAGGTGTGTGCGCAACCGAACATCTCAAGTGGGAGGCTGGTGCTTCAGGGCGCGGTGGTTGAGTCAGTATGCGAGACCGGGGTCGTGGGCTCGATAGACTTCGGGCCTCTCACCCGGCTGGTCGAAGTCACTCCCCGGGTGATGCTCGCGGTCAATATGGCCCGCGAAGGGTGTGGTGCCGATGTTGTACCGTTCGTCACCTCTTTTCAGCTCATACAGCCCTCGGCGTACAGCGAAGACGCATCCGGGAGCAAAGGGATCGTGACGATTTCCTACCTATGACTGCAACGCCGAGGAATCAGACAGGTATACTGCGCGGTCTTGCGCCACTTGGCCCGATACATTTACTGCATTCTCCGGAGCTTTCATGACTTCCCCTACACAACCGACGGCTCCTGACGCCCTGGACACTGAACAGGTTGAAACTGAAACCGCGCAGAACACTCCGGCAAAACCGGCGATTCCTGCGTTCACCTTTCCGTTCAAGCCGTCAGCTTTTGCCAAGGCCAAGACAGAGGGTCAGGCGTATTACCAGAAGGGGAATTCGGGCCATCACCACAAAACCCCTGACGCTCCGCCTCACGGCACACGTAAAACCATGGGCAAGCGTTGATTTAACGTCGGTTCCTCGTTCACAGCTCGACGCGTTGAACCTGAACCATGCCGGCTCGCTCATACATTCGGCGAGCCCGCACGTTGTCCTGCATGACCCTCAGGTCGACCCAGGGCTCACCGCGCTGTTTGTATGCATCAAAGACCTGCGCCAGCAGTGCTCTGCCAATCCCTTGCCCTTGATAGCGCGCGTGTACGACCAAGTCTTTGAGATAAGCGCTGGTCCAGCCGTGTGCCACTCCGACCACGTCCCCGTCACGCATTGCGATAAAGCACAGCTGCGGGTCGTATTCGGCATCCCCGCGCCAGCGCTGACACCAGATAGCAAACGGTTCGAGGCTGCCGCTGGCGTCGGCATACCCCTGGCGGAGCAAGGCATGAACGGGCAGTAGCAGGTCATCGCGCAGGGTTACCAGGCTGACATGCGCAGGCCATTGCACAATGTTGAGCGCACCCCTCAGGTCTTTGCGCAACAGCAGGCCGTCAGAGTTCATCGGTTCAGTAACCTTGCTCGTTCACTGTACGAGCGGCAAGGATCAGGCATTGCGTCAGCTCGGGTGACGAGAACTTGGTCAGTACAGCGTTGGCCCCGGCCAGGCGCGCCTTCTCACTGTTCATCGCGCTGTTCAGCGAGGTGTGGAGCAGTACGTAAAGGTGGGCAAAATCCGGGGTGTCGCGCACGGTCCGGGTGAACGCATAACCGTCCATTTCGGACATCTCGATGTCAGACACCAGCACGTTGATCTGGTCCGGTGTGCCCTGCAGTTCCAGCAGGCGCTCGATGGCCTCTTTCGCGCTGCGCGCTGTGTGGCAATGCAGTCCCAGATTGCGCAGGGTAATGACCGATTGTTGCAGCGCCACTTGGCTGTCATCCACCACCAGGATTCGTGCGTTGGCCAGTAGTTGCGCCTCTTCAGGACTCAAGGCTGGCGGGGTCGCCTCCACGCGCGCCGGGGTAATACCGTGGATCACTTTTTCGATATCGAGCACTTGCACCAATACGCCATCGACCTGGGTGACACCGGTAATGTATGAGCGCTTGCCGGAGCCGTAGGGTGGTGGGCGAATATCGGTGCTCAAACAATGGATGATTTTGCTCACTGCCTGTACGTGCAAACCCTGTTTGGAGCGGCTGACCTCGGTGACGATCAGGCAGCCGCCTGCTGGATCCAGCAACGGTTGTTCACCGATGGCACGGCTCAAGTCGATCACCGATAAAGAGGCACCGCGCAACACGGCAATGCCTTTCACGTGAGGATGCGACTCAGGCATTTTCGTCAGCGGTGGGCAGGGGATGATTTCACTGACTTTCAACAGGTTGATCGCCATCAGCTTGCCGCTGCGCAAGGTAAACAGCAGCAGCGAAAGTGAATCTGCGCGGGCGGACTGGGATGACATAAAAACCTTCTAAAAACCAAGAGTGGCGGGCAATAGAGGGTTATCGACCTCTAAGCCTATTCCTGTAGCGCTGTTCTAGGCTACGTCCGACTGGGCAGCAGTCGTTATTTCAATCCCAAACGCTTGGCCATCCGCCCCAGGTTGGCCCGGTCCAGCCCCAGTTCGCGGGCGGCACTCGCCCAGTTGTGTTGATGACGTTCCAGGCAGGCGCTGATGATCTGGCGCTGATAGTTTTCAGTGGCCTGGCGCAGATCACCTGTAGCGTGCGGCACCTGTTCGGGGGCTTCCACGGCTGCGGTCTGGAGGGTTGTGGGCAAGTCCAGGTCAGCGGCGGTCAAGGTCAGGATGCGCGGGCGTGTGGTGCAATTACCCAGTGCCTTGAGTGCGCTGCGGCCAATCAGGTGTTCCAGTTCGCGCACATTGCCCGGCCAGGGGTAATGCACCAGAGCCGCTTGCGCGTCGGGGCTCAGGCGCAAGCTGCCCAGGCCCATGCGAGAACGGTTTTGCTCGAGAAAGAAACCGCTCAACAACAGCACGTCGCGCCCGCGTTCACGCAGGGCGGGCACATTCAGCGGGTAAACACTCAGGCGATGATAAAAGTCGGCACGGTAGCGACCGCTGCGCACTTCTTCGGCCAGATCGCGGTTGGTCGCGGCGATCAGGCGCACATCGACCTGGTGTTCCAGGTCTGAGCCCAGGCGCTGCAATTGCCCGCTCTGCAGCACCCGCAGCAGCTTGGCCTGTACCGTCAGTGACAGCTCCCCGACTTCATCCAGAAACAGGGTGCCGCCATTGGCCAGTTCGAACTTGCCCCGACGATCCTGGGTCGCCCCGGTAAAAGCGCCGCGTACATGGCCAAACAACTCGCTTTCCACCAAGGTGTCGGGGAGTGCCGCGCAGTTCAGGCTGATCATGGGTTTATCGGCCCGTGGCGAAGCCGCGTGGATGGCATTGGCCACCAGCTCTTTACCAACCCCGGTTTCGCCGGTGATCAACACGGTCAGGTCGCTACCACCCACCAGGGCGATTTCCTCGAGCAGGCGCTTGTGGACTTTGCTCTGGCCGATCAGCTCTTTGTTTGGCGAGCCGTTGGCCTGTCGATAGAGCTCGGCTCTCTGTTGCTCGTCTTCGACCCGCAAGGCCAGGCGCTCGATGCGTTGAGCGACATTGACCGTCGCGCCAGCAAGGCTGGCAAACGCCTGCAGGTCATCCAGGTCAATCGGCTCAAAGCGTTTCGGGTCCAGCGCATCCAGGGTCAGCAGGCCCCAGGGGCGTTCGTCGACAAACAGCGGGCAGCCCATGCAATCGTGCACCTCGAGATGCTCGGTCAAACCATCGACCAGGCCGTCGTAAGGGTCTGGCAGCTCACAGTTGCTGGGGAATCGAGTGGGGCCAGGACCGCTGAGCAATGCTTCGAAGCGTGGGTGCTCGCTGACTTTAAAGCGTCGACCCAGCGTATCGAGGCTTAAGCCATCGACGGCCAGCGGTACCAGCCATTCACCGTCCAGGCGCAGAAGTGCCGCGGCATCACACGGAAGCAGGGCGCGCAAGGTTTGCAGCAGGCGACGGTAACGCTCGCTTTCTGGCAGGTCGCGGGACAGGTCGGCGACCAAGGGAAGCAGTGCGGTTAATAAGGGTTTTGCAGTCATTTTGACCTCGTGTAGTCGAAGTGACTATAAGATAGCTGGAGTCATATTGACTATCTTTGTTGTAACCTACTGATTTTAAAGGGCATAAATGTTGGCATGAATACTGATTGGTAAAAGGCAGTTCAGTTAATGTCTACGTACTCAGGAGTCACTCTATGCTTACTGCTCAGGACCGTGCCATCGTCAAATCTACAGTCCCCCTGCTGGAAAGCGGCGGCGAAGCCTTGATCACCCACTTTTACCGCATGATGCTTTCAGAGCATCCTGAGGTCCGCTCCCTGTTCAACCAGGCGAATCAGGCCAGTGGGGATCAGCCGCGAGCGCTGGCTAATGGCGTATTAATGTATGCCCGGCACATCGATCAGCTCGACCAATTGGGTGATCTGGTGGCCAAGATCATCAACAAGCACGTTGCCCTGCAAATCCTCCCCGAGCATTACCCGATTGTCGGCAGTTGTTTGCTGCGGGCAATTGAGGAAGTCCTGGGCAGTGACATTGCCACGCCTGAAGTACTCGCCGCCTGGGGCGCAGCCTACAACCAATTGGCCGATATCCTGATTGGCGCCGAAGCGGCCATCTATGACGAAAAAGCGGCAGCTCCAGGCGGCTGGCGGGGTGGACGTGCGTTCAAGCTGGCCGCCAGGGTCCAGGAAAGCGCAGAAATCACCTCGTTCTATTTCCGTCCTGTGGATCAGCAACCGATTCTCGATTTCGCACCGGGTCAGTACATCGGCATGAAGTTGATGATTGATGGCGAAGAAGTTCGACGCAATTATTCATTGTCGGCGTTGGCCCAGGTTGGCCGTTATCGCATCAGCGTCAAGCGCGAAACCGGTGGTGTGGTGTCGAACTACCTGCATGATCGCTTGCAGGTCGGTGACACCCTGGAGCTGTTCCCGCCGGCGGGTGAGTTCACGCTGACCGCCAGCGAAAAACCGCTGGTGCTGATCAGTGGCGGTGTGGGCATTACCCCGACGCTGTCGATGCTGGAGGCCGCGTTGGCGACCCAGCGCCCGATTCACTTCATTCACTGCGCCCGCAATGCCAATGTGCACGCGTTCCGCAACTGGGTCGATGAGCTGGCTGAGCAACACCCGCAACTGCATCGCTTCTACTGTTATGCCGAGCCGGACGAGCAGGGGCCAGCGGCCGATCACGTGGGTCTGCTGACCGAGGACGTGCTCGCCAAGTGGTTGCCCCAAGAGCGTGATGTCGATGCTTATTTCCTGGGCCCTAAAGGGTTCATGAGCGTGGTCAAGCGCCAGCTCAAAGCGTTGGGTGTACCAGAGAAGCAAAGCCGTTATGAGTTCTTCGGCCCGGCCGCTGCCCTAGAGTAACCTGCCCGGGCGGGTATTAATCCTGCGGGAGCGAGGCAATCTCGCTCTCGCCATCGGCTACCGGGGCATTCCCCCTTAATCTTTCATTAATCCCCCTGCGACACGTTCCGTGCACAGTTCTCATACATTCAGGCCGTGGCTCTGGGTGTAAACTGTGCGGTTTGTGAAAGCTGCAAAACCATCGACACAATCAGGTTAAGGGACGCGGGATGACGGAAGACAAGATGCGGTTGGGCCGGGAGAAGCGTTTTCTGGTCCTGCTGGGGCTGATCTGCCTGGCACTGATCGGCGGTGCGCTGTACATGCAAATCGTGCTCGGTGAGGCGCCTTGCCCGCTGTGCATCCTGCAGCGTTACGCCTTGCTGTTGATCGCGATTTTCGCCTTTGTTGGCGCGGCAATGCCCACCCGGCGTAGCCTCACGGTATTAGAAGGGTTGGTGGTGCTCAGCGCCATCGGCGGGATCGTCGCCGCCGGGCGCCACGTTTTTATCTTGGCCAATCCGGCGGTCAGCTGTGGCCTGGATGTGTTGCAGCCGATTGTGGACGACCTGCCTCTGGCGACGGTCTTCCCGCTGGGGTTCCAGGTTGACGGCTTTTGCTCGACGGCCTATCCGCCGGTTCTCGGCCTGTCGCTGGCGCAGTGGGCATTGCTCGCCTTCGTGTTGACCAGCGTGCTGGTACCGCTGGGCATTTACCGGAATCGCAAATAATCCCGCCCGGACGATTGAGTCCGGCAGACGGCCCCGTACCTCTCGTGGGGGGACGGGGCTTTTTTTTGCCTGAAGGAAAATGTCAACAGGGCGTGAATCGGCCCGCTAAATAAGGGGTGCGACACTGCGACATATTGTCACGCGAGGTGGTGCGCAGGTCGCATCCCTGTCTGACAAAAGAAGCGCCAGGAGCATCGTGGAGGGCGTTCGGGCTGAGGCGTTTTGACGCTGATCACAGACTTGAAAATGACGCCGCGGCACTCCATGGAAAAACGCTGTAGCCCTCTTTATTTGGGCATTACGGCGGGTTGTCCATGAGCTTGCAGTGCGCTAAAAAGGGGCGCTGTGATGCGGGTAAGTAGCGTGCTACAAGAACGGAGTCTGAGTGTGCTTTAACGCAAATTGTAAAAATAGTCATTGATTGTTACGGCAACCGAGAAGAATTATTTCTAGATAAGACATGGTTTATAGAGAGCTACCTAACTACAATCGCCCGCACTGAACGTCCAGCCTGCTCATCCCTGAGCCCAAGCGGGGAGTTGACGGTCGTCTGGGCAGTTCATGACAGATGTCCCATGCGATTCCCAGGTACTGGCAACCCTTCTAAGTTCCGCACCAAATGGAATTGGTCTGAGACAAGGCCATTGACCACGTATCGAATAAGAAATCACTGCTAGCCCAGGATTTGCCCACTCGCCAAATGGTGATAGAGCAGGCCCTTATTCAATTCCGGAAAATTGCCAACCCTTGGCAGGGTGAAGTGTTGGCGAAACAACCAACTGCATTGTGCAAGCTGTTTTAGAGGTCGTGAGATGACTAAAAAAAGGTACCCCAGACTCTTTGGCTTATTGCCACTTTTCGGCACGTTGCTGCTGGGAGGCTGCAATATGACGTTGCTCGATCCGGTCGGGCAGGTCGGCATCGATGAAAAGAATCTGATCATCACTGCAACATTGCTCATGCTCTTGGTCGTGATCCCGGTGATCGCGATGACTTTCATCTTCGCGTGGAAATACCGGGCGTCGAACACGAAAGCCACCTACACACCGAAATGGTCGCACTCCACCAAGATCGAAGTCGTGATCTGGACTGTTCCTATCCTGATCATCATTGCTCTGGGCGTGATCACCTACAAGTCGACTCACGCACTGGACCCGTATCGTCCGCTCGAGTCTGACGTCAAGCCGATTACCATCGAAGTGGTGGCAATGGACTGGAAGTGGATGTTCATCTACCCGGAACAGGGTATCGCCACCGTCAACAAGATCGTGTTCCCGGCCAACACCCCGGTCAATTTCCGTATCACCTCTGACACGGTCATGAACTCGTTCTTCATTCCAGGCCTGGGCGGTCAGATCTACGCCATGGCCGGCATGACGACCAAGCTGCACCTGATTGCCAACCGCAACGCTGAAATGGAAGGCATCTCTGCCAACTACAGCGGTGCCGGTTTCACTGGCATGAAATTCAAAGCGATCGCGACTTCTCAGGCTGACTTCGATGCCTGGGTAAGTGAAGTCAAAGCGTCACCTAAACAGCTTGATGAAGCTGCATATGCCGCCTTGTCCGTCTCCAGTCAGAACAATCCCGTGGAGCTGTTCTCCTCGTACACACCGAACCTGTTTCAGAAAATCGTCGACAAGTACGAAGGTATGACACCAGGCAAGCCGGTCAAGCACGAGAAGAAAGAAGTGGCCGGGAATGACGTGGTGGACACAAGTTCGCATTCAGCTGCCGGGGCAGAGGAGTAAACGATGTTTGGTAAATTAAGTTGGGAAGCGGTCCCGTTCCACGAGCCGATTGTCATGGTCACCATTGCCATGATCGCGCTTGGTGGTCTGGCGCTGTTTGCAGCACTCACGTACTACAAAAAGTGGACCTACCTGTGGACTGAATGGCTAACGTCAGTCGACCACAAGAAAATCGGCGTGATGTACATCATCGTTGCCATGGTCATGCTGCTGCGCGGCTTTGCCGACGCCGTCATGATGCGTACCCAGTTGGCCATGGCCACCGAGGGCTCGCCTGGCTACCTGCCGCCTGAACACTATGACCAGATCTTCACCGCTCACGGTGTGATCATGATCATCTTCATGGCGATGCCATTCTTCACCGGCCTGATGAACCTTGCAGTGCCGCTGCAGATTGGCGCACGTGACGTGGCTTACCCGTTCCTGAACTCCCTGAGCTTCTGGCTGCTGGTATCCGGCGTTGTGCTGATTAACCTGTCGCTGGGCGTCGGCGAGTTCGCCAAGACCGGCTGGGTTGCCTATCCACCGTTGTCGGGCTTGCAGTACAGCCCTGGCGTGGGGATGGACTACTACATCTGGGCGCTACAGCTATCGGGGTTGGGTACGACGTTAACCGGGGTTAACTTCCTGGCGACCGTACTGAAGATGCGTACCCCAGGCATGAAACTGATGGACATGCCGATCTTCACCTGGACCTGCACCTGGGCCAACGTCCTGATCGTGGCTTCGTTCCCGATCCTGACGGCTACCCTGGCACTGCTGACACTTGACCGCTACATGGATTTCCACATTTTCACCAATGAACTTGGTGGCAATCCAATGATGTACGTCAACCTGTTCTGGGCATGGGGTCACCCTGAGGTGTACATCCTGATTCTGCCAGCGTTCGGGATCTTCTCTGAAGTCATCTCCACGTTCACCGGCAAGCGTCTGTTCGGTCACCACTCGATGGTCTACGCCTCCGGCGCGATCTCGGTACTGGGCTTCATGGTTTGGCTGCACCACTTCTTCACCATGGGTTCGGGGGCCAGCGTCAACGCCTTCTTCGGCCTGGCGACGATGCTGATTTCGATCCCGACCGGGGTGAAGCTATTCAACTGGCTATTCACCATCTACCAGGGCCGTCTGCGCTTCACCAGCCAGGTTCTGTGGACCCTGGGCTTCATGGTGACCTTCGCTATCGGCGGCATGACTGGCGTACTGCTGGCCATCCCGGGTGCTGACTTCGTACTGCACAACAGCCTGTTCGTAATTGCTCACTTCCATAACGTGATCATCGGCGGCGCGGTATTCGGTTACATCGCAGGCTTCGGCTTCTACTTCCCTAAAGCGTTCGGCTTCAAACTGAACGAGAAGTGGGGCAAGGCAGCGTTCTGGTTCTGGTGCGTCGGCTTCTTCGTGGCCTTCATGCCGCTCTACGCACTGGGCTTCATGGGCATGACCCGTCGTCTGAACGCCAGCACCAACCCTGAGTGGGTGCCTTACCTGTACGTTGCTCTGTTCGGCGCGGCACTGATCGCTATCGGTATCGCCTGCCAACTGATCCAGCTGTACGTCAGTATCCGCGACCGCAAGCTGGCAGAGAACGTCTGTGAGCACGGCGATCCGTGGAATGCACACACGCTGGAATGGTCGACTTCGTCGCCACCACCGTTCTACAACTTTGCTGTACTGCCAAAAGCTGACGGTATCGACCCGTTCACCGAAGCCAAGGAAAACGGTACTGCGTACCAGGCTCCGGCCAAGTACTCGCCGATTCACATGCCTAACAACACCGCGACCGGTGTGTACATGGGTGCGTTGCTGACCGTGTTCGGTTTCGCAATGATCTGGCACATCTGGTGGTTGGCGATCGTTGGTCTGGTAGGCACTGTCGTGGTCTTCGTTGCCCACGCTGCCCGTGACGACCAGGGCTACATGGTGCCGGTCGAGACCATCGAGCGTATCGAGGCCGAGCAGCACAAGCGTCTGGTAGCCGCCAAAGCAATCCCGGCTACTCGTGTTGAAACCAAGTTGGAACAGGCTTAAACCATGTCGAACTTAGCGACTCATGCTGGAAACGCTCATGGTCATGACCATGAGCACGATGATCATCACCACGATTCGGGCGAGACAACCATTTATGGTTTCTGGCTCTACCTGATGACCGACTGCATCTTGTTTGCGTCGATCTTCGCGGTATACGCGGTATTGGTGAACAACGTTGCAGGTGGCCCGTCGGGCCACGACATCTTCGAACTGCCTTATGTGCTGGGTGAAACGGCCCTGCTGCTGTTCAGCTCGATCACCTACGGCTTCGCCATGCTGGCGTTGTTCAAGGGCAAGAAGCCGCAGGTGCTGTTCTGGCTGGCCATGACGTTCCTGCTCGGTGCAGGCTTCATCGCCATGGAAATCAACGAGTTCCACCTGTTGATCTCCGAGGGCTACGGCCCTAGCCGTTCGGGCTTCCTGTCCGGCTTCTTCACCCTGGTCGGTACCCACGGTCTGCACGTGACCAGCGGTCTGATCTGGATGGCGATCATGATGTATCAGGTGCAGAAAAACGGCCTGACCTCGACCAACAAGACGCGCCTGAGCTGCCTGAGCCTGTTCTGGCACTTCCTGGACGTGGTGTGGATCTGCGTATTCACCGTTGTTTACCTGATGGGGACTTTGTAATGGCTAACGCACATTCCGACGGCGCCAACCACGGCAGCGTGAAGTCCTATGCGATCGGCTTCATCCTGTCGGTGATCCTGACCGTTATTCCGTTCGGGCTGGTGATGTACCCATCGCTGCCCAAACTCACCACTCTGGCGATCGTGCTGTTGTTCGCTGTCGTGCAAGTGGTTGTTCACCTGGTGTACTTCCTGCACCTGGACCGTTCGCCAGCACAACGCAACAACGTCACGGCGCTGGTATTCGCAGCCCTGGTTATTGTGCTGCTGGTGGGCTTGTCCCTGTGGATCATGTTCAGCATCCACACTGAAATGATGGCGAAGTGAGGTAAGACCCGATGTCCTTTAAGCACTTTATCCAAATCACCAAACCGGGGATCATTTTCGGTAACGTGCTTTCTGTGGCAGGCGGGTTCTTCCTGGCCTCGAAGGGGCATTTTGACCTTGCCCTGTTCCTGGCCGCGGTGATCGGCACTTCGCTGGTGGTGGCGTCCGGTTGCGTGTTCAACAACTGCATCGACCGTGACATCGACATCAAGATGGACCGCACCAAAAACCGCGTGCTGGTACAAGGCCTGATTTCCCTCAAGGTGGCACTGATTTACGCCACCTTGCTGGGCGTCGCCGGTCTTGTCCTGCTGTATCGCGTGGCCAACCCGCTGGCGGCCTTGTTCGCTGCGATTGGCTTCGTGATCTACGTCGGTTTGTACAGCCTGTACTTCAAGCGCAAGTCGGTTCACGGCACGCTGATTGGCAGTCTGTCCGGTGCGATGCCGCCCGTTATCGGCTACGTGGCTGTGAGCAACAGCTTCGACATGGCCGCACTGACCCTGTTGGTGATGTTCAGCCTGTGGCAGATGCCGCATTCCTACGCGATTGCAATCTTCCGCTTCAACGATTACCTGGCCGCATCGATTCCGGTGTTGCCAGTGAAGCGCGGGATCAAAGTTGCCAAGAAGCACATCCTGCTCTACATCCTCGCGTTCCTGATTGCGACCTTGATGCTCACCCTCGGCGGTTACGCCGGCATGAGCTACATGGCCGTGGCAGCCGCGATGGGCATGTACTGGTTGTACATGGCCTGGACAGGCTACAAGGCAGTGGATGACAAGGTCTGGGCACGCAAGCTGTTCGTGTTCTCGATCTTCACCATCACCGCCCTGAGCGTCATGATGTCTCTGGACTTCAAAGTGCCGAGTGAGTTGCTACTGACTTACGCGCACTAAGACAGCCAGACCAAAAAGCCCCGCCTTCGACAAGAAGCGCGGGGCTTTTTTTGCACCCTGTTTTTTACGCGGGTCGAACCTTGACCATCGCTATTACTGGCAGTACATCGGGCGCGATGGCTGGCGTGCGGTAGCCGGCAAGCCCCCTGTGCCTTCTCAAGCAGCTTTGCCGGGCGACTCTTTTGCGCATCCGGCGGCACCGCAGTCCAGCAGATCGAGGCCAGCTCTCTGGCCAGGCGCGATTTGTAGGCTAAGGCAGGCACGGGTATATAGGTGTTGGACTGGGTTTCACAGCATGACAATCCTTGTACGAGAAACGGCGCGGTCAATGTCTTTACCGGTTTTTGAGCGGGCCGAAGTCTATCCCGATCAAAGCACATGTCGCACATGCGTTTAATCGCATTTGTGATCTTGGGTTGAGAGCTCTGCTTTGCTGCAGCCTGCCGCGTACTAAGGTGTAGCCAGGGTTTTTATCTAATGAGGGGGTGATGCATGACCACGATCAAAAGTGAACAGCCACTGACACCGCAAACAGTGATCGAGTTCTGGACGCAGGCCGGTCCCAAGCACTGGTTCGCCAAAAGTGAGGCGTTCGATAAGCGGTTTCGCGAGACCTTTTTCACGGCTCACTTTCAGGCCGCCCGACGTGAGCTGGAACACTGGGCCGGCGATGCCGAGGGCGCGTTGGCATTGCTCATCCTGTTGGATCAATACCCGCGCAACGCTTTTCGCGGCACGGCTCATATGTTCGCGACCGACCCGCTGGCACGTGTGTATGCCCGCCAAATGATCGACGCCGGGCTGGATAAACACATCGACGCCTCGTTGCGACTGTTTTGCTATTTGCCGTTCGAGCATTCAGAAGAGGCTGCGGATCAGCAGCTGTCGCTGGCATTGCATCGACAGCTGAGCCCCGAGCTCGACAAATGGGCTAAAGAGCACGCCGAGATCATTGAACGCTTTGGACGCTTTCCTCACCGCAACGCAATGCTCGGTCGGCAGACCTCAGAGGCTGAGCGGGCATTCCTGGAGAGTGGCGGGTTTGCCGGGTAACTAACCCGGCGTTGTTAGCCAAGCCCTCAGAAGTCTGCCTTGAGCGACATCACCAGGTTGCGGGGCTCGCCATAGAAGTTACCGAATCCTTCGGTGCCGACGGTTGCGTAATAACGCTTGTCGAACAGGTTGTTGCCATTCAGGGCAACGGACCAGGTGTCGTCGATGCGGTAGCCGATACGGCCGTTCCAGATGGCATACCCGGATTGGCTGATGTCGTTGCCGCTGATGGGGGAAACCCGGTAGTTGCGGCTTTGGGCATTGACGCCGGCGCCGACAGTGACGCGCTCCAGAGGGCCGCTGAGCGCGTAATCGGCCCAGACCCGCAGCAGGTGCCGGGGAACGTACGAGTTATAGGACAGCCCGTCCTGAGTGGCATCGGCGTCTTCCAGCACCTTGGTCTGGGTGTAGGTATAGCCCGCCAGCAACTGCAAGCGGTCGATGACTTCGCCGCTGACTTCGGCTTCGAAACCTTGGGCGCGGACTTTGCCAGAGTTTTGCGAGCAGCTGCTGTCCGGGCAGGCCGGGTCATCCTGGGCGGCGTCTTTCTGTACGGTGCGGAACAGGTTGAAGGCGCTGTTCAGCCTGCCGTCAAACCATTCGCCCTTGATCCCTAGTTCATAGCTCTGCCCGATCAATGGCTTGAGCGTGGCCCCCGTAATGGTTTTGTAATTGCCTTGGGGAGTGAAGATGTCGGTGTAGCTGGCATAGGTGGTCAGGTTGTCGTTAAGGTCGAACAAGATGCCGGCAAACGGGGTGACTTGCCCACTTTCTCTCGATTCGGAACGCAAAGGCGTACCTTCACCCCGGTAGTACGACACGCTTTCGTTTTCGGATTTGTACCAGCTCACGCGGCTGCCCAGTACAAAGGTCAGCGGGTCGGCCAGTTTCAGGCGGACCGTGGAGTAGGCCCCGTATTGCTTGACCCGCATGTCGACCGGGCCGCCCCGGGAGGCATTGGCCAGGTAGTAACTTTCGTCCGGTTGCGCAAGATGGTGGTTGGGGTTCAACACATCCTGGCGGTCGGGCAACAGCGCTACCGCGTAGAAATCATCCTTTCGCGAGTGGCTGGCGTTGGCGCCGACGATCAGCTCGTGCTGTTGGCCAAAGGCGTCGAATTTGCCATCTACATAGGCATCAAAACCGTAGTCGGTCTGGTCGTAGTCATAGATGCTGCCGATCATCGGGGTGCTGGACTGAGTGCTGCCGACCGGTACCGACCCGCTGGGGAAGGCATACTCCATGTCCTGGGTGTTTTTCGAGTAAACCCCGGCGACCTTGAGTGCCCAGTCATCATTGAAGGTGTGCTTCATGTCGCCAAAGAAGGTGGTTCGCTGACTGCGCTGCTGGTTCCAGGCGGTGTTCAGGCACGTGGAGCGCTTGAGTTTCAGGTCGCTGCCATCGGCATAGCGCGGCAGCCCGCCCCAGCAGGGCGTGGCATCCACATCTTCATAGGCGATACCGACTCCCACGGTGGTGTCGGGGCTCAGGTCATAATCCAGCGCACCATAGTAAATCTGGTCTTTGCGATCCCCGATATCATAGAAATACTGGCGCGTTTGCTGAGTGACCACGGCTCGCCCGCGCAAGGTGCCGTCCTCGTTGAGGGGGCCGCCGGTATCTATTTGCCCGCGATAATTGTCCCAAGTGCCAGCCGACAACGACAGTTGGGTATGGGGCGTGTATTCACCGCGTTTGCGCACGAAGTTCACCGCCCCTGCAGTGCCCCCGGCACCTTTCATCATCCCGGCGGCACCGCGCAATACTTCGACCCGGTCATAGATCGCCATATCGCTGCTAAAACTGTCGGCTTGCACATAGCTGCTGCCGATATCCAGCGGTACACCGTCGTATTGATATTGGCCGGTCATGCGGAAACCACGGGAGTAGAAGTACTTGCCCCCCATCGGGGAGTCATAGACCGTGATGCCCGGGGTTTTCTCCATGACTTGTTCGATGGTGTTCAGGTTCTGGTCATCGAGCATTTTGCGTGTGATGACGGTGACCGATTGCGGGGTTTCCTTGAGGGTGTGGGCACCCTTGCCGATGGTCACCGTTCTGGGCGTATACGACCCTGAGCCTTCACTGGTGGGGTCGAGGCTGCGCTCGACAATGCTGGTGACGCCCAATTGCAACGCTCCGCTGTCCTGTGCGGCGGGTTCGACGCTGAAGTTGCCCTGGCCGGTGATTCGCAACTGCAGCTGACTGCCCGTGAGCGCTCTGTTCATTGCCTGTTCCGGCGACATCCGACCGATCACTGCTGGCGCCTGTTTGCCCTGTACCAGCGCAGGCTCAAGCGAGACGATCTGGCCGCTCTTGCTGGCGATGGCATTTAGCGTGTTGCCCAAGGGGCCGGCCGGCAGATTGAAGCTCAGTTCTTGTGCCTGCACCGGGGCAGGGCTCGCCAGAGTTGCCAGGGCAACGGCGACAGATAGGGTGTAGGGCCACGGGTTGAGCACAGCATTCTCCTGATCGTGTGGAAGTCTCAGGAGATAGGTGGGCTGAGAAATGAAAACCGGACACAAATAAGATTCATTTTCATAAAAAGATGATCCAGGTCTCGCCGCTGGACTATCGCGTACCTATCAAGGTTAGCCATGGGCCATAACGGTCCACGCGAATCGGCAGGGTTTCCGCCAGCGCGGTGAGGGTGCGTTCGGGGTCGTTGAGCGGGAAAACCCCCTGAACCCGCAACTGCCGGACCTCGGGTGCCACCCGCACGAACCCTCGGCAATAAGGCCGCAAGGCATCGACCACGTGCTGCAGTGGCTCGTCCAGCACATTCAGCCTTCCGTTCAACCAGTCGGCACGGCGGCGCTGGTCTCCAGTGACAGGAACGATGCTCGTGGCATTCATTTCAGCGGACTGGCCCTCTTGTAGCTCGAGCGTGACGCCATTGAACAACCGTGCCTGGACGCTGTGCTGAAGCACCACGACTCTTGTCGCAGAGGTTTGCTGGGAGACCAGAAAACGCGTACCGAGCGCCTGTACTTCACCTTCAGCCGTCCGTACCCGCAGCGGACGCAAGGGATCGGATGCCACCTGAATCACCAGTTCGCCGTGGTGCAGCACGATCAACCGTTGACGCTCATCAAAGTGCAGGCTCACTGCGCTGTTGGCGTTCAGGCTCAGGCGACTGCCGTCAGCCAGGCTGTAGTTTTGCTGCTGACCACGGCCAGTGGACAGATCCGCCAACAGCGAATCGCCCATCGGGCTACGAGCCCCCAGCCACAAACCGCCGCCGAGCAACCCTAGGCCGGTGATTGCACGCAGCGCATCACGTCGCGTGCTGTTGGGTTGCAGCAATAGTTGGCGGGCTTCGCCGGCCTGGCCGGGCACGCGTTTATCCAGCGCGCGCACGGTGTTGAAAGAACCAGCAAGACGCTCCTGCAGTGTTGCCCAGGCTTGAGCGTGTGCCGGGTCCTGTGCCAGCCACGCATTGAAGCGCTCCAGCAGCGCCGCATCGGGTGTGCCGGCGCGCAGCTTCACCATCCAGTCAATGCTCTGTTCGCTGATCGGGTCCAGGCGCGGCTTGCTCATGGGGCCCCTTCGCTCAGGTAGCACTGACGCAATGCCTGTTTCATGTACCGGCTGACCGTGCGCTCAGACAGCCCCAGCTTGTGCGCAATCGCCACATAACTCAGGCCATCCAGCTGGCTGTAAAGGAAAGTCGCTTTGACCACCATGGGCAAACCGTCGATAGCCCGATCAATGGCCACCAAGGCCTCGATCAACTGCAACTGCTCTTCGGGCGACGGCGCTACGGCTTCGGGGAGCAAGGCCAGACGTTCCAGATACGCCGTTTCCAGCTTGCGCCGTCGATGGCGATCGAATATCAGCCGTCGGGCGATGGTTGCCAGGTAAGCCCGAGGCTGCTCAATGCTGTCGGGATCAACCCTGGCCATGAGCATCTGGCAAAACGTATCCGCAGCGGTGTCTTCAGCATCTGCATGATTGCGCAGACGTCGCTGAAGATGCTGCAACAGCCAACGATGATGATCGCTGAAAAAGAAGCCCAGCTTGCGGGAAGGAAGAGGTTGCACCGTCGGTAATCCAGAGGTGAGTGCGAATAGTTCTCAATAGTAGCGGCGAGATGATGGCTACTGCAATCACTGACTGCGAAGAGGCGGGGCGTGGTCAGAACATCATGCCTGTCACGACTGGGGAAAGACCCGGCAAGCAGGCATAATCGCCGGCTGAGCCAGAACATCCTTGTCGCGTGCAATGCCTGAAGTGGAGCTGCCCATGAAACCCCTCGCCTTACTGACCTTCGCCATGCTCCTCAATGCCGGCCTGTACAGCGGCATGGCAGCGGCGGCAGGCGATGCCGAGGCTGGCGCGAAGCTGTTCACCAAGACCTGCGGCGGCTGTCACAGCGTGGGAGAGAACGCCCGGGGATCGTTTGGTCCGCAGCTCAATGGCGTGATTGGCCGGGCTGCCGGGTCGACCGCCGACTATCAATACTCCGAGGCAATGAAAAACTCCGGCGTAGTCTGGACCCGAGAGAAGCTGGCGGCGTACATCGAGTCCCCAAAGAAAGTTGTCAGCGGCACCCGCATGATTTTCTGGGGGATCAGCGATCAGGAGAAAATCGACAATTTGCTGGCCTACCTGGAAACGTTCTAGGGGCAATGATCACTGGATGGCTTTCAGGTAATCCTTCAGCGCGATCAGCGGAGCGTGCAATTGTTCGATCGTGGCGGCCTGCCTGAAGTCGTCGGCCAGCTTCTGCAGCTCACGGCCCATGACTGACTCCGCGCCACCGACAGCGTCCAGCGCCAATACCAGGCACTCATTCACTTTGCACTGCAGCGCCTCGACATCGCCATTACGAACCAGCAAGGCAAACACCTCGCGCTGATACGCATCCATGGCCGGGTCGTCGCGCAGAAGCGGACTTTGACCTTCCGTCTCATAGACCAGCTTGAGAGAAAAAAGAGCGACTGCCTCCAGTGGCAATTCCATGGTGCGAGTTCCTTTACTGTCTTGCCGAGTGGCGATAATCAGGGGGGTACAGACGAAAAATGACCTTGGGCTTGACGGTCATTTTCATGGAGGGCGCGATTGTAGCGGCAGGGCTGCAAGCTGTCGCTTGCGGGCTCATTCTGCAGGTGACCGAGCGCCGCCGGAGCGTTCTGCCACGCTGTTCAGTTCGACCGAAAACTCCAGACAATTTCAACCACGCGCACAGCAATCACCACATACGCCACAATCAGCAAAAGCTGGAAAAACACGTGATAGCGCAGAACGGCGAGCCGGCGAATCCCGTCACTGACATTGAGCACCAAGAGCACACTGGAAATTCCGATGAGCCCCCATCCCGCCATGCTGGAAGCCATAATCCCCAGGAACAGATCATGCGTTCCCCTCAGCGCCTCTGTACCCGCCGCAAAAAGAAGCGCACACACCACCAGGTTTTTAACATTGTCGAAAATCTGCGTACTCAGATCCTTCGCCAGCAAAGCCTGATATTGCTTCCAGAGTTTCTGCATATTGGAAATGCCTCAACGATGCTGCATCGGCCATTAAACAATAGTCGCTGCGAGGCCGGCTGCTGCTGACAAGCAGGTATTTTCAGCGGCGACCCCAGGACCGGCTCTTCAGCATAGCTGCTGGATCTGAGCGCCGTATGAAGGGCGCCTGCGCTACTTTCCCCTCTGACCCTCAGCGACAAATATCATCGGCCAATCGCCCGGCCTGCTCAGTTGCCCTCTCGCGTGCGCCACGATCAACGTCTTCACCCAAGATGGTTTTCTCCACAATCACCGAATGCACATCGGTCACGCCGATGAACTGCAGCCAGGCTTCTACATAAGGCTTCTGGAAGTCGAAACGCTCCGCCGGCGTGATCGACTGCGGCGAAAAATCCAGGCCTCGGGCGTACGCCACCACGGCGATTTTATTGTGCAGCATGCCTTCCAGGCCGCGTTCCGGATCGAAGCTGAACAGGATGTCCTTTTGCGACACCAGGTCGATGAAGTGTTTGAGCTTATAAGGGATGCTGAAATTCCAGAGCGGTATGGACAGCACCAGCACATCCGCGCGGTGCAAATGCGCAGCCAGCGCCTTCAGGATATTCCAGGCCTCCTGTTGCGCAGGCAGCAAGGCGCTGCCATTGAGTCCTGCATATTTGGCTTCCATTGCTATCTCGTCGAATTCAGGCAGCGCCATGTTCCAGAGGTCGAGGGTGATGATCTCTGCGTCCGGAGTATGTTCCTGATAACGCGCAATGAAGCTGCGGGCGACTTCAAGAGAAGCCGAACGCTGCTTGCGGGGAGAGCATTCGATATGCAGAAGAGTAGTCATGGCACGCCTCAAACGGTGGGTAGAGAGGCATTGCAACATAGTTATATTTGAAATATAAATCGTAAAATAATGCTCAATTGATCACGTATATAACTATGTTCGATACGCTGCTACTCAAAACATTTGTCGCTGTGGTCGATGAACAAGGCTTCAGCCGTGCAGCCCTGAAGCTGCACCTCACCCAGTCTGCGGTCAGTGGCCATGTGCGGCGACTGGAAGAGCAGGTGGGTAAACCGTTATTGACGCGCACCACCCGTTCCCGGCAACTGACACCTGATGGCGAGCGCTTGCTCGCTTATGCCCGCACGATTCTTACGTTGAACCGTGATGCCTGGGCAGAACTGACGCGTAAGCCGTTTCACGGGCGGCTACGGATCGGGGTGTCCGAAGATTTTGTCGAACCCCGGTTACTGCGCGCGTTTCAGGACTTCGCCGCGCAGTACCCAGGAATGGCAATCGACGTGCAAATGGGCATACCCGGTACGTTGCTGGCGCTGATGAAGCAAGGCCACCTGGAGTTGGTCATCGGCTCACTGTGCGAAACCAGCGACGCGGGCATCGTACTGTGGCAAGAACCGCTGGTATGGGCCTGGCCGACGCAACCCGTCATCCCGTTGCCGACGCCCTTGCCACTGGCCCTGTTCCCCGAACCATGCCCTTATCGCGAGGTGGTATTGAGCCGCCTGGCCCAGGCCGGGATCCCCCAGCGCACTGCGATGTTATGCAGCAGCACCGCCGGGCTGCGAACGGCGGCGCTTGCAGGCTTCGCAGTCGCGCCCATGACACTCAGCCAGTTGGGGCAAGGATTAGTGGCTCTTGGGGCTGAACAAGGATTGCCGGAGTTGCCGGATGCAGAGTTTCGGCTATTTGCCTCGCCTGAAGCGGATCAACTGGTCGTGGCGGCAGTCACCCGGCTTATCGTGGAGTACTGCTCCACACGCAGGGCTTAACCGACATGTCGAGCAGGCAGAAGACGAATTTCAGGCACAAAAAAACCGGCGCGGTGGCCGGTTTTCCTGTGCTGCGAGTCCTGTTAGAGACTTGTAGGGAATGGTGGGTGGTGGCCCGAGGGAGACTCGAATAATAGCATAACTGTATAATTAACATAGTTTTTTGCATGTGTACACTTCCACGTTGTACCGTGAAGTGTACACCCTACCTGCCTCCAATAAGGACTGGTGTGGATGGAAGCTTGATCGGATTTCTCCATCCAATTTCCGACGAGCTGTGAATAATATCTACAAGAAACTGGTTACGGATAGACTCCCTGGTCTGCCAAAAAATGCCGAACCGACACATGGCGAACTTTCGCGATTAGTCGGGCGTCATGAGCACAGCAAGCGTTATCTTGATGAACTCCTCGTTTCGATCGATCGTGTCCAGGGCGCCCCGAACATTGTCGGCGACGTCCGCCGATCCGCGCATATCTACCCAGTTCGAAAGCTCCATGATGGCGGCCTCCAGGGCGAGCTGGTTTTCGTTGATCTTAAATAGCAGGGAAGGGAGTAAGTCTGAGTTTGGCATTGTGCAATCCTCCGTGAAATTTTCAGCGTAGCAGGGGGATTACTGACCTCGGTAGGGAGTTGCGCATGGTCGGAAGGACGCCGGGAGGAGGGTGCATCCACAGTAGATTGCTGCCAGTCACGAAGGGCCGCAGTCGACCCAAAGCTGTCGGTCAAGAACGCCGAAGACATGAATGCATTCATGCACTCATGTCGTTCAGACGCAGTTCAGATCATTGCTTGATCAAATCCCCCGGTTTCCATGCCTTGTCGAAGAACGCCTTGGTCGGGCCATATAACCGCAGAATCACGAAGTAGCCTTCGCCCGGCAGGGTTTTGATCCAGTTTTTGCCGGCGCCCGGTGAGTTCGGGCCGAAATGCACATCGATCGAGCCGTCGGCGTTGGTGACGGGCTTGTCCATGGTGTTCAGCGACGGGAACGGCTGGCAGTTATCCAGGCCTGATGCAGTGATCGAGTCATACGCCGTCACCGACCAGAACAATGCCGCCGGAATGCCTTTGGGCAGGTTCAGCGAGTAGCTGTTGCTGCCGGACAGGAATTGGCCTTTGGCATCGACGAAGGTGGCCGGGTACTTGGCACCGACGTTTTCCATGTTCACCGCCATGCCCGGGCTGGCCGAGTAGGCGTTGGTGAAAAAACCGGTGCGCGGGTCGATGTAATTGAAGGTGTCGGCGGTGAACGTCGCATTGCCGGGGAATACGTTCAACCACTTGCGATCCGGATACCAGGTGCCATTGGCGACAATGGTTTGCGGCGTGTAGGAAATGGCATGGCCGATCTTGCTGGCGGTTTTCGCTGCCTTGTCGAGCAGGTCGCGGGTGGCTGGCTCCGGTTTGAACGGTTTGCCTTTAACGATACCCAGAGCGGCGAGCATGCCGCGCATTTCCATGTCTTGCGGGTCAACGTATTCGTGATCGATGAACCGCGACAGCATGTCGAACGCACTGCCGTCGGAGGGGTAGAGCATGTTGACCGGAGTTTTCGAGGCGTTGGGGAATTCCATCGCTTTGGCCGTGGCCTGTTTGCCCAGCGGATAGATGCGCGTCTGCTCCATGACTGCGACCGGTGCCTCCAGTTGTTTCGGGTCCTTGAAGAATCCGCGCCAGAACACGAACACACCGTAAGTGCGCGAGCGGTAAGTCAGGTAGCCCGGCGGTACCTCGCCCTTGTAGTCCGGTGGCAGCACCAGATACTTGGCACCCTTGCCTTTGTCCGGTCCCGGCAGCCCGACATCACCACACCATTGGCGACCTTCGATCTGGCCCTCGGAGCAGATCGGCCGTTGGAAGAAGTCATCGAGAATGCCCTGCAAGCCTGGCGGGACTTCGATCACCATCGGGCCGTCCTGCTTGAGATCCAGATAGCCCATGGCATAGATCACGTCGGAATTGGGCGTGGTGACGCGGGTCTTGGCGTTGAGGCGGTCCTTCCAGATCGGCAGCACGTTGTAGCCGGCACCGAAGGCTTTTTCCGAACCTTCTTTCATGGCGTACATGTTCAACGCCGGCAGTGCCCAGATGTACGACTGCACGGCACGCTGGAAAAGCAATTCGTTTTGCAGTTGCGCCACGCCCTCCAGTGTTGGATAGCCGCCGGCAAAAGGCAGATCGGCCAACTGTTCATAGTGCGTGGCCGCCTGGGCGCTGAGGCTGATCGAGATGGCCAGGCCCGTTGCAGTCAGTGATTTTGCAAATGTGCTCATCGCGAACGTCCCGTTCTGGTCAATTGGTTTTCAGTACGGCTGGGGGCACCCACTGGCCATTCAGCGCGGCCGGTTCAGGCCAGTAGGCGCGGATGTACAGCGAGAAATCAGCACCTTGGGGCGTCGGCAGCCAATTGCTTTCCTTGTCCTTGCCCGGTGATTCGCTCTGCACGTAAATCGTCAACGAACCATCGGCATTGGCCTGCAGTGATTTGTTCTTGGTGCCGATCGAATAGCGCTTAAGGTCATTCGGGGAAAAGAAGTGCTGCTCGTTGTACAGGGTCAGCGACCAGAAGCCTTTAACCGGCGGCAGTTGCCCCTTAGCAAAGGTCACGGAGTAGCTGTTCTGCCCATTGAGACGCGTACCGGACTTGTCCAAGTCCTGATAGAAGTATTTGGTCTCTTTCTGTTGGTTGACGAAAATATTCGAGCGCGCCACGGCGGTACGGCTGAAGTAGTCGGTGCCAAACGCTGCACCGTTGCTGATGGTGCTCCAGTGATCCGGCAGTTGCAGGCCATAGTTGCGGAGCTGCAACAGCGGATCGATCACTTCGCTGTCGGCTTTTTTCGCTTCATCGATCATCGCCGCCTTCAGTTGCGGATCAGCCTTGGCGATGGCCGCGAGGGTGGCCATCTGCGCGTAGCGGGCTTCTTCGCCCGGCAACGGTTTGGCGTCCTTGAGTAGCGCCGGCAACTCGTCGAAGAATTTCTCCGGCATCACCCATTTGGTTTCGCCGCTGCCCGCCGCCTGCGCCGGGAATTTTGGCAGTTTCGCCCAGTCCCGGTGTTTGACCTTGCCGTCGTATTGCGACAACGGGTACATGTCCACGCCCGACAGCGACGCTTGAATGGCTGTGCGGTCGGCTGCGGTATCGTCCTGGAACACTCGGGGAATCACGAAGCCGGTGCTGGTACGTGCCCGAAAGACTTTGGTGATGCCCGCAGGCACCTTGCCATTCCAGTCAGGGCCAACCAGCAGATAGAAGCCGGGTTTGCTGCCGTACATCTTGCCGAGTTCGGCAAAGCTATCGGAGCGTAGATCCACCACCTGATACACCCAAAAACGGCTGCCGAAGTCCGGCACTTGCAGCACGACCGGTTCCAGATCCAGCGCGATGCTGCCCGCGCCGTACACCACATCCTGATTCGGGCATGCGACCAGCCGTTCCGCCGGATCAATGTAATCACTGAGCATCGACAGTCGATTGATCGGCGCGACCGGAACGATGCCACCCATCAAGCCCGGTTCGGGCAGGTCTTTGAAGGCCTGGCGACGGTTGAAAATATTGGCCATCGGCCAACCCCAGAAATACGCTTCGCGCGCCATCATGCGCACATAGGGTTCGGTGACCTTGGTGCCGGCGACAGGCCCGGCAACGGAAGCTTCGCCAGCGTAGCTGGGTGGCACCAGCAGGGATGTGGTTGCCAGTGCACCGAGCAGCGTCAGTGCGAACAGGTTCAGGCGATGGGGCGATTGATTCATAAAAGCATCCTTACTTGCGGGATCACCTTTTGCTGGTGAGTCGCAGGAAAGATAGCTCAAGTTTGGTGGGGTGACGCTTGATCGGCTTGAACGTCAGCTTTCAGCCGATTCTGTTGAAAAAGTCGGATTTTCCGCTCGCTTGAACTCAGGCACGACAATCGCCTAAGACCCGACTCACCACATTGAGTGGTTTCTCGGCCCTTCATTGACCGTTGCTGCTCAGTTAGTGGGATAATTTGAGGTTTTTTGCTGAGTGTAGGCGCACCTATCCCGTGGCAGGTGACCCTTGATATGTAAATTTAGCCAGCCGTCGCAGATATCGACCTTCTTACGTTCGTAGCAAAAGCGCACGTACGCAGGTGTCGCTGCGATTCGCCGAGCCACATCGCGCGCGGCTTCATGGACGCTGCGGGCGATCTTGCGGAACGCAATGTTCGGGCAGCACTTGGATTTCATCGGAAAGGCAACGCAGTCGGTCTGTCTAGATCGGAAGATGATGGTGTTGGCTTTGGTGACGTGCGGACGCTCGTTCTTGAAGGCTCGCCATTCGCTACGTAACGCATTGCCAGCGGGCAGCAGTGTTTCTCAGTCTCTTCATTCCAACGGAAATCTTTGCTCGAAAAACTGTCGATCTTGCGTTCGGTTTTGTCCCACACCGACACATTTGGCTCGATGTTCTTTTCCTCCACCATTCAAACCAGCATCGGGGCGGTACCGTAAGCGGTGTCGCCAATCAGGCGTTTCGGCTTAATGTCGAACTGCGCTTCGACCCGATCAATCATCGTCTTAGTGCTCTCGACTTCTGCGGTTCGATGAGCCGGTGTGGGTTCCACATCCATGATCACGCCGTTCTCGGTACACCAGCGAGGTAAATCTGTACAAGGCTTTAGGCGGGGGAGCTTAGAAGCTCGCTCTTCCGGTGTCACTCGGGCCTCCACAACTCGTTTCGCTGCATCAACTCCGTGACCCAGTCTGTGAATGCTCGAATGCGCGCTGACAAATGCCGAGTGTATGGATACACCAAAGACAACGGGATTGATTCCAGTCGCCAATCTGGAAGCACCTCCTTTAGTAATCCTCGCGCGATATACAATTCAGCTTCGGCACGGGGTAGGAAAGCGACGCCCAATTCAGATACGGCGGCAGCGGTATATGCCCCGCCGTTGTTGAAGAACATCGACACGGGTACATCGAGCGTGAATGACTCCTTTCCTCTATGCATTGTTGGAAGGAAGTTACGGTTAGTAGCAGTGAATCGGTAGCCCAAATTTCGGTGGAGAAGTAGATCCGCAGGTTTCAAGAGCTCCGGTGCGCCAGCCAAGTACGCAGGAGAAGCACAAAGTGCAAGTTGTACGCGTCCAATGACCTTGCAGACCAAGTTTGGATCTGAAACGACTCCGCCTCGGATAGAGCAGTCGATGCCTTCTTCGACGAGGTCTACGACTCGATCGCTACAGCCAATGTCGAGATGGGTTTGAGGGTATCGGGCTATGAAGTCTCGCAGCGCAGGAACAACCAGTAAAAGCCCGACTGCGGGTGGCATATCCACGTTGATCCTGCCTCGCACGATATTACGACTTAACGACACGGACGCCTCTAGGTCGTCCATGTCGTCAAGCAGTGCGCGTGCTCGCAGGTAATAGGCCTGACCCTCTGTGGTAGGGGACACCTTTCTTGTCGTTCGATGCAGGAGCTTGATGCCTAAATGACTCTCCAGCGATTGGATCTGCCCTGAAACTGTGGTTTTAGCCACCGTGAGCGATTCCGCTGCCGCTGAGAAGCTCCCAACCTCCACGATCCGACAGAATGCCCGCATTGCTTCCAGCCGATCAAGAGCCATTGTCCGAGTTTCCGTATTATTAAACCGATACCAGCTAGTTTATATAAATTTATCGTTCAAATAAAGTATCGCTTTGACGGCAAGATTGCCGGCAGATCAAGCCCCATTTTCTATTTAGCCAGGTTCTCACCATGCGTAGTTTCGTCAAAGCAGTAGGCATCGCTACTACCTTCCTATTCCCGACATTGAGTTATGCGTCCGACGGCGCTGAAGCACTTCAGCGTTTTCATGAAGGAAAGTGCTTTTACAAGTCATGTTTCCTGAAACCGGTGCAGCAGCATGAGGAAGTGAAGTCTAGAAACGCAAAGGTCGATCAAGAAGAAGCCAGCAGGCAGAAAGATGCTGGCGTGATATCAGAAAAGCAACCGGGAGATATAGATAACCAAGTTATGCAGACGTCACCCAACAAAAACGCCCAATGAGAAATAAAAGTTCAGGAGTAGCTCAATTGCGAAACAACCCCTCGCGCGTACTCTGGACGGGTGGTGTAATGCTGACCTCTATGCTCTTGGCCGCATGCGATCACCAGCAGGATGAGACTGAAGAGATTACCGCTCCTGTCGTCAATGTGGCGCGCGCGGTGGTGTCCAAGACTTCCGACTGGGAAGACTACAATGGCCGCGTTGCAGCGTTGGAGTCAGTATCGATAAGGCCTCGCGTGAGCGGCTATATTAAAAGCGTCGCTTACCAAGAGGGCGCTGAAGTAAAAAAAGGTGATTTGCTCTTCGAGATCGATCCACGCCCTTACCAGGCTGCGCTCGAGAGTGCCAATGCCGAACGTGACCGAGCTAAGGCAAATGTTGAATACACCAAGGAACACGCCCAGCGCACTGAGAAGTTGCTCCCCTTTAGAGCGATTTCCCAAAAAGACGCTGACGAAGCTCGCAGAAGTTATCGGCAGTCAATGGCAGAGCTTGCTTCAACACAGGCTCAACTTAAAGTTGCAGAGCTCAACTTGGAATTTACCAAAATTCGTTCGCCTATCAATGGTCGAACCAGCCGGGCTCAGCAGACGGTAGGGAATTTAGCTGTGTCTGACCAGAGCGTCCTCACAACAGTAGTGTCTCAGAGTCCGGTATATGTTTACTTTGACCCTGACGAGAAAAGCTACTTGAGACATAAATCGTCGGGTGGTGAAGATCGTGATTTCATAGCGGCGGTAGGGTTGGCGTCTGATTCTACCTATCCTTACTTGGGCAAAATAGATTTTGTTGATAACGAGGTTAATTCCTCTACAGGGACAATTCGCGCGAGGATTAAGTTAAATAACGCTAAGCGACTGTTCACTCCCGGCTTGTACGCTAAAGTCAAACTCGCTGTTTCTGAAGAGAAGGAAACCGTCCTGATCAACGAACAGTCAATTATTACAGATCAAGACAAGAAGTTTGTCTATGTGGTAAATGGTGAAAGCATTGCTGAACGTCGCGATATTCAAGTGGGTAAATCTCATGATGGTTTAAGGGTTGTGGTTAGCGGTCTGAGTGGGGGCGAAGTTGTTGTGACTTCAGGTCATCAGCATATTTTAACCTCGGGCGACGTTGTGATTCCGAAATATGTAAATACTGAAAAGAGCGCAGCCCTTCAGACCTCCTCTCTAGGTTCCGGCTGGCGTTAAAGGTTTATTATGGATTTTTCCAAATTTTTTATCGACCGGCCCACGTTCGCGGTCGTTCTATCTGTAATCATTTCGTTGGCGGGCTTGATAGCAATACCGCTGTTACCGACAGGGGAATATCCTGAGGTCGTGCCTCCTACGGTAGTCGTAAAAGCCAACTACCCAGGCGCTAATCCCAAAGAAATCGCCGAATCCGTAGCCATTCCTCTCGAAGAGAATATCAATGGTGTTGAGGACATGCTGTACATGAAGTCTGTAGCCAGCTCTGATGGCAGCCTTCAGATTACAGTAACCTTCAACTCCAAGGTGAACCCTGACGAAGCTGCAGTACGCGTCCAAAACCGTGTGAGTCAGGCCCTATCAAGGTTGCCAGAGGCCGTCCGCCAATATGGAGTGACGACACAGAAGCAATCGCCGACTCCTTTGATGTATGTGAGCTTCTTCTCTGCGGATCCGAAATACGACACGCTCTACCTGCGCAATTATCTCCGCTTGCACATCAAGGATGAGCTGACGCGAATTTCGGGCATTGGTGACGTCTTGTTGTATGGTGCCGGCGATTATGCGATGCGTGTCTGGCTTGATCCCAATAAGCTGTCGACTGTTGGTATCACTGCACAGGAAGCGATCGCTGCAGTTCGCCAGCAGAATGTGCAGGTCTCGGCTGGACAGCTTGGCTCTGAACCATCGCCCGGTGCCGTCGATTTTCTTGTCTCTGTCAACGTGCAAGGACGCTTAACAAGCTCTGAAGAGTTTGGAAACATCGTGCTTAAAGCGGGTCGAGACGGCCAGCTCATCAAGCTTTCAGACGTCGCTACGGTGGAGCTCGGCGCTGGGGATTACACGATGCGGGTACTGCGCGGCGACAAGACAGAAGTGTCCTTCGGCATTTTCCTCACTCCCGGGGCAAATGCCCTAGGTGTGGCAGAAGAGGTCTATAGCAAGCTGGACAAGCTGTCTGAAGACTTCCCCGGCGCTATTGAATACAAGAGTGTCTGGGATCCTACGGTTTTCGTCCGAAAATCCATTTCTGCGGTTGAACATACCCTGATCGAAGCATTGATACTCATCGTTCTTGTGGTGGTGGTCTTCCTGCAAACATGGCGTGCGTCGATCATTCCATTGGTTGCAGTACCCGTGTCGATCGTGGGTACTTTCGCGTTCCTTTATCTGCTGGGTTATTCAATCAACACCCTCACGTTATTTGGCATGGTGCTGGCTATCGGCATCGTGGTCGATGACGCCATTGTCGTTGTGGAGAACGTCGAGCGGAATATGGAGTTGGGGTTGGGCCCCCGTGAAGCGGCCCACCGAGCCATGAGAGAGGTTTCTGGGCCCATTATTGCTATTGGCATCGTGCTATGTGCTGTGTTTGTTCCCATGGCCTTTATGAGTGGGGTGACGGGAAGTTTTTACAAACAGTTTGCTGTCACAATCACAATCTCCACGGTTATCTCCACGATCAACTCCCTCACGCTGTCTCCTGCTTTGGCTGCGATTTTGCTCAAACCACACCAAGCGCCTAAGGACCGGTTGACCAGCGCCATGGATTATGCGCTGGGCTGGGTGCTTCGCCCATTCAACCGCTTCTTCTACCGGAGTTCGATCAGGTATGAGGGTGTTATCGCAAGACTTCTACCGCGGCGTGGCTCGGTACTGTTCGTATATATCGGAATGCTGGTGGCGACGGGGGTACTATTTAATGCAATTCCAGCTGGCTTCATTCCCAACCAAGACAAGCTTTATCTCTTCGCCGGGGCAAACCTACCAGGCGGAGCCTCGCTTGGGAGATCGGAAGAAGTAGCGCGGCAGATCTCCGAAATCGCCGAAACGGTAGAGGGCATCGATGTAGCGAGCTCCTATATTGGCTTCAATGCCCTGCAAAATACCAATACGTCCAACCTTGTCACCTCCTACATCATTTTGAAGCCTTTTGAAGAACGTAAACGTACTGCCGAGGCGATCAACAAAGAGCTGAATAGCAAACTCGCAACCATCACTGATGGTCTGGCCTATGCACTGCTGCCCCCGCCTATTCAGGGCTTTGGTAACGGTTCTGGTTATTCGCTCTACCTCAAAGATCGAGGCGGGTTAGGCTACGCGGCGCTGCAGCAAGCGGTAGAGAAGTTCCAAGCGGATCTTTCGGCGGTTCCGGGAATGACTTGGCCCGTCACTTCATACCAGTCCAACCTCCCTCAACTGCAGGTGAAGATCGATCGAATGAAAGCGCATGCGCAGGGCGTGGAGATGTCCAGCATCTTCGAATCCATGCAGATATACCTAGGATCGGTGTACATCAATGACTTCACAATGTTCGGACGGGTATACCGTGTTGTGGCTCAAGCCGAGACGAACCATAGGCAGACGCCAGAGGATATCAAAACCCTGCGAGTCAAGAATGCCCAAGGCGAAATGGTGCCGCTGGGAGCTTTCGTGGAAATTACCCCGACCTTTGGCCCAGACCCAGCGATGCGTTACAACGGCTACCCGGCGGCGGACATCATCGGCGACGCAGATCCTTCGATGCTTTCCTCGGCAGAGGTAATCAAAGTGGTAGAGGAGGTTGCTGCACGCTCTCTTCCAAAGGGTATTGAGTTGGAGTGGACCGATCTGAGTTATCAGCAGACGATCCAAGGTAGCACTTCCCTTATCGTGTTCTCGGTCGCCGTCTTGTTGGTGTTCTTGGTGCTCGCCGCGCTGTATGAGAGTTGGTTATTGCCGTTCGCTGTGATGTTGATCGTGCCTGTCTGTGTCTTCGCGGCATTGACCGGCGTATGGATCGTGGATGGAGATAACAATGTATTCGTTCAAGTTGGCCTGGTCGTGCTGATGGGGCTGGCATGTAAAAACGCGATCCTGATCGTGGAGTTTGCACGCGAACTTGAAATGGCCGGCAAAAATACTGTAGCCGCTGCGCTGGAAGCGAGCCGGTTACGCCTCCGGCCTATCATCATGACCTCGGCGGCCTTCATCGCTGGCGCCGTACCGCTGCTCGTCAGCACCGGCGCAGGCAGCGAAATTCGGCAAGTCACCGGCGTAACCGTATTCTCAGGGATGCTCGGGGTAACGATTTTCGGCCTGTTCCTCACACCTGTGTTCTATGTGATCTTGAGAAAAGCGGGTGCCCGTATTCCGGTGCATCACTCCACTTTGGATGTAAACGACGCACCGAAGAGTTAACGATCTAGTGCTGTCAATGGTTCTCCCAAATTCACCTTACGTTCCCTCCTTTGGTTAAGGTGAACATTTAGCGCCCTCATGCAGGGCGCTTTTTTTATGGTGCGCCAGGCATGGCGCGTTGCGCGAAGCGCAACCAGTTTGGCTGTGGTGGCCACGCTGGTGACTTGGAGGTGAAAGTCCTCTACACACCCGGCAAGGGGAAGTGTTAGCCAAAGGCAAGGGTGTCGCGGGTGACTGCGAATCTGAAGGAAGCCCGAGGCAAAATGCTGGCCTGACGAACAGGAAGCGGATGAGGCGGCGCAGTGGGGTAAGGCGGCCATAATCGTCGAAGCCCAATACTTGCACGGAACGCTGTGACGTATATCCGACAGGCATAAGCAGGAAGGTCGCGCGAATTACCCTGGGAGATCTGTGCGCTTGCCACTGTGCTACCGAACGTCGAAAGGCGATGGGATGAGCGTACAGAAGTCAGCCGAAGCCGTAGTAAGTGGCGGTTAACCGCGCCACCAAGGGCCGAACAAGTTATGCCGCCAGTAGGCGTCAGAGTCTCGTTGAATACCGAAATGCAGACATTTCACCAAGAGAAGACTGTTACTCCGAGTCCCGGACAGTATCCGAGGATGACGGCTGGCAGTGCACAGGTATCAGCGGCGTCTATGGCGTGGACGAACGCGGAGCCGGACGCGCTGATGGAGCGAGTGCTTGCACCTGCCAACCTGCGGCGTGCGTATCAACGCGTGGTCAGCAACAAGGGCGCACCGGGTGCTGATGGCATGACGGTCGACGACTTGGCGGACCACGTGAAACAGTATTGGCCGATCCTCAAGGTGAGGCTGCTGGCTGGCGAGTATCACCCGCAGGGTGTGCGCGCCGTGGACATCCCCAAACCCAAAGGTGGAACACGGCAATTGGGCATCCCCAGTGTCGTGGATCGCCTGATCCAGCAGGCGTTGCTGCAACAGCTCACGCCGATCTTCGACCCCTTGTTCTCGGATTACAGCTACGGCTTTCGTCCGGGCAGAAGCGCTCACCAAGCGATCGAAACGGCTCGCAGCCATGTGGCAGCGGGTCACCGTTGGTGCGTGGAACTCGATTTGGAGAAGTTCTGTGATCGGGTCAACCACGACGTCCTGATGGCCTTAGTGGCGCGTCAAATCGAAGACAGGCGTGTACTCACGCTGATCCGTCGTTACCTCGAAGCGGGAGTGATGTCGGGCGGACTCGTCAGTCGACGGCAGGAAGGGACGCCGCAAGGCGGCCCGCTCTCGCCATTGTTGTCGAACATCCTGCTCAACGAACTCGACCGCGAACTGGAACGGCGAGGCCATCGCTTCGTGCGTTATGCCGACGACGCGAACATCTATGTGCGCAGTCAGCGAGCTGGCACGCGGGTGATGGCCGGCGTTGAGGGTTTCCTGAATCGGCGCCTGAAGCTGACGCTGAACCGGGGAAAGAGCCACGTAACACGGCCTTGGGTCTGCGACTACCTAGGGTATGGGATGAGCTGGCATCAGCAACCGAGACTGAGAGTGGCGAGGATGAGCCTGGGTCGCTTGCGCGACCGGTTAAGAGACCTGCTGCGCGGGGCGCGGGGCCACAAGATGGCGAATGTCATCGAGCGGATAAACCCTGTGCTGCGCGGGTGGGCAGGCTACTTCAAGCTCAGTCAGAGCAAACGGCCACTTGAGGAAATTGACGGCTGGGTGCGGCGCAAACTTCGCTGCGTCGTCTGGCGTCAATGGAAGCGGCCCTCAACGAGGGCACGCAACTTGATGCGCCTGGGGCTTAGCGAAGCTCGCGCCTGCAAATCAGCCTTCAATGGCCGAGGCCCATGGTGGAGCTCGGGAGCATCTCATATGAATCAGGCGCTGCCGAAGAAGCTATGGGATCAACTTGGGTTGGTCTCGGTACTGGATACGATAAACCGGCTTAGCCGCATAGCTTGAACCGCCGTATACGGATCCGTACGTACGGTGGTGTGAGAGGACGGCGGATGTAAATCCGCCTCCTACTCGATGCTGGATGTGCCATGACATTTGGTACGACGCGTTTCGCACTGGCGGCAGGCCCAATTTCCACGCACATTTTGCTCGACTGTGTACACGCCCGGTGTGTAATCGAGCTTCTCGCTGATGTCCTCGCCGATGCGCTGAAGTGGCAGCCGCAAGCGGATTGGGTGGTTTCTTGTTCGTGACGGATCATGATGCGTGGAAACTGCGACGGCAGCGGCGCATGCTTGGGTTTCTGACGTGGCTCGGCCGGTACCGGTGGCGTATTGACCGCCTTCAACTCGGCTTCGATGGCCGCGATATCAGTCTCGAGCAGGTCATCGAGCAAGCTGTCTTGGTCGGGACTCAGCTGCTCGCTGCGCTTGGCAAACTTGTGCCATTTGCGGATGGCGATCTAATGAGCATGGTGCTCGTTGACCGTTTCGAGGCGATGTATCTTCTGACCCATCGGGTTGACCTGGGACAACAGCTGCATGGCCTGTACCGCCAAAGCGCGCAGCTGTTCCGGTGTCATCTGGTCGAGGTTGGGCGAGGAAGTCATGCCGTTGATTGTGCCAGAGCAGGCGTTCAGCGGCGATAAACCGATAGGCGAGTCGCAGGTGCTAAAGCAGTGTGATCGAGCCGCTCGCGCCGACCCGCTGCCAAGGCAAACCTAGTACCGATGCTTGAAGTTGCTCGTTATCGAGTTCGATTTCCGATCCATGACGGATACCGTGCCAGTAAACTTGCTTTGATTTAATCGTCGCGCTGCAACCCAGATTCCCACGCCGTCATGCACCAGTACTTTCATCCGGTTGGCGCGGCGATTGGCAAAGAGATAGGCACAGTTCGGCGATCACTCGGGCCAGCGCGGTCTCGGTAAGCGGTGTCGCCAATGAGGCATTCCGGCTTGCGTGGAACTGCGTTTCAATGCGATCGATCATCGTCTTGGTGCTCTCGACTTCTGCGGTTCGATGAGCCGGTGTGGGTTCCACATCCATGATCACGCCGTGCTCGGTATCGATCAGATAAGTAGAGTAAGCGTAGAATGCTGGGCCACCTGGAGCTGCGGCCCAACGGGCTTGAGGATCAGTCAGCGATAGGCGCTTCGGTAGCGTTTCGGCCAGAGCCTCATCATCGAGTGCCTCAAGATACTCACGCACGGCGCGGGTGCTCAGGGCCGGATCGCTCCAGTTGACCGGTTCATCACCCGGTACACCGCGCTGCCGGCTGGCATCAGCTTTGATGATGCTGGCGTCCACGGCGAAGCCTTCACCTTTGACCAAGCCTGCGTCCATGCAACGACGCAGCACTTCATTGAACAGCCAGCGAAAGAGATCGCTGTCCCGAAAACGGCCGTGTCGGTTTTTGGAAAAGGTCGAGTGATTGGGGACTTCATCTTCAAGGCTCAATCGGCAGAACCAGCGATACGCCAAGTTCAAATGGGCCTCTTCGCACAACCGCCGCTCTGAGCGAATGCCGTAGCAATAGCCCACGATCAACATGCGGATCATCAATTCGGGATCAATCGACGGGCGCCCAATCGGGCTGTAGAAGTCGGCGAGGTGATGGCGCAAATCGCTCAGATCGAGACACCGATCAATGCTGCGCAGAAGGTGATTGGCTGGGATGTGATCTTCAAGGTTGAACGAGTAAAACAGTCGCTCCTGCCCACTCGATAATTGTCCCATCATGCTGTGTGATCCCCCGCCGGCCAATGAAGCAATTTTGCCGCAGGCCAGACAGGGGAGCTACTTTTTCAACAGAATCAGCCGTTTTCTGACCTTCGCTTAGTGGGTGAACTGCCAGGATTTTCCTAGACGATGAGTGAGTAATTGCATGGTCAGCAAATAGTAATAGCGCGTCGATTCAGTGCGCTGGTTTAGATGGTGATTCAAAAACCATGCAAGGTGTTTTCTCTGCCAAGTCCATGGATTGTCGCATTGCCAGCGCTCAGCGATCGCTGTTTGGATAGTCTTCGCCTGACGCAGGTGGCGTTGGCGTGTGGTGTGTGACCCGGTCAAGACGCCCGCCAGGAACAGCTCCATATCGAATGCCGTGTTCATGCTCGACCACCAATGTAAGCCGATACCACGCCGATACGGCCGTGCCCCAGCTCATAGCTGATTTGTACTCGGGCCTCCTGATCGAGGTGTCGGTTGAGCTGATAGCAATGGCCACCGTTGATAGGCGCGGGATGATGGGTGATTTGCTCGTAACGTTCGCATGCATAGGCTGCCCGCAATTCATGGAAGCCTTTGAGGTTGTTCTTATGGAGGATGTCCCGTGCGGGGCCGACGATTCCCTGCAAGAAATCGAGGTAGCGTTCGTTCGGTGCAAGCAGGTTGCGGCTATCGTCGGGCGAGACCTTTTCGGCAAACCTCAGTGCGTCACGAATATGATCATCCTCCCTGATCCAGCGAGGTGCTGACGCGCCTGAACGGCCACCTTTGGTACCGTCCTGGATGTTGATCTTGCCGTATTGTTCGACCTCATGCTTCAAGCGCGGAAGGTCGGCCAAAATCGCCTCGCGTAAGCGCATGCCTGTGGCTCGTGCCAGCTGCACGATGGCAGCCGCGCGCGGCAGTTGGTATTCGCAGAGCGCCTCGACGATCCGCTTCACCTGTTCACGATCCTGGCCTTGCGGGGCTGCTGTGCGGACAGTTGTGCGCTGCAGTCCTAAAGCCTTGCTCGGACTCGACACCTTCACATACTGATCACCTCGCAGCGCGGCCATGGTCCGATTCGCACTGGATAATCGGTTTTGCGCAGTCGCGATAGCGAGCTCACCTTGTTCAACTTGCTGGCGCAGATACCCGGCGTAGTCCAGCAAGGTCTGCCGATCAATTTGTCGCGCATCGTTAAACCCTGGTCCATCCTCCGACCGACACCAGCGTACAAACGCCTGCCAGCGATCACTGTGCGCCTTGACCGTGCCGTAATGCCCACCGCCGAACATGTCTTTCAACGCCTGCGGCCCGGCGTAGCTCAATTGCCGGCCATAGCCAAAATTGCGCTCGTCCCGTTTACCGACCAACGCCATGATCAAACTCCTCTCGAAGTCAAAACGTTGAAGCTTTTCCCCACGTCATCCCGCCAAGAATGTTGAGTGTTATCAGGGATCAAGGCCCCTGCGACCTGTGAGGGTTGTCCACTAGCGCGGGACTGGCGGCTCTTTACGACCGGGAGCTTGGGCATCTCATGATCTGGCCTCCTGAACACCGTTACCGGTGGGCGGGTGGAGGCTGCACTGGCTGACGAGACCAGTGCCGCGAGATCCTGAGTCAGGTGAAGGCAGTGAAGCGATGACCGGGGCATGCCTGACTGTCAGTCAGGTGCAGTCCATCCCGTGGGCTGCGGCACCATCATCTGCATCGCTGTTGCTGGTGACTTCGGTGTTTGTCACGCCGATTGTCACGAGGGGGAATGCCGCAAAGCCTTGTACGAGTTGGGTTGCCGCAGCGGTAGGAGCGCCCGTCTCTTTCCGGAAGAAAGAGACGGGCGCAGGTTGGCGCAATGAAATGGCCAAGCGGATAGGTTGCTGCAGGGCAGCTATGAAAGGGAATGAGTTGCCGCAGTGGGCACGCTGGTAAAAGTAGGCATCCATCACATCGCTGTGACCGTGCGAACCGCCGGACGCTAATCGCACTTTGGGAGAACCACCACGGTGTGGCGTAGCCTTAAAGGTTCTGGCTACCTGGGTTGCTGTCAACGACAGCGCTTTGCCCGATCTTTTCTACGCCTGTCGATAATTCAGGTCAAGGCTCGAATTTTCCGGAGTTCTGCGGCGGTGGATGAAATTATCCACCGGTGGAAATTAGTGGTTTTCCACAGATAGCTGTATGGGCTTTAGATTTTTTAAGTGAGGTCCATCCAAGCAGGGCGGCTTTGCAGCCCTGTTTGGATGGACCCGCGTGGAAGGCTGGGCTGTGAGATCTCACCGACTTACCAGTGTTGGAATGCGCCTCGGTAGTTTTGCAAGGCGATGATGTTGTCGTCGACCGGGTCGAATTGGTGAGGCGTCACGTGATCACTGAGTCGCCGTTGAGTCTGTCTCGATAGGCAACTTTTGGAGGTGATCATCTTTGTGTGCATGGGATGCTGTTAGAGGCGGTGCAGGAGGGCGTGCGAGGAACTGATTAACGCGAGTATCAAATTGATCGCGAAGGTTGGCTGTAATGCCTTCTTTGAGGGCGTCGAGATAGTCTGCATACCACTGCATCATGATCCGACGTTGCGGCAGGTATAGGGCTTGATTGTACTCGCCAGAGATGCCGCCCTCGACGTGAGCCAGCTGGCTTTCGACATGGTCCTTCAGCCAGCCATGTTCGCGCAGCAGCGTGCTTGCGGTATGACGAGTGCCATGGCTGACGAGTCGTCCTTTATAGCCGATCTTGGCGAACACCAGGTTGATCGTGTTTTCACTGATGACTGGCTGCTTTTCACCATTGCCTGGGAATAGATACCGACTGCGGCCAGTGCTTTGGTTCAGTTTGGTAAGCATGGCGATCAATTGATGAGGTAGAGGGCTGACGTAGTCTCTGCGCATCTTCATGCGGGCGGCCGGGATGGTCCATATCCCTTCCTCAAAATCGATTTCCTCCCATTTTGCGTAGCGAACCATGCCGGGGCGGCTCGCCGTCAGAATTGTCATCCATGATGCAATCCTCGCTGGTAGCCGGCTGGTGGTCTTGCTTAAGGCCCGGAGAAACTCAGGTAGTTCGTGTTCGTGCAGATGTGGGTAGTGTTGAGTGGGCGGTGGGGCTATCGCAATGGCATGGAGTTCGGAGGCTGGATTGTGTTCGCACAGGCCGCGTGCAATGGCTTGACTGAAAATCTGTTTCAGCCAGGTCCGGGTCTTGTCCGCAACATTGAAGGCGCCTCGTTTTTCGATGCAGGCCTGCAGTTTTGCGCAGTCGCTTCGCGTGATGAGCTCCAGTTGCTTCTCGCCGAGAGCGGGCAGTAGATCCTTATCGAGATAGTCGCGGATCTTCTTCAGCGTCGCGCTGCTGCGGCCGGAGTCCGATTTGAATTGGTACCAGTACTCCGCGGCTCGCCTGAAGGTGTTGAGCCCGGCCTCCTGCTGTCGCAGTTTGTCATCGCGGCGTTTGGCGCCGGGGTTGGTGCCTTGCTTGAGTAGGTTGCGGCATTCTGCAGCTCGTTCACGGGCTTCCTGCAAGGAGATATGCGGATACACGCCCAGTGACATGCGCGCCGCCCGCCCCTGATAGGTGTACCGGAAGTGCCAATACTTGCTGCCGTTGGGTTTCACCAGCAAGGCAAGACCCGAACTATCACTCAACGTGAACGGTCTGTCGGCAGGCTTGGACGCTTTGATTTGCAAGACGGTCAATGGCATCGCTGTACACCTCCGGTTCTCGAACTGGAATATGTACAGAAAATGTACCAAAAAGAGGCTGGCTTGCAAGAGATGGGGGTGGAACCCCAGAGACCAAAAAGCCCGCAGTTAGCGGGCTCTAGGGGTGTTACGTAGACGTTGGTAGTCGTCTATGTACTGCAAATGGTGCCCCGAGGGAGAATCGAACTCCCACTTCTTTCGAAAACGGATTTTGAATCCGCCGCGTCTACCAATTCCGCCATCAGGGCTCAATGGCGGCGAAGTATAGAGACGAGGTTTAGGCCGGTCAACAACTTATTGGTCTATTTTTACTAAGTCCGTTAAACTCCCCGGCCCTGCTAGACGAAACCTATCATGCGCGTTGCTGACTTTACTTTCGAACTCCCGGATTCACTCATCGCACGCCATCCTTTGGCGGAGCGCCGCAACAGTCGCCTGCTGACCCTCGATGGGGAGAGCGGGGCGCTGGCACATCGTCAATTCACTGATTTGCTTGAACATTTACGCTCGGGCGATTTGATGGTGTTTAACAATACCCGGGTGATTCCGGCGCGTTTGTTCGGCCAAAAGGCTTCGGGCGGCAAGCTGGAAATCTTGGTTGAGCGGGTGCTCGACAGTCATCGGGTACTGGCGCATGTGCGCTCCAGCAAGTCGCCAAAACCAGGGTCGAAGATCCTGATTGATGGCGGTGGCGAAGCCGAGATGCTGGCACGTCATGATGCGTTGTTCGAGCTGGGCTTTGCCGAAGAGGTTTTGCCCCTGCTGGACCGTGTCGGGCATATGCCATTGCCGCCGTACATTGATCGCCCGGACGAAGGTTCGGATCGCGAGCGTTATCAAACGGTGTACGCCCAGCGCCTGGGGGCGGTGGCAGCACCGACGGCGGGGCTGCATTTTGACGAGCCGCTGATGCAGGCGATCGCTGCCAAGGGCGTTGAAACGGCATTTGTGACGCTGCATGTGGGGGCGGGTACGTTCCAGCCGGTGCGGGTTGAGCGTCTTGAAGATCACCATATGCACACCGAATGGCTCGAAGTGGGTCAGGACGTGGTCGATGCGGTGGCGGCCTGCCGTGCACGTGGCGGCCGGGTGATTGCCGTGGGCACTACCAGCGTCCGTTCGCTGGAGAGTGCGGCGCGCGATGGTGTGCTCAAGCCGTTCAGTGGTGACACCGATATCTTTATCTTCCCGGGCCGACCGTTCCATGTGGTCGATGCTTTGGTAACCAACTTCCATTTGCCGGAATCCACGCTCTTGATGCTGGTTTCGGCGTTCGCCGGTTATCCCGAAACCATGGCGGCCTATAAGGCTGCGGTTGAGCATGGGTACCGCTTCTTTAGTTACGGTGATGCAATGTTCATCACCCGCAATCCTGCGCCGACGGCTCCTGCCCCGGCCCCAGAGGATCAAGCATGAGCAATTGTCGTATGTCCTTCGAGCTGCTGGCCACTGATGGCAAGGCTCGTCGTGGTCGCCTGACCTTCCCCCGTGGTGTGGTTGAAACCCCAGCGTTCATGCCGGTCGGTACCTACGGCACGGTCAAAGGCATGTTGCCGCGTGATATCGAGGCCATCGGCGCGCAGATGATTCTGGGCAACACCTTCCACCTGTGGCTGCGCCCGGGCACGGAAGTCATCAAGAAGCACGGTGACCTGCATGATTTCATGAAGTGGCAGGGTCCGATCCTGACCGATTCCGGTGGTTTCCAGGTGTTCAGCCTGGGCGCCATGCGCAAGATCAAGGAGGAGGGCGTGACCTTCGCTTCGCCGGTCGATGGCGCCAAGGTGTTCATGGGCCCGGAAGAGTCTATGCAGGTTCAGCGTGACCTGGGCTCCGATGTCGTGATGATTTTTGACGAGTGCACGCCGTACCCGGCCGATGAAGATGTGGCGCGGGTGTCCATGGAGCTGTCGTTGCGCTGGGCGCAGCGCTCCAAGAACGCTCATGGGGATAACACGGCGGCTCTGTTTGGCATCGTTCAGGGCGGCATGCACCAGAACCTGCGTGAGCGCTCGCTCGAAGGTCTGAACAAGATCGGCTTTGATGGCCTGGCCATTGGCGGTTTGTCGGTGGGCGAGCCCAAGCACGAAATGATCAAGGTGCTGGATTACCTGCCGGGGATGATGCCTGCTGACAAACCTCGTTACCTTATGGGGGTTGGCAAGCCAGAAGATCTGGTTGAGGGTGTGCGCCGCGGTGTGGACATGTTCGATTGCGTGATGCCAACCCGTAATGCCCGCAATGGGCATCTGTTTATTGATACCGGTGTATTGAAGATCCGCAATGCGTTCCATCGCCATGATGATTCGCCGCTGGATCCGACCTGTGACTGTTACACCTGCCAGAACTTCTCGCGTGCTTATCTGCATCATCTGGACAAGTGCGGCGAAATGTTGGGCAGCATGCTCAATACCATCCACAATTTGCGGCACTATCAGGTGCTCATGGCTGGTTTGCGCGAGTCTATTCAACAGGGTACATTGGCGACCTTTGTCGATGCCTTCTATGCCAAGCGCGGGCTGCCTGTGCCGCCTTTGGACTGAGTTTCGGACCTTTAAGAAACAACTTTGCAACTGGAGTGCTTAATGAGCTTTTTCATCTCTTCCGCTTTCGCGGACGCTGCTGCACCTGCCGCTGCTGGCCCTATGGGCGGTGGTTTTGAATGGATTTTCCTGGTCGGCTTCCTGGTCATCTTCTACCTGATGATCTGGCGTCCACAGGCCAAGCGCGCCAAAGAGCAGAAAGCCCTATTGGGTAACCTGCAAAAAGGTGACGAAGTTGTAACGACTGGCGGTATCGCCGGCAAGATCACCAAAGTATCCGATGCTTTTGTTGTGATCGAAGTGTCTGACACTGTCGAGCTGAAAATTCAGAAAGGCTCTGTTGCAGCCACGTTGCCCAAGGGCACGCTGAAAGCGATCTAAAGTTTCAAATTTTAACAATCGACGGGGCGCGCAAGGCGCCCCGCGTTTTAAGCGGGCGGCGTGATTGATGCTGAACAAATACCCTCTGTGGAAATACATTCTGATCCTGGCCGTGCTGGCGATCGGTTTTATTTATTCTGCTCCCAATCTGTACCCTGATGACCCGGCCATTCAGGTGTCGGGCGCGAGCACGGCTCTGCAGGTCACTCAAGCTGATCTGGAGCGTGCAAGCAAGGCGCTGGCTGATGCGGGCATTGTCGTAAAAGGCGCTACCCTGGCCGACAACGGCAAGGGCGGCCTGCTGCGTCTGGTCAGCAAGGACGATCAGCTTCCGGCCAAGGATGTGGTGCGCAAGGCTTTGGGTGATGACTACGTCGTTGCGCTCAACCTGGCACAGACCACGCCTCAATGGTTGCGTAGCCTGGGTGCTCACCCAATGAAATTGGGTCTGGACTTGTCGGGTGGTGTGCACTTCCTGTTGGAAGTGGACATGGACAAGGCCGTTGACGCGCGCATGAAAGTCTACGAGAGCGACGTCAAGAGCCTGTTGCGTAAAGACAAGGTGCGTTATCGCAGCCTGCCGCAGCTCAATGGCTCCATTCAACTGGGCTTTGCTGATGAAGCAGTCCGTGAGCAAGCGCGTAGCCTGATTCGCAAGAACTTCAATGACTTCGACGTAACGGCCGCCGATCTTAATGGTCAGCCGGTTCTGCGTCTGGCGATGACCCCGGCCAAGCTGGCGGAAATCCGTGAATACTCCATCAAGCAAAACCTGACAACGGTCCGTAACCGGGTCAACGAATTGGGTGTTGCCGAGCCATTGGTTCAGCGTCAGGGTGCCAACCGCATCGTGGTTGAACTGCCAGGCGTACAAGACACCGCCGAAGCCAAGCGTATTCTGGGCAAGACGGCCAACCTTGAGTTCCGTCTGGCAGCAGAGCCGGGCGCTTCGAAAGCGACTTCTGAAACGTTCGAGTTCCGCGAAGGCAATCGTCCTACTGCACAAATCGAGCGTGGTCTGATCATCACGGGTGATCAGGTGACAGACGCTCAGGCAGGTTTTGACGAGCAGGGCCGTCCACAGGTGAACATCAAGCTTGATGGTCACGGTGGTGAGTTGATGAGCCGTTCGACCCGCAGCAATGTCGGCCGCAGCATGGCGGTGATCTTCATCGAGCAGAAGCCGGTGACGTCCTACACCAAGCAAGTGGTCAACGGTGTCGAAAAAGAAGTGCCGGTCCAGGCCTTCAAGGAAGAGAAAAAAATCATCAGCCTGGCGACCATCCAGTCGCCGCTGGGCAGCCAGTTCCGTATTACAGGCCTGAACGGTCAGGGCGAGGCTTCCGAGCTGGCTCTGCTGTTGCGTGCCGGTGGTCTGGCAGCGCCGATGTACTTTGCTGAAGAGCGCACCATTGGTCCTAGCCTGGGCGCTGACAACATCGTCAAGGGTATCGATGCTTCGCTGTGGGGCATGCTGTTCGTGTCGCTGTTCATTATCGCCATCTACCGCTTCTTCGGTGTGATCGCGACGGTGGCCCTGGCGGTGAACATGGTGCTGCTGCTGGCGCTGATGTCGTTGCTGGGCGCGACCCTGACCTTGCCGGGTATTGCCGGTATCGTATTGACGATGGGTATGGCGGTCGATGCCAACGTGCTGATCTTCTCGCGTATTCGTGAGGAAATTGCCGCGGGCATGTCGGTTCAGCGAGCCATCAATGAAGGCTTCAGTCGTGCGTTTACGGCGATTGTCGACTCCAACCTGACAACACTGTTGGTCGGCGGGATTCTCTTTGCCATGGGTACCGGGCCGGTTAAAGGCTTTGCGGTGACCATGTCCCTCGGGATCTTTACCTCGATGTTCACGGCCATCATGGTGACCCGCGCAATGGTCAACCTGATCTACGGCGGTCGGGACTTCAAGAAGTTGTGGATTTAAGGGGCTGCCATGTTACGTACAATCAACTTCATGGGCGTTCGCAACGTTGCGTTCGGCGTCACTGTACTGCTTACCGTGCTGGCCTTGTTCAGCATGTTCCACAAGGGCATGAACTACGGTCTGGACTTCACCGGCGGTACGCTCATCGAGCTGACCTACGAGAAGCCCGCTGACCTGACCAAGGTGCGTTCGGAGCTGGCTTCGGCCGGTTTCGAGGACGCCGTGGTGCAAAGCTTTGGTGCGACTACCGATCTGTTGGTGCGTATGCCGGGCGATGACCCTTTGCTGGGTAATCGCGTTGCAGAGGCTCTGGGGCAGGCGGATAACACCAACCCGGCGGTGATCAAGCGCGTCGAGTTCGTAGGGCCGCAGGTGGGTGAAGAGCTGCGCGACCAGGGCGGCCTTGGCATGCTCATGGCGTTGGGCGGCATCATGATTTACCTGGCTTTCCGCTTTCAGTGGAAGTTTGCGGTCGGCGCGATTGCGTCCCTGGTGCATGACGTGATCGTCACCATGGGGGTGCTGTCGTTCTTCCAGATCACCTTCGACCTGACGGTGCTGGCGGCGGTGCTGGCGATCATCGGTTATTCGCTCAACGACACCATTGTGGTGTTTGATCGGGTGCGTGAGAACTTCCGGGTTCTGCGCAAGGCCAGTCTGATCGACAACATCAACATTTCGACCACGCAGACGCTGCTGCGTACCATGGCGACCTCGATCTCCACGTTGCTGGCGATCATGGCGCTGCTGGTCTTTGGTGGCGATAACCTGTGGGGCTTCTCGATTGCGCTCTTCGTGGGTGTATTGGCGGGTACTTACTCGTCGATCTACATTGCGAACGTGGTGCTGATCTGGCTGAACCTGAGCAGTGAGGATTTGATTCCTCCTGTGACCAGCGACAAGGAAATCGACGACCGTCCATGATGGTTGCTTGATGTCCAGGTGACACCTAAAAGGCGCGAGTATTGAACTCGCGCCTTTTTTTGTGCTCCAAGGGTTGGATTGATGTGGGACTGTTCCCACTTGTGATGGTCTGGAGGTTCAAGTGAACAAGTCTTTGCTAGTGGGTGCTGTATTGGGTGCTATCGGTGTCACTGCCGGGGGTGCTTTTGCAACCTATAGCCTGGTTAAAGGCGGTCCTGAGTCTGCGCAAGTACTGGCTGTCGTGCCGGTCAAACAACAGATCAAAACACCTCGTGAGGTGTGCAAGGACGTGACGGTGACTCGTCAGGCGCCGGTCAAGGATCAGCACCAGATCGTGGGTAGCGTGATTGGTGCGGTGGCGGGCGGCTTGCTCGGCAACCAGATCGGTGGTGGTAGCGGCAAGAAGATCGCAACGGTCGCAGGTGCGGTCGGCGGCGGTTATGCCGGCAACAAGGTTCAGGAAGGCATGCAGAATCGTGACACTTACACCACGACTCAAACGCGCTGCAACACGGTCAACGACATCAGTGACAAGGTAGTCGGTTATGACGTGCGTTATTCGCTGGACGGTAAGGAAGGCAAGGTGCGGATGGATCACGAGCCGGGTAACGAAATACCGGTGGGCAAGGATGGTCGACTGATTCTGGGGCAGAACGGACAATAAGGCTGGCTGTATTTCTGAATCGAATTTCAGCCATAAAAAAAGCATCCCGAGGGATGCTTTTTTTGTCTGCGGGATTCGCTTAGCGTTTCAGCGAAGCCGGCAGGTGTGGCTGGATTGCGGTCAGTACGGCTTTGAAGCACTTGGTGTTGCCGGCGACGATGTGGCCTTTTTCAAGGAAATCGTGGCTGCCGGTGAAGTCGCTGACGAGACCGCCAGCTTCCTGGATTAGCAGTGCGCCTGCAGCCATGTCCCACTCGGACAGGCCCGACTCCCAGAATGCATCAAAACGACCGGCGGCCACGTAGGCCAGGTCCAGGCTGGCAGCGCCTGCGCGACGGATACCGGCAGTCTGGCCTACCAGGCTGCGGAACATGCCCAGGTAGTTGTCCAGGTTGTCCATCTGGTTATCGCGGAACGGGAAGCCGGTACCCAGCAGGGCGCCTTCAAGGCTGGTACGACCGCTGACACGCAGGCGGCGACCGTTCAGTTGGGCGCCACGGCCACGGCTGGCGGTGAACTCTTCCTGGCGAACCGGATCAAGTACAACGGCGTGCTCAAGGCGGCCGCGGTATTTGCAGGCGATGCTGACGGCGAAGTGTGGAACGCCACGCAGGAAGTTGGTAGTGCCATCCAATGGGTCGATGATCCACAGGTAGTCTTCACCTTCACCGCTGCCTGGGTGCATGCCGGTTTCTTCACCGAGGATGCCGTGCGTCGGGTAAGCCTTGCGCAGGGCGTCGATGATTTTCTGTTCAGCAGCACGATCGACTTCAGAGACGTAATCCTTGGCGTCTTTTTCGTCAACCTTGATGGTATCCAGGCGCTCGATGGAGCGGAAAATCAATTCACTGGCGCTGCGGGCGGCGCGCAGCGCGATATTCAGCATGGGCTGCATGGACGTTTCACCTAAGGTTGTTAAAGAAAGCCGAATATTCTATCAGAAAATTTTGGCAGATGAAGGTTTGCGTTAGCTTTCATAGCTTATGCCGTTTTGCTTAGGTAAGATTTGCTCCCTTTTACCGGTCTGTGAGCGCTCCTTTGCTGCCTAATATTCGTGTCGTTCTGGTCAATACCAGTCATCCCGGGAACATCGGCGGGGCTGCGCGTGCCATGAAAAACATGGGGTTGTCGCGGCTGGTGCTGGTTGAACCCCGACTGTTTCCGCATCACGAAGCGGATGCGCGTGCGTCGGGAGCCGGTGACATTCTCGAAAATGCCCAGGTCGTTGCCACCCTGGAAGATGCGCTGGTGGGCTGCAATCTGGTGCTGGGCACCAGTGCCCGCGATCGTCGCATTCCCTGGCCGCTGCTGGATCCTCGCGAATGCGGGCAAAAAGTGGTCGAAGAGGCGAGTCAGGGGGCTGAAATTGCCCTGGTGTTCGGTCGCGAAGACTCGGGCCTGACCAATGATGAATTGCAGCGTTGTCATTTTCACGTTCATATTCCCTCGGACCCGGAATTCAGTTCGCTGAACCTGGGGGCTGCCGTACAGGTGCTGAGTTACGAGATCCGCATGTCCTGGCTTGCGGCTCAGGGTCAGCCGAGCAAGGTCGAGAAGGACGAAGTGGCGTCCACCAAGAGCGGCGAGCTGGCAACAATGGATGAGCTGGAGCGCTTTTATGAGCATCTGGAGCAGACGTTGGTGGCCATCGAGTTTCTTGATCCGGAAAAGCCGCGTCACCTGATGGCGCGCTTGCGTCGACTGTACGGGCGCAGCGCTGTCAGCCGTGCAGAGATGAACATTTTGCGTGGCATCCTCACCGAAACCCAAAAAGCAGCCCGTGGCGAGCTGCTCAAGCGCAAGGATTAACGATGTTCGAGCGTCTGCGTGAAGATATTCAGAGTGTTTTTCACCGTGATCCGGCTGCACGCAATGCGTTTGAGGTGCTGACGTGCTATCCGGGGATGCATGCCATCTGGATTCATCGTCTGTCTGCCTTATTGTGGGGGGCTGGCTGGAAATGGCTGGCTCGCCTGGTCTCGAACTTTGGCCGCTGGCTGACCGGGATTGAGATTCATCCGGGTGCCAAGGTGGGGCGCCGCTTCTTCATAGATCACGGCATGGGCATTGTGATCGGTGAAACCGCCGAGATCGGCAATGACGTGACGCTGTATCAGGGGGTAACCCTGGGCGGTACCAGCTGGAACAAGGGTAAGCGTCACCCGACGCTGGAAGATGGCGTTGTGGTAGGTGCTGGGGCCAAGGTGCTGGGGCCGTTCACGGTGGGGGCGGGTGCCAAGGTTGGTTCCAATGCCGTGGTGACCAAGGCCGTGCCTGCCGGTGCGACGGTTGTGGGGATTCCGGGACGTATCATTGTCAAAAATGATGATGAGACCGAGGCCAAGCGCAAGGCGATGGCAGAAAAGATCGGTTTTGATGCGTATGGCGTAGGCGAGGACATGCCGGATCCGGTGGCGCGTGCCATCGGTCAGTTGCTGGACCATTTGCAGGCGGTCGACGGCAAGCTCGACGGCATGTGTGGTGCGCTCAAGGATCTGGGGAGTTCTTACTGCGCTCAGGAGTTGCCTGAGTTGCGTGAAGAAGACTTTGCCTGCGTCAAGGATGGGGACGAAAGCAAGGCGGTCTGATCGTGCGCTCGCCGCCAGGCTTGCGGTTGTCGCAGGTGTCGCGTGTACGAGTGCTGCCCGGGCGGGGGGTGTATCCGGTGGCGGGTACGGGCTGTTTGAAAGCCGAAGAGCCTTCAGGGCGGGGCGCCGGCGCGATCTCCCGTGTGCCATTGCGTCGCAGACCCTGCTACAATGCGCGCGCTCTTTTGCGGGTAATCCCGACTAAAGTACTAGGTCTAATAGTTGACTTAAATGGTCGGGTATAGCATACTCGCCCTCATTCCGAATTCCGTGGTACCTGTCCATGAGACTGACTACAAAAGGCCGTTACGCCGTAACTGCAATGCTCGATTTGGCGTTGCACGCACAGCACGGGCCGGTGTCCCTGGCCGATATTTCCGAGCGCCAAGGCATCTCTCTATCCTACCTTGAGCAACTGTTTGCCAAGTTGCGCCGCAGCAGTCTGGTATCCAGTGTGCGTGGCCCCGGTGGCGGCTATCAGCTGTCGCGCGACATGCAAGGGATTCAGGTTGCCCAGGTCATCGATGCAGTGAACGAGTCCGTCGACGCCACGCGTTGCCAGGGCCTTGGCGATTGCCATGCCGGCGACACGTGCCTGACCCACCATTTGTGGTGCGACCTGAGCCTGCAGATCCACGATTTTCTCAGCGGTATCAGCTTGGCTGATCTTGTCACTCGCCGTGAGGTACAAGAAGTAGCCCAGCGTCAGGATCAGCGCCGCTGTAATGGCAAAGCGCCGCACCTGGATAAGATCGAAGCGTCCGCCGTCGAGTGATTGCATAAATACGACGGTGCGCCAGCCAGCCTGATTTAGGAGATAGTCCATGAAATTGCCGATTTACCTTGATTACTCAGCCACCACCCCGGTTGATCCGCGTGTTGCTCAAAAAATGAGCGACTGCTTGCTGGTTGACGGGAACTTCGGTAACCCAGCTTCCCGTTCTCACGTATTTGGCTGGAAAGCTGAAGAAGCGGTCGAAAACGGTCGTCGTCAGGTTGCAGATCTGGTTAATGCCGATCCGCGTGAGATTGTCTGGACCTCCGGTGCGACCGAGGCGAACAACCTGGCAATCAAGGGTGCTGCGCATTTCTATGCCACCAAGGGCAGGCACCTGATCACCGACAAGATCGAACACAAGGCCGTTCTCGACACCATGCGTCAGCTGGAGCGTGAAGGCTTTGAAGTGACCTACATCGAGCCGGGCGAAGATGGCCTGGTGACCCCGGCGATGGTCGAAGCCGCGATGCGTGATGACACCATCCTGGTTTCGATCATGCATGTGAACAACGAAATCGGCACCGTCAACGACATCGCGGCCATTGGTGAGCTGACTCGCTCCCGCGGCGTGCTGTTCCATGTCGATGCTGCACAGTCTACCGGCAAGGTTGAAATCGACCTGGCCAAGCTGAAAGTCGACCTGATGTCCTTCTCGGCCCACAAGACTTATGGCCCGAAAGGCATTGGTGCACTGTACGTCAGCCGCAAGCCTCGCGTCCGTATCGAAGCCACCATGCACGGCGGCGGTCACGAACGTGGCATGCGTTCGGGTACTCTGGCGACCCACCAGATTGTCGGCATGGGTGAAGCATTCCGCATCGCCAAAGAAGAGATGGCGGCTGAAAACGTCCGTATCAAAGCCTTGAGCGACCGCTTCTTCAAGCAGGTAGAACACCTTGAAGAACTGTATGTGAATGGCAGCATGATCGCGCGCGTTCCGCACAACCTGAACCTGAGCTTCAACTACGTTGAAGGCGAGTCGCTGATCATGGCGCTCAAGGATCTGGCTGTGTCGTCCGGCTCGGCTTGCACCTCCGCCTCCCTGGAGCCGTCCTACGTGTTGCGTGCCCTGGGCCGCAATGACGAGTTGGCTCACAGTTCGATTCGCTTCACCTTCGGTCGATTCACCACTGAAGAAGAGATCGATTACGCCGCGCAGAAGGTATGCGAGGCTGTTACCAAGCTGCGCGCCTTGTCGCCGCTGTGGGACATGTACAAAGACGGCATCGACATTTCGAAAATCGAATGGGCGGCGCACTAACAATTTAAGTCGCCGTTGGTAGACGCTGTAAAACGCAGCGAACAGCAGCTTTTACAGCGTCTCAAGAGCGACTCTCTGATGAGTGAGGATAAGTACCATGGCTTACAGCGAAAAGGTTATTGACCACTACGAAAACCCGCGCAACGTCGGCAAGATGAACGCGGAAGATCCAGATGTCGGCACCGGCATGGTCGGCGCGCCAGCGTGTGGTGACGTGATGCGTTTGCAAATCAAGGTTAACGAGCAGGGCATCATTGAAGACGCCAAGTTCAAGACCTATGGCTGTGGTTCGGCAATCGCTTCCAGCTCTCTGGCAACCGAGTGGATGAAGGGCAAGACTCTGGATGAAGCAGAGACCATCAAAAACACTCAGCTGGCTGAAGAACTGGCTTTGCCACCTGTGAAAATCCACTGCTCGGTACTCGCTGAAGACGCCATCAAGGCTGCTGTTCGCGACTACAAGCAGAAGAAAGGTTTGATCTGATCTGTGCTTGCCTGCCGGTAACGGCGTGGGCGCAGTGACGATACTGGCGATACGTAAGGAGTCCTGATGGCTATCAGCATGACAGAAGCGGCGGCTCGGCATATTCGTCGCTCCCTTGACGGGCGCGGCAAAGGTGAGGGGATTCGTCTGGGTGTTCGCACCACGGGCTGTTCCGGTCTTGCCTATGTGCTGGAGTTTGTCGATGAAGTGGGCGAAGAAGACCAGGTGTTCGAAACCCATGGCGAAAAAGTGATCATTGATCCCAAAAGCCTGACTTACCTTGACGGCACCGAGCTCGATTTCGTCAAGGAAGGTCTGAACGAAGGCTTCAAGTTCAATAATCCCAACGTGCGCGGCGAATGTGGCTGCGGCGAAAGCTTCAACATCTGAGGCTGCTCGTGGGTACTCCTTGTCATTTCGCCTTATTTGAACTGCAACCGAGTTTCACGCTGGATCTCGAGCAGTTGGCTACGCGCTACCGTGAACTGGCGCGTGGTGTTCATCCAGACCGTTTTGCTGACGCTTCCGAGCGTGAGCAGCGTCTGGCGCTAGAACAATCGGCCAGCCTCAACGAGGCCTACCAGACACTCAAGAGCCCACCCAAGCGCGCGCGGTACCTGCTTGCGATGAATGGGCGTGAGATGCCGCTGGAAGTGACCGTGCATGATCCCGAGTTTCTGATGCAGCAGATGCAATGGCGCGAAGAGCTTGAAGATTTGCAGGACAGTGCCGACATGCCCGGTATTGTGGCATTCAAGCGTCGGCTGAAGGTCGCTCAGGATGAACTGAACGATAGCTTTGCTGCTTGTTGGGATGATGCTGCGCAACGTGAGCAGGCCGAACGCCTGATGCGGCGCATGCAGTTCCTCGACAAGCTCACTTACGAAGTGCGCCAGTTAGAAGAGCGCCTCGACGATTAACCCAGTGCCGCCACGGTTGCACGCCTGATTACAGATAAGTCCTGATTACGATGGCCCTACTGCAGATCGCCGAACCCGGCCAAAGTCCTCAACCGCACCAGCGCCGTCTGGCTGTGGGGATTGACTTGGGCACTACCAATTCGTTGGTTGCTGCATTGCGCAGCGGCCTTTCCGAGCCTCTGGCTGATGAGCAGGGCAAAATCATTTTGCCCTCTGCCGTACGCTATCACGCTGATCGTGTCGAGGTCGGCGAGTCCGCGCGACTGGCAGCTTCCAGTGATCCTTTCAACACCGTGCTGTCGGTCAAGCGCTTGATGGGTCGTGGTCTTTCCGACGTCAAGCAATTGGGCGAACAGCTGCCTTACCGTTTTGTCGGCGGTGAATCGCATATGCCGTTCATTGACACCGTGCAGGGGCCGAAAAGTCCGGTAGAGGTGTCCGCCGATATTCTGAAAGTGCTGCGTGAGCGTGCTGAAAAGGCCTTGGGCGGTGAGTTGGTGGGGGCGGTGATTACCGTTCCGGCGTATTTCGATGACGCGCAACGTCAAGCGACCAAGGATGCTGCGCGGCTCGCAGGGCTGAATGTCCTGCGTTTGCTGAACGAGCCAACGGCCGCTGCTGTGGCATATGGTCTCGACCAGCATGCCGAAGGTCTTGTGGCCATCTATGACCTGGGTGGCGGCACATTCGACATCTCGATCTTGCGTCTGACCGGCGGTGTCTTTGAAGTATTGGCGACGGGCGGCGATAGCGCGCTTGGCGGCGATGACTTCGATCATGCGATTGCCAGCTGGATCGTTGAGCAGGCCGGTATGTCCGCCGACCTTGATCCGGGTACCCAGCGCAAGTTGTTGCAGATTGCCTGTGCGGCCAAGGAGGCGTTGACCGGTGCCCGCTCTGTATCCGTTGCTTATGGCGGCTGGCGTGCAGACCTGACCCGTGAAACCTTTGACGCCCTTGTCGAGCCGATGGTTGCGCGTAGCCTCAAGGCTTGTCGTCGCGCCGTGCGTGATGCCAATGTCGAGCTCGAAGAGGTCAAGGCGGTTGTGATGGTCGGCGGTTCGACCCGCGTGCCGCGCGTTCGTGAGGCCGTTGCCGAGATGTTTGGTCGCGAGCCGTTGACCGATATCGATCCTGATCAAGTGGTTGCCATTGGTGCTGCGATTCAGGCTGATACCCTGGCCGGTAACAAGCGCGATGGCGGTGAGTTGCTCCTGCTGGATGTGATCCCGCTGTCGCTTGGCCTTGAGACCATGGGTGGTCTCATGGAAAAGGTCATTCCGCGCAACACCACGATTCCTGTGGCGCGAGCGCAGGATTTCACCACGTACAAAGATGGCCAGACGGCCATGATGATTCACGTGCTGCAAGGTGAGCGTGAGTTGATCAGCGACTGTCGTTCCCTGGCGCGCTTTGAGTTGCGCGGTATCCCGCCGATGGTGGCCGGTGCTGCGAAAATTCGTGTGACCTTCCAGGTGGATGCAGACGGCTTGCTCAATGTGTCGGCCCGTGAACTGGGGTCGGGGGTTGAGGCGAGTATCCAGGTCAAGCCTTCCTACGGGTTGACCGATGGCGAGATCGCCAAAATGCTCAAGGATTCGTTCCAGCACGCCAGTGACGACAAGGTCGCGCGCGTATTGCGTGAACAGCAAGTCGATGCTCAACGCCTGATTGAAGCCGTGCAAGCGGCTCTGGCGGTTGATGGCGAGCGTTTGCTGGATGCTGAAGAGCGCATGGTCATCGAGCTGCAAATGCAGGAACTGTCCGAATTGATGAAAGGCACCGATGGTTATGCCATCGAGCAGCAGACCAAGCGTCTGTCGCAAGTGACCGATGCCTTTGCTGCCCGCCGCATGGACTTGACCGTCAAGGCTGCTCTGTCCGGGCGCAACCTGAATGAAATCGAGGAGTAATTGATGCCGCAGATCATTTTTCTGCCACACGCCGAGCATTGCCCGGACGGTATGGTTGTTGAGGCTGAGACCGGCAAGACCCTTCTCGAAGTTGCTCATGAGAACCACATTGAGATCGAGAGTGCCTGCGGCGGCGTGTGCGCCTGTACCACCTGTCACTGCGTGATTCGCGAAGGTTTTGATTCGCTGAACGAGGCTGACGAGCTGGAAGAGGACTACCTTGACAGGGCTTGGGGGCTGGAAGCGACTTCACGCCTGAGCTGCCAGACCATCGTCGGGACTGAAGACCTCACGGTCGAGATTCCGAAGTACTCTCTCAACCATGCCGCCGAAGCGCCGCACTGATTCAAGGAAGTGTCATGAGCCTTAAATGGGTTGATGTACAGGAAATCGCTATCCAGCTGTCCGAAGCTCATCCCGATGTCGATCCGACACGGCTGAACTTTGTAGAACTGCGTAAATGGGTAATGGATCTCCCTGAATTTGATGATCTTCCTGACCGAAGTGGGGAAAAAGTCCTCGAGGCAATTCAGGCACTCTGGATCGAAGAGTTGGACTGACCCACGCAGCAGGTTATGCAATACCCAAGAACCCGCGTATAATTCGCGGGTTTAATTTTTCGCTAAAATCACTGTTTCTGGAGTTACACCATGGCTGTTCAACGTACTTTCTCCATCATCAAGCCTGACGCCGTTGCTAAAAACGTTATCGGTAAGATCGTTTCCCGTTTCGAAGACGCCGGCCTGCGCGTTGTTGCTTCGAAAATGAAGCAACTGTCCAAAGCTGAAGCTGAAGGTTTCTACGCTGAGCACAGCGAACGTGGTTTCTTCGGTGACCTGGTTGCGTTCATGACTTCGGGTCCGGTTGTTGTTCAGGTTCTGGAAGGCGAAAACGCCATCGTTCGCAACCGCGAGCTGATGGGCGCTACCAACCCTAAAGAAGCTGCTGCCGGCACTATCCGTGCTGACTTCGCTGAATCCATCGATGCCAACGCTGTTCACGGTTCCGATTCGGAAGCAGCTGCTGCGCGCGAAATCGCTTACTTTTTCGCAGCTACTGAAGTAACCACTCGATAAGCATTGGCTTGTGAGTGAGGGTGAAGACATGATTGCAACGACTGGCAAAACTAACCTGTTGGGTCTGACTCAGCCGGAAATGGAGAAATTCTTCGACTCAATCGGGGAGAAGCGTTTCCGTGCCGGTCAGGTCATGAAGTGGATTCACCACTTTGGCGTCGATGATTTCGACGCCATGACTAACGTCAGCAAGGCCTTGCGCGACAAGCTCAAGGCCATTGCTGAGGTTCGTGGTCCGGAAGTCGTCAGCGAGGACATTTCCACCGACGGCACCCGTAAATGGGTGGTGCGCGTGGCGTCCGGCAGCTGCGTCGAGACCGTATACATTCCCCAGGGCAAACGTGGCACATTGTGCGTTTCGTCCCAGGCTGGCTGTGCCCTGGACTGCAGTTTCTGCTCCACCGGCAAGCAAGGTTTCAATAGCAACCTCACCGCCGCCGAAGTTATCGGGCAGGTGTGGATTGCCAACAAATCCTTCGGCAGTGTCCCGGCAACCATCGACCGTGCCATCACCAACGTGGTGATGATGGGCATGGGTGAGCCGCTGCTGAACTTCGACAACGTAATCGCCGCCATGCATCTGATGATGGATGACCTGGGCTACGGCATTTCCAAGCGTCGTGTGACCTTGTCCACCTCGGGCGTGGTACCGATGATCGATGAGCTGGCCAAGCACATCGATGTCTCGCTGGCGTTGTCGCTGCATGCACCCAATGACGAGCTGCGCAGTCAACTGGTGCCGATCAACAAGAAGTATCCACTCAAGATGCTGCTTGAGTCTTGCCGTCGCTACATGGCGACCCTGGGCGAAAAGCGCGTACTGACAGTTGAGTACACCATGCTCAAGGACGTGAACGACCATGTCGACCATGCCCGCGAGATGATCGAGCTGCTCAAGGATACGCCGTGCAAGATCAACCTGATTCCGTTTAACCCTTTCCCGCATTCGGGCTATGAGCGTCCAAGCAATAACGCCATTCGCCGTTTCCAGGAGTTGCTGCAGCAAGCGGGCTACAACGTGACAGTACGCACCACCCGCGGCGAAGATATCGATGCGGCCTGCGGGCAACTGGTCGGCCAGGTCAATGACCGGACCCGTCGCAGCGAGCGTCACATTGCCGCGCGTGAGATCAACGTCGAGGCAGAACTGGCGCAAAACGCTGCGTCTGCGCCCTAAGAGAGGACGCTCATGAGTTTGCGCGCTGCGCGTTCTGTCGTGCTGGCCAGTCTTCTGACTGGCTGTGTGTCATCGGGTGATTCAAACCCGATGTCTACCGACAAGGGACGTGATGAGGCACGCAAGGCTTATGTTCAATTGGGGCTCGGCTATCTTCAGCAGGGGATGACCGAGCAGGCCAAAATGCCCTTGAGCAAAGCTCTGGAAATCGACAAGACGGACCCGGACACCCATGCCGCACTGGCATTGGTGTTTCAATCCGAAATGGAACACGAGCTGGCCGAAGAGGCCTTCCTCAAGGCGTTGCGCGGTCGACCTGCCGATGCTCGCATTCTCAATAACTACGGCAGTTTCCTGTTCCAGCGGCAACGCTATCAGGAGGCTTATGCTCAGTTCCAGAAGGCTGCGGCAGATAACCTTTATCCTGAGCGCTCTCGTGTCTACGAGAACCTGGGCATTACTTCGCTCAGATTGGGCCAGCGTGAAGCGGGTCGCCAGCAGCTCGAAAAAGCACTGCGCCTGAATCGTTTGCAGCCAAGAGCATTGCTCGAAATGGCTGAGTTGTCTTACGAAGACAGGCATTATGTATCTGCACGTGACTTTTACGATCGTTTTAGCCTGCTTAGCGGGCAAAATGCACGTAGTCTATTGCTGGGTGCGCGACTGGAACATGTTTTCAACGATCGCACCTCCACTGCCAATTATGGCCAGCAACTAAAAAGACTCTATCCCGGCACGCCGGAATATCAGCAATACCTGTCGGAGCAATGATGAAAGCGGCGCAACCCGAAGTTCTAGCAGCGACTCGTGTCAATCCCGGTGAGACCTTGCGTCAGGCCAGGGAGAACAATGGATGGACGTTGGCTGAAGTCGCCTTGAAACTCAACCTCACGGCCAGCTCATTGAGCCATCTTGAGACGGGGGCGTTCGACAAACTGCCAGGGCATACCTTTGCCCGTGGCTACATTCGTGCCTATGCCAAATTGCTTGGCATGGATCAGACCAGTCTGGTCCATGAGTTTGACCTGTACACCGGCACTGATGCCAACGGCAGCAATGTGCACAGCCTGGGGCGAATAGAAGAGCCGGTTCGCGTATCCCATACCATTTTGCGTATTGTCAGCCTGTTGCTCCTGATAGCCGTCACTGTCGGCGGTTTTATCTGGTGGCAGGATCAAACCTCCATGCGTGCCAAGGATCTGGTCAGCCTGGCACCCGAGCATGTTGAGGTTGAAGGGGCCGACGGCACGACCCAGATCCATCCGCTCGACGAACCTGAAGATCAAGCCGTGGCCGAATCGGCCACCGGTGAAGCGCCCGTAGCGGTTGAGCCTGCGCCTGAAACTCCCGGTACAGCGCTGGCCCTGCCGGTTGCCCCGGGCGCAGCGCCCGCTGCTCCTGCCGTACCTGCGGCTCCGGCTCCGGCGGCGACTCCTGCTACCGTTGCGCCAGTCGCTCCGGCTGCAGCTGCTGTGCCTGCGACCACCGTTACGACGCCTGTCGCAGGTGAGGGCAAAGTAGCATTGCGATACACCGCTGATTGCTGGACTCAAGTCACTGATGGCACGGGTAAAGTGCTGTTTGGCGGCCTGAAGCGCAAGGGCGAGAATCTTGAAGTGAGCGGCAAGCCTCCACTGAGCCTGCGCCTGGGCTTTGCCCGTGGCGCGCAGGTAACCTACAACGGTCAACCTGTGGATGTGGCTCCTTTCACCAGTGGCGAGACTGCTCGCCTGAAGTTAGGTCAATAAGTCATGCACGGCGAATCACCAATCAAACGTCGCGAATCGCGCAAAATATGGGTCGGCTCGGTACCGGTAGGGGGCGATGCTCCTATTGCAGTACAGAGCATGACGAACAGCGACACCAATGATGTCGCCGCGACCGTTGCGCAAATCAATCGTCTAGAGGCCGCAGGCGTCGATATCGTGCGGATTTCCGTACCGGACATGGACGCTGCAGAAGCCTTTGGCCGTATCAAGCAGCTGGTCAAAGTGCCGCTGGTTGCCGACATCCACTTCGACTACCGCATTGCTTTGCGTGTGGCTGAACTGGGCGTGGACTGCCTGCGGATCAACCCGGGCAACATCGGTCGCGAAGACCGTGTACGAGCGGTGGTTGATGCTGCGCGTGATCGTGGGATCCCGATCCGGATCGGGGTCAACGCCGGTTCGCTTGAAAAAGACCTGCAAAAAAAATATGGCGAGCCAACACCTGCTGCCCTGGTCGAGTCTGCACTGCGTCACGTTGAGCACCTCGAACGCCTGAATTTCAAGGACTTCAAGGTCAGCGTCAAAGCTTCTGACGTGTTCATGGCTGTCGAGGCCTACCGTTTGCTGGCGAAGGAAATCGTCCAGCCACTGCATTTGGGCATTACTGAAGCAGGCGGTTTGCGCTCGGGCACAGTGAAATCTGCCGTGGGCCTAGGTATGCTGCTTGCCGAAGGAATTGGCGATACTATTCGCATCTCGTTGGCAGCAGACCCGGTAGAGGAAGTAAAAGTCGGCTACGACATCCTCAAGTCCCTGCACCTGCGTTCGCGAGGCATCAACTTTATCGCGTGCCCAAGCTGCTCCCGGCAGAACTTCGACGTGGTTAAAACCATGAACGAGCTCGAAGTGCGGCTTGAAGACTTGCTGGTGCCGTTGGATGTAGCGGTGATCGGTTGCGTGGTCAACGGTCCTGGCGAAGCCAAAGAGGCCCATGTGGGGCTCACGGGTGGCACCCCCAACCTGATTTACATAGACGGCAAGCCGTCGCAGAAACTGACGAATGACAACCTGGTGGATGAGCTGGAAAGGCTGATCCGGCAGAAGGCGGCCGAAAAGGTCGAAGCTGACGCAGCCGTTATCGCGCGCGGCTAATCAAACGAATAAAGGATTTTTTGTGAGCAAGTCTTTGCAAGCCATTCGTGGCATGAACGATATCCTGCCCGAGCAGACGCCCTTGTGGCGTTTTTTCGAGAGCAAGGTTTCGCGTTTGCTGGATAACTACGGTTACAAGCAAATCCGCATGCCTATCGTCGAGTTCACCGAGCTGTTCAAGCGCTCGATCGGTGAAGTCACCGATATCGTCGAAAAAGAGATGTACACCTTCGAGGACCGCAACGGCGATTCGCTGACCCTGCGTCCCGAAGGTACGGCTGCGTGTGTGCGTGCCGTACTTGAACACGGCATTACCGGCGGTGGCCAGGTGCAAAAGCTGTGGTACATCGGTCCAATGTTCCGCCACGAACGCCCTCAGAAAGGCCGCTACCGCCAGTTCCATCAAATTGGTGTCGAAGTGTTCAATCTTGATGGTCCGGACATCGATGCCGAACTGATCGTATTGACCTGGCGTCTGTGGGGCGAGCTGGGCATCCGCGATGCGGTCAAGCTTGAAATCAACAGCCTTGGCACCAGCGAAGCCCGTGCTCGTTATCGTGCCGCGCTGGTCGAATATTTGTCCTCGCGTCTGAGCGAGCTTGACGAAGACAGTCAGCGTCGCTTGAAATCCAACCCGCTGCGCGTACTCGACACCAAAAATGCCGATACCCAGGCCGTTTTGGTCGATGCACCGAAGCTGGTGGATTACCTTGATGAAGAGTCCCGTGTGCATTTCGAAGGGCTCAAGGCCCGTCTTGATGCTGCCGGCATTCCCTATGTCATCAACCCCAAGCTGGTTCGCGGACTCGATTACTACAGCAAAACCGTATTTGAATGGGTGACCGACAAGTTGGGCGCCCAGGGTACGGTGTGTGCGGGCGGTCGATATGATGGCCTGGTCGAGCAAATGGGTGGCAAGCCTACATCGGGTGTCGGTTTTGCTATGGGCATCGAGCGTTTGATCCTGCTGCTTGAAACCCTTGAGCAAATCCCGGAAGAAATCGCACGTCAGGTTGATGTCTACCTCTGTGCTTTCGGTGAAGCCGCTGAACTGGCTGCCCTGGCGCTGAGCGAGCGTGTTCGCGATCAGTTGCCGAATTTGCGTTTGCAGATCAATGCCGGTGCTGGCAGCTTCAAGAGCCAGTTCAAAAAGGCCGACAAGAGCGGTGCACTGTATGCACTGATCCTGGGTGACGACGAATTGGCCCGGCAAGTGGTGGGTGTCAAGCCGTTGCGTGGCCAGGGCGAACAACAAACTATTGCCTGGGATGCTCTTTCCGAGCACTTGGCCACCTGCGTCGTGCAGGATTGAAGCTGTAAAAACAGCCGATTTATCGAATAAGGAGTGTTGGGGTGTCGAGTAACGATGATGATCAGCTGGGCGAGTTGAAAGACTGGTGGCAGCGCAACGGCAAACCCCTGGTTACTGGTGGCTTGTTGGCGCTGGTAGTGGTGTTCGGCTGGAAGGCTTGGCACACGTATCAGAGCAACCAGTCGCAAGGTGCTTCGGTTCTCTACCAGCAATTGCTTGAAGCCACACTGACACCCGACGGCCAGCCAGATACGGCCCGCGTGGTTGATCTGGCCGGCAAGTTGAAAAGCGAATACGGCGGTTCGGCCTATGCGCAGTTTGGCGGTCTGTTTGTTGCCAAGGTGGCAGTGGACAGCGGCAAGCTGGATGACGCAGCCAACGAGCTGAAAGTCATTGTCGACAAACCTGCCAGCGTTACCCTGGGTGAAGTGGCGCGTCAGCGCCTGGCTCAGGTTCTGGCTGCACAAGGCAAGGCTGAGGATGCCCTGAAGCTGCTTGAGGGTGACTCGGACAAGGCGTTCCTGGCCAGCCGCGAGGAGCTGAAAGGCGACTTGCTGGTTCAGCTGGGTCGTACTGATGATGCACGTACTGCCTACGAACAAGCCAAGGCTGCGCTGTCGGATGAAGCAGCGGTCGGTGGCCTGCAAATCAAGCTCGACGACCTGGCCAAAGGGGATGCGTGAAGTGATGCGTTGGAAACATGCAGCATTGCTGGCTCTGGTCATTTTGGCCGCGGGTTGCAGCAGCAACAGCAAAAAAGAATTGCCGCCTGCCGAGCTGACCGACTTCAAAGAAGAAGTGGTCTTGCAAAAGCAATGGGACCGTTCCATTGGTGACGGTCAGGGCAAAACCTACAACATGCTGGTTCCGGCTGTTGAAGGCAATACCATCTACGCGGCTGACGTGACCGGCGTAGTGATGTCCCTCGACCGCATGAACGGCGACGTTCAGTGGAAGACGGACCTCGAGCTGCCTGTTTCTGGCGCCGTTGGCGTGGGCTACGGCATGGTCATGCTCGGCACCCTGCAAGGTGACGTGATTGCCCTTGACGCCAGCACTGGTGAAGAGCAATGGCGCTCGCGAGTGAACAGCGAAGTGCTGGCGCCACCTGCAACCAACGGCGATATCGTTGTGGTTCAGACCCAGGACGATCGTCTGATTGGCCTGGATGCCTCGACGGGTAATCAGCGTTGGGTCTACGACAGCACGCCGGGTGTTCTGACCTTGCGGGGCACCGGTGCACCGCTGGTGACCAATCGCCTGGCAATCGCGGGGCTGTCGACCGGTAAAGTGGTTGCCCTTGATACCCGTAACGGCGTACCGGTGTGGGAGCAACGTGTTGCAATCCCCCAAGGCCGTTCGGAGCTTGAGCGTATTGTCGATATCGACGGTGGTTTGCTGATGTCGGGTGGCACGTTGTACGTGACCAGCTATCAGGGCCGTATGGCTGCACTTGAGATGGAAAGCGGTCGCGTGCTCTGGCAGCGTGATGCTTCCAGCTACGCAGGTGTCGCTCAAGGTTTTGGCAGCGTCTACGTCAGCCTGGCGTCCGGCACTGTTGAAGGCATTGATGAACGTTCGACCACAGCACTGTGGAGCAACGATGCTCTGGCCCGCCGTCAATTGTCGGCTCCGGAAGTCTTCTCCAGCTATGTGGCAGTCGGTGACATGGAAGGCTATCTGCACCTGCTAAGCCAGGTCGATGGTCGCTTTGTGGCCCGTACCCGCATTGACAGTGATGGTCTTCGGGCGCGTCCGCTGGTGGTCGGTGACATGATTTACGTGTTTGGTAACAGCGGCAAACTGGAAGCCCTGACCATTCGCTAAGGCGTCTATGCTTGAGGCCCCCAGGGCCTCGGGCAGCCTTGCTCAGGCAAGGTTTGCGGCACATTTGTGCTGTTCCGAACTCTGGCCGCTGCCTTGCAGCGGCTTTTGTATTTTCTGAAATAACGAAGTGGAGAGCCGCATGGTTCCCGTAATCGCCCTGGTGGGCCGACCAAACGTCGGCAAGTCCACCTTGTTCAACCGCCTGACCAGGACTCGTGACGCCATTGTCGGCGACTTGTCCGGTCTGACCCGTGATCGCCAATACGGTGAGGCCAAGTGGCAAGGGCGTTCCTACATTCTGGTCGACACCGGCGGTATCTCCGGTGACGAGCACGGTATGGACGAAAAGATGGCCGAGCAGTCGCTGCTGGCCATCGAAGAAGCTGACGTCGTTCTGTTCCTGGTAGATGCAAAAGCGGGTTTCACTGCCGCTGACCAGATGATCGGCGAACACCTTCGCAAACGTAACAAGCGTTCGTACGTTGTGGCCAACAAGGTCGACAACATCGACCCGGACATGGCGCGTGCAGAGTTTGCCCCGCTGGGCATGGGCGACGCGATTCCTATCGCCGGTGCTCATGGTCGCGGTATCACCCAGTTGCTGGAAATTGCCCTGGGCGATTTCCCGCGCGACGAAGATGATGCCGAAGAAGGCGAAGCTGAAGTCGTTCTCGAAGGTGAGGAAGCCAAGCGCATTCCTGGCCCGAGTGAAAAAGACGGCATCAAGATTGCCATCATCGGTCGCCCGAACGTGGGCAAATCGACACTGGTCAACCGCATGCTCGGTGAAGACCGTGTCATCGTGTACGACCAGCCAGGTACCACGCGAGACAGTATCTACATCCCGTTCGAGCGTAACGACGAGAAGTACACGCTGATCGACACCGCCGGTGTGCGCAAGCGCGGCAAGATCCACGAAGAAGTTGAAAAGTTCTCCGTGGTCAAAACCCTGCAAGCCATCAAGGACGCCAACGTGGTGATCTTTGTGATGGATGCCCGTGAAGGCGTGGTTGACCACGACCTCAACCTGTTGGGCTTTGCGCTGGAGGCCGGTCGTGCTCTGGTAATCGCGATCAACAAGTGGGACGGCATGGTGCCGAGCGAGCGCGACTATGTGAAAACCGAGCTGCAGCGCCGGTTGTTCTTCGTCGACTTCGCCGATATTCACTTCATCTCGGCTCTGCACGGCACTGGCGTAGGCAACCTGTACCAATCGGTGCAGAACTCCTTCAAGTCGGCGGTTACCCGCTGGCCGACCAACCGTCTGACCCAGATTCTTGAAGATGCGGTTGGCGAGCACGCACCGCCGATGGTGAACAACCGTCGGATCAAGCTGCGCTATGCCCACTTGGGTGGTGCCAACCCGCCGATTATCGTGATCCACGGTAACCAGGTTGAGAAGGTTCCGAAGTCTTACGTCCGTTATCTCGAAAACACCTACCGTCGTGTCTTGAAGCTGGTCGGTACGCCGATCCGCATCGAGTTCAAAGGTGGCGAGAACCCGTACGAAGCCAACAAGAACTCGCTCACCGACCGTCAGGTCAACAAGAAGCGCCGCATGATGTCGCACCACAAGAAAGCCGAGAAGAAGCGTAAAGACAAACGCTAAGAGCGCATTGTCTCGTCGCACTGAAAAAGGGCCGGAAACGGCCCTTTTTCGTGTCTGACGTTTGGGCTATCCTCGAAAGATCCTGTGCCGTAGTCAGCGCCGGGAATTCATCAGGAAGTGGCCATGATTACCAGCAAGTTGCCTAATGTAGGCACCACCATTTTCACGCGTATGTCGCAGCTTGCGGCTGAAACTGGCGCACTCAACTTGTCTCAAGGGTTTCCTGACTTCGATGGTCCCCAAGCGTTGCGTGATGCTGTAGGCCAGCACATTGCCAGTGGTCACAACCAGTATTCGCCCATGACCGGTTTGCCTGCATTGCGCCAGCAAGTCTCAGCCAAGATTGCCCGCAGTTATGGGGTACAGGTCAATGCCAACACTGAGGTGACCATCACGCCCGGGGCGACCCAGGCAATCTTCTGTGCGATTCAGGCGGTGATTCACGCCGGTGATGAGGTCATTGTGTTTGACCCTTGCTACGACAGCTATGAGCCTTCGGTGGAGCTGGCGGGTGGGCGTTGCGTGCATGTGCAACTGGGTCAGGACGACTTTGCCATTGACTGGCAAAAACTCGAGGATGCGCTGAGTCCGCGCACTCGAATGATCATTCTCAATAGCCCGCACAACCCTAGCGGTGCGTTGATCAGTCGTAGCGAGCTGGATCAATTGGCCAGGCTGATCGCTGACCGTGATATCTACCTGATCAGTGATGAGGTGTATGAGCATCTGGTGTACGACGGCGTGTCTCATGTCAGTGTTTTGGCTCATCCTGAGTTGTACCATCGTGCTTTCGTTGTCAGCTCTTTCGGCAAGACTTACCACGTCACGGGCTGGAAAACCGGTTATGTGGTCGCTCCGCCAGCGCTGACAGCCGAGCTGCGCAAGGTTCACCAGTACGTCAGTTTCTGCGGCGTAACGCCGTTGCAGTATGCGCTGGCGGACTTTATGCAGGCTCATCCCGAGCACGTCGAAGAGCTACCGGCCTTTTATCAGGCCAAGCGAGACTTGTTCTGCGATTTGCTGGGCCCGTCGCGGTTTACCTTCAAACCGGTGGCAGGGACTTATTTCCAGTTGGTTGATTACTCCCTTATTCGGCCGGACCTCAATGACGTCGACATGGCCATGTGGATGACTCGAGAGCATGGTGTGGCGACTATTCCGGTTTCGGTCTTCTACCAGACCCCGCCCGAAGGGCAGCGGCTGGTTCGTCTGTGTTTTGCAAAACGCGAGGAGACGCTGCGTGAAGCGGCAGGAAAACTATGCGTGATTTAAGTGCTTTACCCGATTTGACCGTAGCGCTGGTGCAGACCACGCTGGCCTGGCATGACCGTCAGGCGAATTTTGCGCATTTTGATGAACTGCTTGAGCAGGCAAAGGGTGCAGACCTGGTGGTTTTGCCAGAGATGTTCACCACCGGCTTTAGCATGGAGTCAAAAACCCTGGCCGAACCTGAAAATGGTCCCACCAGCAAGTGGTTGCAGGCTCAGGCCAAAAAACTCGATGCAGTGGTCACTGGCAGCGTGATTGTGCTGGCAGCCGATGGTAGCCATCGCAACCGGCTGTTATGGGCTCGTCCTGATGGTGAGGTGTTGCACTACGACAAGCGCCACTTGTTCCGCATGGCGGGTGAGCATGAGCACTTTACCCCGGGCGAACGTCAGGTTCAGTTCGAAGTGAAGGGCTGGCGCATTCGGCCGCTGATTTGCTACGACTTGCGCTTCCCGGTCTGGAGTTGCGACGCGCACGACACGGATTTGCTGCTGTACACGGCCAACTGGCCGGGTGCACGACGCCTGCACTGGAATCGCTTATTGCCTGCGCGGGCCATTGAGAATCTGTGTTACGTGGCTGCGGTCAACCGGGTGGGGACTGATGGCAAAGGCTTGGTCTACACGGGTGACAGCCATATTTTCGACTTTCAGGGCGAATCGCTGCTCAGTGCCGGTGAGGCGGATGGTGTATTCACCATGAGCCTCAGTGCCGCTGACTTGGGCGCCTATCGTGAGCGTTTCCCGGCGTACCTGGATGCGGACGATTTTGAGCTGCATTGATTGTTGAGCTCTGCGTAACAGCGGACTCGTTCTTCCTGCCGCAGCGATACGATGTAAATAAAAAGCCCCCAAGGTTCTCACCATGGGGGCTTTTGTGTTTCGGGAGCGCTTACGCGGCTTTAGCTTCCGTCTCGCTCAGCGAGCGGTTCAAGGCGCTGAATAGGGCCTTGAAGCTGGCCGTGGTGATGTTTTCATCGATCCCGACACCGTGTACGGCGCGTTCACCGTTTACGCGCAGTTCGATGTAGGCCGCCGCCTTGGCGTTGGTGCCTGCACCGATGGCATGCTCGTTGTAGTCCATGATCTCGGCTTTGACCGGCAGGCCGGCTACCAGAGCCTCCAGGGCGCCGTTGCCTTTGCCGTTCCAGCGCAGGTTGGTCTCGCCGCCACCCTTGGCCGACACTTCGACTTCAACGGCGCTGTGGCCGTTTTCTTCCTGCAGGCGATGGCTGACCAGCGCGTAAGGCGTGTTGGCTTGCAGGTATTCGCTGTGCAGCAAGCTGTGGATTTGCTGTGCGGTCATCTCCAGGCCCAGACGGTCGGTTTCGCGTTGAACCACCTGGCTGAATTCGATCTGCATGCGGCGCGGCAGGCTGATGCCGTACTCCTGCTCCAGCAGGTATGCGATGCCGCCTTTGCCGGACTGGCTGTTAACCCGAATGACCGCTTCATAGCTGCGACCGATATCGGCCGGGTCGATTGGCAAATACGGCACTTCCCACAGGGCGTCGGGTTTTTGCTGAGCGAAGCCTTTGCGGATTGCATCCTGGTGCGAGCCAGAGAATGCAGTGTGAACCAGGTCGCCGACGTACGGGTGACGTGGGTGAACCGGAATCTGGTTGCACTCCTCGACGACCTTGCGCACGCCGTCGATATCGGAGAAGTCCAGTTGCGGGTCCAGGCCCTGGGTGTACATGTTCAGTGCAACGGTGACGAGATCGACGTTACCGGTACGCTCGCCGTTGCCGAACAGGCAGCCCTCGACACGGTCGGCACCGGCCATCAGGCCCAGCTCGGTGGCGGCTACGCCAGTGCCACGGTCGTTGTGGGTATGCAGGCTGATGAGCACGCTGTCGCGGCGATTGATATTACGGCTGAACCATTCGATCTGGTCGGCATAGATGTTAGGTGTTGCGCACTCAACGGTAGCCGGCAGGTTGAGGATCATTTTGTGCTCGGGTGTCGGGTTCCAGACCTCGATCACGGCGTCACACACTTCCTTGGCGAATTCCAGCTCAGTGGCGCTGAAGGTTTCTGGCGAATACTCGAATGTCCACTGGGTTTCTGGCTGCTGAGCGGCGTATTTGACGAACAGCTTGGCCGCGCTCACGGCAATTTCCTTGATCCCGTCCTTGTCCTGGTTGAACACGATGCGACGGAAAGCCGGGCAAGTGGCGTTGTACAGGTGGACGATGGCTTTTTTGGCGCCACGCAACGATTCAAAGGTCCGTGCGATCAGGTCTTCACGGCCCTGGGTCAACACTTGAATGGTGGTGTCGTCCGGGATGTGACCGTCTTCAATCAAGGTGCGCACGAAGTCGAAGTCGGTTTGCGACGCCGCCGGGAACGATGCCTCGATTTCCTTGACGCCCACGCTCACCAGCGTCTTCCAGAAGCGCAGCTTCTTCACCGCGTCCATCGGCTCGATCAGCGACTGGTTGCCGTCGCGCAAATCGGAGCTGCACCAGATCGGCGCGCTCGTGATGGTTTTTGAAGGCCAGGTGCGGTCAGGCAAATCAATGACCGGAAAGGCACGGTATTTGGAAGAAGGGTCTTTGAGCATGGTCATCAGGCAATCCTTATTGTGCGAGCCGGAACTGAGTGGCTAGCCGAAAAATACAAAGCAGGGGAGACGAGGCACCGCGATTAGCTTTGCAGTCGTGCGCTGACGAGGCAAAGGCTGCGATGTTGTCGGAGCAGGATGAGTGTGTGGGGTGTTTTCATGACTTCAACCCTAACCACTGGGCTGAAAGATGGCAAGCACCCGAAAAACATTGAGAGGACTGCTCGAATATAAGGAATATTCGAGTTTTAATCGCGTTAAATTTGAATAAAGTTGTTCAGTATTGCGCGGCTTCGCGGGATGGCGCGTGCCGGGTGCTGCACGCGCTCATCCATGGAGAAGGCCGGGTCAGGGTTGGAAGGCACCAATGAAAATTGCCGGATCGACCCGCGCATCATTCAGGCTGACATTCCAGTGCATGTGCGGGCCGGTAGCGCGCCCCGTCGAACCGACTTTGCCGACCACAGCGCCGCGTGCCAGTTGCTGGCCGACCTGGGTGTCGATTTTCGACAAGTGGCAAAACATGCTGATGAAGCCCTGGCCATGGTCGACAAATACGGTATTGCCGTTGAAGAAATAGTTGCCGATCAGGATCACTTTGCCTGCTGCCGGGGTTTTGACCGGAGTGCCTGCAGGTACCGCGAAGTCCAGGCCAGCATGGGGGTTACGCTCCTCGCCATTGAAGAAGCGGCGCACGCCGAACTTGCTCGAGAGCGGCCCGTTGACCGGTTTGTCGAGCAGCAGGTTGCTTGGGGTATTCGGGCTGAACGTACGGTAGGCCTTGATCTGCACGGCCAGCTCGTTCTCGATGCGCTTCAGGTCTGCGGGGTTGGGGTTGACCTGGCGTTTATTTTTCAAGGTGATGTGCTGTTCGGGGTACTTTTTGTTGACCACCGCGAAGGCCAACTGGCGGCCATCAGCGGTGATGCGCTGCTGGCTGCCCGGCTTTACCGTCAACGGGATGCCGACAATCGCCCGCCATGTTTCTTGTTCTTTCACCACCAGCACCGGCTTGCCGTCATAGGTGGCCTTGGGTGCTTGGGCGCCTGTGCCCAGTTCAATCACGGCAACGCCTCCGGGAACCGGCTTGTTCAGCAGGCGGGTGATGTAACTGTCAGCCGCGTTGGCGTTGACGGTCAGGCAAAGCAATAACAAGGTGCAGAAAAAACGCGGCATCAGCTTATCCAGAAAAGAGGTCAATCCAGCAAAGAAAGGGTGACGGGTGTCAGGTGATTGTCTTCGACCCGGACTTGCAGCTCGCCTTCACCCAGTCGGGCGGTCAAGCGTTGGCCGGTGCGGGTTTGCCCGGCGCTGCGAATGGCGTTGCCGCGGTCGTCGAGCAGGATGCTATAGCCCCGGCCCAGCGTGGCCAGCGGGCTGACCACATGCAGGGTTTGCATGTGGCTTTGCAACTGCAGGCGACGGGCTTTGAGGCCTTCGCGCATGGCGCGTGGCAGACGCTCGGCGAGGCTGTCCAGGCGTTGGCGCAATAACGCCAGTTGACGCCCCGGGTGCTGGCCGGCAAGGCGGGTTTCAAGGCGGATCAAACGCTCGCGCCGGGTGTTGAGGCTGCGTTCAAAGGCACGTCGCATGCGCATGTCCAGGTCATCCAGGCGCTGGGCTTGCTGGCGCAGCCGTTCGCCGGGGTGACGCAGGCGGCGGGCCAGGCCATCGAGGCGCAAGCGGTCGCGCATCATGCGGTCGCGCATGCGCATCACCAGACGGCGATGCAGGCTCTCGATACGGTGTTGCAGATCACTGGAGTCGGGCGCCAGCAACTCGGCCGCGGCCGAAGGGGTCGGGGCCCGGACATCCGCCACGAAGTCGCTGATGGAAACGTCGGTTTCATGACCGACAGCGCTCACGATTGGGGTGACGCAGGCGTCTACGGCCCGGGCCACGGCTTCTTCGTTAAAGCACCAGAGGTCTTCCAGCGAACCGCCGCCACGGGCCAGGATCAGCGCGTCGAAACCGCGTGCATCAGCCAGTTTGAGGGCGCGCACGATTTGCGCAGTGGCCTCTCTGCCCTGGACTGCGGTGGGGATCAGTGTCAATTCCACTTGAGGGGCGCGACGTCGAAATACGCTGATAATGTCGCGAATGACGGCCCCTGTCGGAGAACTGATGATGCCGATGCGCTGCGGATGAGCGGGGAGGGGTACTTTGCGTTCGGCGCTGAAGAGGCCTTCGGCACTGAGTTTTTCTTTCAGTGCATCGAAAGCCAGGCGCAAGGCGCCGTCCCCGGCAGGCTCCACGGTATCGAGGATCAGCTGATAATCGCCACGGCCTTCAAACAGCGAGACCTTGCCCCGCACCTTGACCGCGAGGCCATCTTTCAGGGCCTGGCGCACCCGTGCCGCATTATTGCGAAACAGTGCGCAACGCACCTGGGCGCCGCTGTCCTTGAGGGTGAAGTACACGTGGCCCGACGCCGGGCGGGCAAGGTTGGAGATTTCGCCCTCCACCCAGATATTGCTGAACACGTCTTCGAGCAATACCCGCGCACGGCCGTTGAGCTGGCTGACGGTCAGGACTTCTCGGTCGAGGTTGAGTCTTGCAAAGGGGTCTTTAATCATGCGGGCCATCATAAGGGCGGATTGTTTCGACTGCACCTGTCTGGTTAAAGTCGCGCACTGATGACAGGGACGTAAACGATGGATTTGCTTGAAGTGATGAATGACTTACCGTTTACCGGTAGCGAATGGTTGTTGATTGAGCTGGGCATTGCGCTGGCTTATATCGTATTTGGTGTCGCAGGTTTTGGTACGGCGCTGGTGGCCGGGCCGATTTTGATCCTGTGCCTGCCGTTGTCGAAAATCATCCCCTTGCTGGTGTTGCTGGACTTTGTGGCGGCCTTTGGCAATTGGTTGCCGGCCCGTCGCGATGTGGCGCGCCCCGAGCTGCTGCGCTTGTTGCCGTGTATGGCGCTCGGATGTATAGCGGGCGTGATGTTTTTGCTGAACCTCAAGTCCGATCTGTTGTTGCTGTTGATGGGCATTTTTATCAGTGCCTACGCGCTGTATAGCCTGGCGCTGAAAGTCCGGCCGACGCAGGTGGCTGCAGGCTGGTCGATCCCGACCGGTGTGGTGGGTGGCCTGTTTGGCGCGATGTTTGGCAGCGGCGGCTTTCTGTACGCCCTCTACCTCAATGCCCGGTTGCCCAAAGAGGCTGCGCGCGCGACGCAAAGCGCCCTGATCAGTTGCAGCACGGTGGTGCGCTTGAGCCTGTTCGTGATTGCGGGGGTGTATGCCGACGGCGCTCTGTTGCTATTGGCCGCTTGTCTGTTACCTGCGATGGCATTGGGCTTGTGGATCGGCCGTCGGGTGACACGCAAACTGTCCAGAGAGGCCTTTGTGCGGCTGGTGACATGGTTGGTGCTGGCCAGCGGTGTTGCCTTGATTGCACGTTATTTGAGTACTTGACCTGAGGGGGTGAGGCTTTATGCTGCGCCCCATACCTTCAGGCCGCTCCGGCCTGGTAGCCCTCGACAGCGGCTACCGCCTCAATGCCCGTTCTCCATTACATGTGCCGTACCCATGAATTCGCAAAGCATCATCGTTCCGAAAATTTCCACCTTGCCGGTTCATGAACCGCGAGCGCGTGCGATCGTGCGCTGGCTGGTCCGCAAGAACATCATTGAGGAAGAACTGAGTACCTGCGGGCGTGGCGGTAGCCATATGGCTTACGCGATTGCTCCGGGCGCCGCAAACGTGGTGTTGTACCCCGAGGCGTTGCCATTTGGTGAGCCGGTCAATGGCCTTGAGATCATCACAAAACGTTGCATCTATACGCCAGCCAAAGGGTTTCTTGAGGAAGCAGGCTGTGCCGAATGCCGCCAGGAAGTCGGTGAGGCGTTGTTCGACAGCCTGGAAGAATGGATGCCGGGGCGAACCGACAATTTCATTTGTCCGTTGTGCAGCCATGAAGATGACATCAATGGTTTTCTGTTTTTGCAGCCCTGTGCATTCTCCAACCTGGGTTTTATCTTTAATAACTGGGCTGAGGCGGGTTTCAAGCAGACGTTTCTCGATGAATTCGCCGATTGGCTCGATCAGCCGGTGGCGTGGGTCAAGGTTGAGTTGTGAAAAGGCAAAACTGCCTTTCGGGTCAATAAATGCTTAGCCCTTAGCGCAAAACTCTCTAAAGGTTTCCGTTGAGACGTGCGAGGGTTTTGAGTACAATGGCGCGCTTCCATTTTCCCGCTCGGGAGCCCCAGCGATGCTGCGTATCAGCCAAGAAGCACTCACATTCGATGACATCCTTCTCGTCCCCGGTTATTCCGAGGTTCTCCCGAACGAAGTCAGCCTCAAGACTCGTTTGACCCGTGGCATTGAACTGAATATTCCGCTGGTTTCCGCTGCAATGGACACCGTAACTGAAGCCCGTCTGGCAATCGCCATGGCTCAGGAAGGCGGTATCGGCATCATCCACAAGAACATGACCATCGAGCAGCAAGCTCACGAAGTTCGCAAGGTCAAGCGTTACGAAGCCGGTGTCGTCAAGGAACCGATCACGATCGAGGCTGATGCCACGGTACGTGAACTGTTTGAACTGACCCGCCTGCACAACATCTCCGGCGTACCTGTACTGCACAATGGCGACCTGGTCGGCATCGTGACGTCCCGTGACGTGCGTTTCGAAAACCGTCTGGAAGCCACCGTACGTGAAGTGATGACGCCTAAAGAGCGTCTGGTCACGGTCAAGGAAGGCGCTGACAAGGACGAAGCCCGCGAGCTGTTGCACAAGCACCGCATCGAGCGCGTACTGATCGTCGACGACAATTTCGCCCTCAAAGGCATGATGACCGTCAACGACATCGAAAAAGCCAAGGCTTACCCGCTGGCCAGCAAGGACGACCAAGGTCGTCTGCGCGTAGGCGCTGCGGTCGGTACCGGCAAGGACACGGCTGATCGTGTGGCCGCCCTCGTGGCTGCCGGCGTTGACGTAGTGGTTGTCGACACCGCTCACGGTCACTCCAAAGGCGTGATCGACCGCGTTCGCTGGGTCAAGCAGACCTTCCCTGAAGTTCAGGTGATCGGCGGCAACATCGCGACTGGCGCTGCTGCCAAGGCGCTGGCCGAAGCCGGTGCCGATGCCGTCAAGGTCGGTATCGGTCCGGGTTCGATCTGCACCACGCGTATTGTTGCGGGTGTCGGCGTTCCTCAGATCAGCGCGATTGCCAATGTAGCCGCTGCCCTTGAGGGCACAGGCGTACCGTTGATCGCTGACGGCGGCATCCGTTTCTCGGGTGACTTGTCCAAGGCCATCGTGGCTGGCGCTTCTTGCGTCATGATGGGTTCGATGTTTGCCGGTACTGAAGAAGCACCGGGCGAGATCGAACTGTTCCAGGGCCGTTCGTACAAGGCTTACCGCGGTATGGGTTCGCTGGGTGCGATGTCGCAATCCCAGGGTTCCTCCGACCGTTACTTCCAGGACTCCTCTGCGGGTGCCGAGAAGCTGGTGCCGGAAGGCATCGAAGGTCGCGTGCCGTACAAAGGCTCGCTGACCGCGATCGTGCACCAGCTTATGGGCGGTCTGCGTTCCTCGATGGGCTACACCGGCAGTGCCGATATCGAGCAAATGCGTACCCAGCCCGAGTTCGTGCGCATCACCGGCGCTGGCATGGCTGAATCCCACGTCCACGACGTGCAGATCACCAAGGAAGCTCCAAACTATCGCGTAGGTTGATAGTGATCGCACCCGGGTCAAACCGGGTGCGAACGAATTAAGTCACCGGGGCTGTTTTTATCAGCCCCGTGTCGTTTCTGAAATTAATCGAGATTTTGTCATGGCCCTCGACATTCACGCTCACCGTATCCTGATCCTCGACTTCGGTTCCCAGTACACCCAACTGATCGCCCGCCGCGTACGGGAAATCGGTGTTTACTGCGAACTGCACCCGTTCGACATGGATGACGCAGCGATTCGCGAGTTCGCTCCCAAAGGGATCATTCTCGCTGGCGGCCCGGAATCCGTGCACGAAGCCGATAGCCCGCGCGCGCCACAAGCTGTATTTGACCTGGGCGTGCCGGTATTCGGTATCTGCTACGGCATGCAGACCATGGCTGAACAGCTGGGTGGCAAGGTTGAAGGCTCCGAGCTGCGTGAGTTCGGTTATGCCCGTGTAGACGTGGTTGGCAAAAGCCGCCTGCTCGACGGCATCGAAGACCACATCGACGCTGACGGCCTGTATGGCCTGGACGTGTGGATGAGCCACGGTGACAAGGTCACCAGGATGCCTGCAGACTTCAGCATCCTCGCCAGCACTCCAAGCTGCCCGATCGCCGGCATGTACAACGATGCCCGTGGCTACTACGGCGTGCAGTTCCACCCGGAAGTGACCCACACCAAGCAGGGTGGCCGCATCCTGTCGCGCTTTATCCTCGATATCTGCGGCTGTGAAGCGCTGTGGACACCGTCGAAAATTGCTGAAGACGCCATCGCCAGCGTTCGTGCCCAGGTGGGTACCGACAACGTCTTGCTGGGTCTGTCCGGCGGCGTTGACTCTTCGGTTGTGGCTGCCTTGCTGCACAAGGCCATCGGCGACCAGTTGACCTGCGTATTCGTGGACAACGGTCTGCTGCGACTGCACGAAGGTGAGCAAGTGATGGCCATGTTCGCAGAGAACATGGGCGTCAAAGTGATTCGCGCCAACGCGGCTGATCAGTTCCTGAACAACCTGGCTGGCGAAAGCGACCCGGAGAAGAAGCGCAAGATCATCGGCCGCACCTTCATCGACGTATTCGATGCCGAATCCTGCAAGCTGGACAACATCAAGTACCTGGCCCAGGGCACCATTTACCCGGACGTGATCGAGTCGGCTGGCGCCAAAAGCGGCAAGGCTCACGTGATCAAGTCGCACCACAACGTGGGTGGCTTGCCGGACGAAATGAACCTCAAGCTGGTTGAGCCACTGCGTGAGCTGTTCAAGGACGAAGTCCGTCGTCTGGGTCTGGAACTGGGCCTGCCGTACGACATGGTCTACCGTCACCCGTTCCCGGGCCCGGGCCTGGGCGTTCGTATCCTGGGTGAAGTGAAGAAGGAATACGCCGACTTGCTGCGTCGTGCTGACCACATCTTCATCGAAGAACTGCGTAAAGCCGACTGGTACCACAAGGTCAGCCAGGCATTCGTGGTGTTCCAGCCGGTCAAGTCGGTTGGCGTTGTTGGCGATGGCCGTCGTTACGCCTGGGTTGTTGCCCTGCGTGCCGTCGAAACCATCGACTTCATGACAGCGCGTTGGGCTCACCTGCCTTACGAACTGCTTGAAACCGTCAGCGGTCGAATCATCAATGAGATCGAAGGCATCTCCCGCGTCACCTACGACGTGTCGAGCAAGCCACCGGCAACGATTGAGTGGGAATAAGTCTGGCCGGGTAACCGGCTGACACCCGATTCAGAAAGGCGGTCAACACACAGTGTTGACCGCCTTTTTCGTTTCTGGGGTATCGGTCATGCCGAGGGCGAGGGGCGTTAACTGCGGCCCTTCGCCACCCCGCCCTTACTGTTTCGCAACTGCGGGTGTATCGTATTCGCCTTTTGCGGGCTTAACGCCCGCGCCGGATACGAGAGGTAGTTGAGTCCATGTCCTTTACCCGTCGACAAATACTCGGTGGATTGGCCGGCCTGGTAGTGGTGGGTGTTGGCGCAGGAGGCGCTTCGCGTTACTGGTTGGGCAAGAGGGCCGATGCCCAGGCCGGCCACGATTATGAGCTGATTGCGGCGCCGCTCGATGTCGAGCTGGTGCCCGGTCATCAGACCCAGGCCTGGGCTTTCGGCCCTTCGGCACCCGGGACTGAATTGCGCGTTCGACAGGGCGAATGGCTGCGGGTGCGTTTTATCAACCATTTGCCGGTTGCGACCACGATCCACTGGCACGGTATCCGGTTACCCCTGGAAATGGACGGCGTGCCGTATGTGTCGCAGTTGCCGGTCTTGCCGGGTGAGTACTTCGATTACAAATTCCGGGTGCCGGATGCAGGCAGCTTCTGGTATCACCCGCACGTCAACAGCAGTGAAGAGCTGGGGCGCGGCCTGGTCGGGCCGTTGATCGTAGAAGAGCGCGAGGCCACAGGCTTCAAGCATGAGCGCACGCTGAGCATTAAGAACTGGCATGTGGATGAGGAGGGCGGCTTTGTGCCGTTCAGCATCACCCGTGAAGCTGCACGTGGCGGTACGGCGGGGCGTTTGTCGACGATTAACGGCCGTCATGTGCCGACCATTGAGTTGCCTGCCGGGCAGATCACGCGTGTGCGGATCCTCAACCTCGACAATACCTTGACCTATCGCCTGAATATTCCGGGTGTCGAGGCCAAGATCTACGCGTTGGACGGTAACCCCATTGAGCCACGGCCGCTGGGCAAGGAATACTGGCTTGGCCCGGGTATGCGGATCTGCCTGGCGATCAAGGCGCCGGCTGCCGGTGAGGAATTGTCATTGCGCGATGGCCCGGTACGCTTGGGCACTCTGCGCTCGGTAGCGAGCAATGAGGTCGCGGCTGAATGGCCGCCCGCGCTACCGGCCAACCCGATTGCCGAACCGGATGTTGCCAATGCCGAGAAGCTGAATTTCAACTTTGAATGGGTCGGTTCGGTCTCGACGAATCTGGGCGCGGACCAACCACCCAGCCTGTGGCAGATCAATGGCGTCGCCTGGGACATCAAGGACAAGACATGCGCCGATCGGCCGATTGCCAAGCTCAAGCTGGGGCAGAGCTACATCTTCGAGTTGAAGAACATGACCCAGTACCAGCACCCGATCCATTTGCACGGCATGAGTTTCAAGGTGCTGGCGTCCAATCGTAAAAAAATCATCCCGTACTTCACCGACACTTATCTGTTGGGCAAAAACGAGCGTGCCCGTGTGGCGCTGGTGGCGGATAATCCCGGCGTGTGGATGTTCCACTGCCATGTGATTGACCACATGGAAACCGGCCTGATGGCCGCTATTGAGGTTTCCTGATGCGACAAGGGCGTCAACCCCGGATCATCGACCGCAGCCGCGATCAAGACTTTATGCGCGAAGCACTGACCCTGGCCGCTCAAGGTGCGGCACTGGGTGAAGTGCCGGTGGGCGCGGTGCTGGTGCAAGACGGTGAAATCATCGGCCGGGGCTTTAATTGCCCCATCAGCGGCAGTGATCCCAGCGCCCATGCGGAAATGGTCGCCATTCGGGCTGCTGCCGCTGCGGCCAGCAATTATCGGCTGCCGGGCAGCACGCTGTATGTGACGCTGGAGCCTTGCAGCATGTGTGCGGGCCTGATTGTGCACTCACGGGTGGCACGCGTGGTCTACGGCGCCCTGGAGCCCAAGGCGGGGATTGTGCAAAGTCAGGGGCAGTTCTTCACCCAGGGCTTTCTCAACCATCGGGTGTTGTTTGAAGGCGGAGTGCTGGCTGAAGAGTGCGGTGCCATCCTCAGCGAATTCTTCAAGGCGCGCCGAGCCAAACTTTAAAGCCCGTAGCCTGCGCGCAATCTGTAGCAGCGGACGAGTAGAACGAGGTCGCGTCCGGCTGCGCAGCGGCCGTAAAACCTGACACGCTTATAGACCTGAATTGACGACTGCTACGCAGCCGGACGTAACGACTACGAATGCCTGTGGCTGCTGCCCAGGCACGAAGGCTGCGGTGCTTGACGGGCAACAGAGTATCGACAGGTGTGGTTTATTTCTTTGCGACAATCACTGCACGCATCGGGGCCGGCAAGCCTTCGATAGTCTTGCTGTGGTCGTTCGGGTCGAGGTAGTCGCTGAGCGACTGGAATTTCATCCATTCGGTGGCCCGTTGTTCTTCCACCGTGGTGACGCTCACGTCGACACAGCGTACATCGCTGAATCCGGCGCGGCGCAGCCAGCGCTCCAGCGCGGGGATCGAGGGCAGGAACCACACGTTGCGCATCTGCGCGTAGCGGTCTTCAGGCACCAGCACCTGATTCACGTCACCTTCAATCACCAGGGTTTCCAGCACCAGTTCGCCGCCTTTGACCAGGCAGTCTTTGAGTGCGAGCAAATGCTCGATCGGTGACCGGCGGTGGTAGAACACGCCCATGGAAAATACGGTGTCGAAACCCTCCAGGTTAGGCGGCAGGTCTTCAAACGGGAAGGGCAGGTGCCAGGCGGCTTCTTGCTGCAAAAAGCCCTGGACCGCCTGGAACTGGCAGAAGAACAACCAGTTGGGATCGACGCCGATGACGCTGTGGGCGCCAGCACCCAGCATGCGCCACATGTAGTAGCCGTTACCGCAACCGACATCGAGGATGCGTTTGCCTTTGAGGTCGATATGCGGTGCGACCCGTGACCATTTCCAGTCCGAGTGCCATTCCGTATCGACATGCACGCCGAACAGGTCAAACGGGCCTTTGCGCCACGGCGACAGCCCCATCAGTGCACTGCGCATCTGCGCGCGGGTTTCATCGTCGCAATCGGTGTCCAGGGTCAGGCCATTGACCAGGTCGATCTTGCTCGGTTTCACCTTGGGCAATGCATTCAGTGCGCTCTGCCAGCGTTCCAGATCACCGTGACCTTTCTCCATTTTGCTGTCGAGCTGCACTTGCAGGGTGTTGGCCCATTCAGCCAGTGGGGTACCGGCCAGACGCCGGGCGAGCGGGGAGAGATCAATCATGGCAAGGCAATCAACGAGGCAAAGTTTAGACACTGGAACCACGGCACGACTTTCGAGAACCCGGCAGCCAGCAGGCGTTCGCGGTGTTCTTCGAGGCTGTCGGGCTTCATGACGTTTTCGATGGCGCTACGCTTTTGCGCGATCTCGAGATCGCTGTAGCCATTGGCGCGTTTGAAAGCGACGTGCAGGTCGGTGAGCAGCGCATGTTCTTCAGGGTCATTGAAGCGCAGCTTCTCCGAGAGGATCAGGGCTCCACCCGGCAGCAACGCCTGGCGAATCCGGCCCAGCAGCGCCAGGCGCTCCTCGGGTGCAATGAATTGCAGGGTGAAGTTCAACGCCACCACTGAGGCGGGCTCGAATGCCAGCGCCAGAATGTCACCTTCGATGACCTCGACCGGCAACAGCTCCTGGAACATCGAGTTTTGTGCGTTGAGGTACTCGCGGCAGCGTTCAACCATTGCAGCCGAGTTGTCGACTGCAATCACCTTGCAGCCTTCGCTGCGCACATGCCTGCGTAGCGCCTGGGTGACGGCACCCAGCGAGCTGCCCAGGTCGTACAGCACGCTGTTGGGCTGGGCGAACTGAGCCGCCAGTACCCCGAGGTTTTCGACAATGGCCGGATAGCCGGGCACCGAGCGTTTGATCATGTCCGGGAACACCCGCACTACGTCTTCGTTAAAGGCGAAGTCCGGCACTTGGGCCAGGGGCTGGGCGAAAATACGGTCGGGTTCTTTGCTCACGGCGGTTCCGGCGATGGAAATTTCAAAAGGGGCGGCATTTTAGCCAAGTTGGCGCCGGGATGCGCGCTCTGTCTGATAAACCGTTCAGCGCTTGCTCTGGGTAAACACCGAGGCGGCAATGCCCCATTGGCCGAGCCAGTAGCTGAGGATGATCAGGTACGGCGCAGTGCTGAACGGATGCACAAAGCGATCGATGCCAATCAGGCTGTCCGAGATGACAAACGCCAGGGCGCCTGCGGCTGCCAGCCAGGCCGAAGCCCGCGGCACGCCGCTCACTGGCGTCAGTCGGGCCAGGGCGCGCCAGAGCATAGCGCTGATGGCCAGGGCGTAGACGCCGACGGGGATCAATAACTCGCCAAGCCCGTGGCTGGCCATGACACTGAACAGACTGCCTCCGGCAATCAGCGCCAGTGCCAGCGGTAACAGGGCGGCCCGGCGACAGTCCACCAGGTAAGCCTTGAGGTAGGCCAGATGGGCAAACAGAAATGCCCCCAGCCCGAACACAAACAGGTCCGCGGGCCATGCCAGCAAAATGTCGCCGAGCAGGGAAAACAGCAGGCCAATGCTGATCCAGCGCCGATAGGGCGTGGGCGGAGCATCCTGCAGCCAGCCGAGCAGGGCCAGCACCGGCACCGGTTTGCTCAGCAAACACAGGAGCGTGGCATGCAGGCTCAGGCCGTAAAGGTAGGCCGCAGCACCCATGACGGCGAGTATCAGCCAGCCCATGTCAGTTCACCGTGATCGGGCAGTCAAAGACTCGTGCCGGTTCGGCTTCAGGTTCCCAGGGTTGCTGATAGGTCAGGCGCAACCGTCCGTTGCCAGCAGCAAATGCCCGGAAGCGCCAGGTGGATTGCCCGCCACTGCCAAGCAACTGCCCGTTGTCGCTGCTGGTATAGACCTCGGGGCCAAGGTTGCGCAATACACCCCCAGCAGAGTCCTGAATGGCCCAGCGATAACCGGTGGTGGGGTTGCTGGGCAATGACAGGATCAGGTTTTGTCCTGTATGCAATTGCATCGGGCAATCGCTTTGTTCTTCAACGGTCATGTTGTGCGCAGGTTCATGCGCGCAGGCCGCCAGCAGGCTGAGGCTGAACAGGGTGAGTAGGCGTGCGGGGGACATTGCAGGCTCCGGTCAGACAAACACAAGGACGCAGCATACCCCATGAGGGGCATGGCGACAGGTGTCGACCGCCTGTAGCAGGTGCTGGCTAACAGAACGTGGCGTGAGGAGGCGTGATCTTGAAGTCGCCGCACACTTCCAGGCATTCGCCCTGGTGATCGAAGGCATCAATGGTAAACAGGCGGGCGCTGTAGCAACTTTCGATCACACTTAAGTGCAAGGTTCCTACGGCTGCCTGGTTCAAGTGATAGAACGTCCGGCCTTCCCTCTCGACGCATTCGATATATGACATGGCCTGTATCGGCCCGCGGCCATGATCTTGCGGGTTGAACAGGTAGATGCCGGAGTCGATATCGACAGCCAGGGTAAAACTGATGGCCCGGTAGTCTTTTGCGCCGAAACTCCCGCTCTCGGCGGTGATGACGATTTTTTTGTGGCTGCTGGCGAACGTCATCTCCTCTGCGACGAACGAGCTCCGGTCAAGCAGGGTGGCTTTGAGCTCTCCGTGCGTTCGTGGGCTGGACTTGCCGAGCCCGTAGTCCGGGGCCCACAGCATGTCCGGATTGTCGTATAGCGGATGCTGAAGAGGCATGACTGTTTCCTTGCGTAATCGCTCTGGGGATGGCGGTTATTAACGGCAGGAAAGCCAGGCGTGTCTACTGTCAGAAATGACAGGGTGGGAGGGGGCGCTCATCGTTGCGGTGGCAGGGATTGATTGCTCGCGACGCGTGGGCCGTCGCGAGCAAACCAATGGCTATCTGCTTGTTGTTACGGGCTTAAAACAACACTTTGGCCACGTCGGTAAAGCGTTTGGCAAAGTGCACGGTGATGCCTTCTTTCAAGTACTCAGGCAGTTCTTCAAAGTTGCCGCGGTTGGATTCGGGGAGGATCAACTCGAATACTTTCTGGCGACGTGCGGCAATCACTTTTTCGCGCACGCCACCAATCGGCAGCACATGCCCGGTCAAGGTCAGTTCGCCGGTCATGGCGATGCCTTTCTTCGGTGACTGATTGCGTGCCAGTGACAGCAGGGCGCTGGCCATGGTGACACCCGCACTCGGGCCGTCTTTTGGCGTTGCACCTTCCGGCACGTGCAAGTGCACGAAGGCCTCGTCGAAGAATCGCGGGTCTGCGCCAAATTGCTTGAGGTTGGCACTGATATAGCTGTAAGCGATTTCGGCAGATTCTTTCATCACCTCACCCAATTGCCCGGTCAGCTTGAAACCGCGATTGAGGGTGTGAATACGGGTCGCTTCGATCGGTAAGGTTGCACCGCCCATGCTGGTCCAGGCCAGGCCGGTGATGACCCCGGTGCCACCGATCACTTGCTCGTTACGGAACACGGGCATGCCGAGGGAGGCTTCGAGGTCTTTAGGGCCGATCTTGATCACCGACTTGGGCTCGTCCAGGAGCTTGACCACGGCTTTACGCACCAGCTTGCCCAGTTGCTTCTCAAGCTGGCGCACCCCGGCTTCACGGGCATAACCCTCGATCACCGCGCGCAGAGCGCTGTCGCTGATGCTCAGGCTGCCTTTGGCTACACCGGCTTTCTCCAGCTGCTTGGGCCACAGGTGACGCTTGGCAATCGCCACCTTCTCTTCGGTGATGTAACCCGAAAGGCGGATGACTTCCATCCGGTCGAGCAAGGGCCCAGGGATTGAATCCAGCGTGTTGGCGGTGCAGACAAACAGCACTTTCGACAGGTCAAGGCGCAGGTCGAGGTAGTGGTCGAGGAAGTCGACGTTCTGTTCCGGATCCAGGGTTTCGAGCAGTGCCGAAGCAGGGTCGCCCTGGAAGCTTTGACCCATCTTGTCGATTTCGTCGAGCATGATCACCGGGTTCATCACTTCGACATCTTTAAGTGCCTGCACCAGTTTGCCTGGCTGGGCGCCAATGTAAGTCCGGCGATGGCCCTTGATCTCGGCTTCGTCGCGCATGCCGCCGACGCTGAAACGGTAGAACGGCCGACCCAGTGACTCGGCAATGGACTTGCCGACACTGGTCTTGCCCACGCCGGGCGGCCCCACCAGCAGCACAATCGAACCGCTCACCGAGCCTTTGTAAGCCCCCACGGCGAGGAATTCGAGGATGCGGTTTTTAATGTCGTCCAGCCCCGCGTGGTGAGCATCGAGGACTTTGCGCGCATGCTTGAGGTCAAGCTTGTCCTTCCCCAGCACGCCCCATGGCACCGACGAGGCCCAGTCCAGGTAATTGCGGGTCACGGCATATTCAGGCGATCCGGTTTCAAGGATCGACAGCTTGTTCATTTCGTCATCGATGCGCTTGCGCGCCTGGGCCGGCAAGGTTTTGCCTTCCAGGCGTTGCTGGAACTGTTCTATGTCCGCGCTGCGATCATCTTTGGTCAGCCCCAGTTCCTGCTGGATCACCTTGAGTTGTTCTTTGAGGAAAAACTCACGCTGATGCTCGCCGATCTTGAGATTGACCTCGGCGGAGATTTCTTTTTGCAGGCGTGCGACTTCGACTTCCTTGCGCAGCATGGGCAGGACTTTTTCCATGCGCTTGAGCATGGGCACGCAGTCGAGCACTTCCTGCAGCTCATTGCCGGTGGCCGAGGTCAACGCCGCGGCAAAGTCGGTCAGCGGCGACGGGTCGTTAGGGCTGAAGCGATTGAGGTAGTTTTTCAGCTCTTCGCTGTAGAGCGGATTCAGCGGCAACAGCTCCTTGATCGCGTTGATCAACGCCATGCCGTAAGCCTTGACTTCGTCGGTCGGCTCTTTGGGTTCTTTCGGGTACTCGACTTCGACCAGGTAAGGCGGGCGATGATGCTTGAGCCAGGTGCGGATGCGCACGCGGGTCAGGCCTTGGGCCACGAACTGCAACTTGCCGTTTTCACGGCTGGCGTGATGCACCTTCACCAGTGTGCCGTACTCGGGGAGGCTGGACGTGTCGAAATGGCGAGGGTCTTCGGGAGGCGTGTCCATGAAGAACAGTGCCAGAGAGTGGTGATCAGATTCGCTGACCAGCTCAAGCGTCTCGGCCCAGGGTTCTTCGTTGACAATCACCGGCAGTACTTGAGCCGGGAAGAACGGGCGGTTATGAATCGGGATGATGTACACCTTGTCCGGCAGGCTCTGGCCGGGCAGGGCCAATTCGGTACCGCCTGTGTGTTCGGTCTCGACGTGTTCTACGGTGTGCTCATCGGTGTTATCCGGAAATTCTTGCTGGTCGCTCATGGGGCACCTGCGCATTTGGGTATGCGTCTTAGATGGGGCGCGGCGTGCGTGGTTTCAATGGTGAAGCGATTTTCATCATAAAAGGACAAGCCCGTCGATTGTTTGAGGCCTGCGCCGGTATTGGCACGGTAAGGGCTATTTCTACAAAAGTTGCAGAAGTCTCCTACATCGCCTCCCTGATCTATCCATTAGCGTTCATCCCCTTGTACTAGGGGCTGCTTTCTCGGCAGCGAGCCCTCACGTCTGAGGAGTCATGGATGCCTACTGTTTCCCAAACAAGTCGCTTCAACCTGATCGTCAACGCCTGTCCCCACGCGCTTCATGTCTTGGCATTCAGCGGCGACGAAGCGCTGAGCACGCTGTTTTCCTTTGATGTTGAAGTGGTCTGCGAACGACCGGACCTGGACCTTGAAGCGCTGCTGCACACCTCGGCCTTTCTGGCGTTCGACAACCTCGGCCATGGTATCCACGGGCAGATTTACCGCATCGCTCAAAGCAGCCCCGGTACGCGCTTGAGCCACTATCAGTTGACGCTGGTGCCGCAGTTGGCCTACCTGCAACACCGCACCAATCAGCGCATTTTCCAGAACCTGAGCGTGCAGCACATCATCGAGACGATCCTCGAAGAGCACGGCATTCTCGGCACGGTCTACGGCTTTACCCTGCAATCGGCCTACAAGCCGCGGGAATACTGCGTGCAGTACGGCGAGTCGGATCTGCACTTTATTCAACGGCTGTGTTTTGAGGAGGGCATTGATTACTACTTCAAGCATTCGCCTGATGGCCATTATTTGCAGTTCGCCGATGGCCAGGCTGCGTTCAGTCAGGCAGAGGGCGTAACGCCCTTCGTGCAAGGTAACGGGATGGTGGCCGGACAGGCAGCTGTCCACAGCTTCGAGCTGCAGTTGCAAACCCGGACCAACAGCACTGCGCGCCGCGATTACGACTTCAGAAAAGCCAGTCGCACATTGCAGGCCGTGAGCCGCACCGATCTCAAGCCGCCTGCCCTTGAGCATTACATTTACCCCGGGCGCTTTACCGAGAACGAGGACGGCGTGCGCCTAAGCCAGATAGCCCTGGAACAGCACCAGAGCGACTGTCGTCAGGCCAGCGGTAGCAGCGATCAACCGAGCTTGAGCTGCGGCCATTTCTTGACCCTCGGCGAGCACCCGTACAGCGCCTGGAACGCACCATGGCTGCTGACTCGCATCCACCACGAAGGCAAGCAGCCGCAGGCGCTGCAAGAGCAGGCAGCCAGCCTGTTTATCGAGCATGCGCTGGCGTTCAGCCAAGGCTATCGCAATCAGTTTTTCGCCATCCCCGAAACCGTGCCCTACCGCTCGCCCAAGGTGTTCGCCAAGCCGCAGATTCATGGCAGCCAAACCGCTCGCGTCACCGGCCCGGCGGGCCAGGAAGTCCACAGCGATCAATTCGGCAGGGTCAAAGTCCGTTTTCACTGGGACCGCAGCGGGATTGATGATGACACGAGCAGTTGCTGGTTACGTGTCGCCTCAAGTTGGGCGGGCGACAACTATGGGGCGCTGACCATTCCCCGGATCGGGATGGAAGTGCTGGTCAGCTACCTGGAGGGTGATATTGACCAGCCAGTGATATCCGGCTGCCTGGTGTCGAGCATCACCCCGTCGCCGCTCAAACTGCCGGTCGAAAAAACCCAAAGCGTATTCCGTAGCCGTAGCACCCCGGGGGGCAGCGGCTACAACGAACTGCGCATCGAAGACCGCAAGGGACAGGAGCTGATCTACCTCCACGCCCAGCGCGACCTGCAGCAACACGTCAAAAACGATAGTCGACTGCAAATCGATGGCAAGCAGCACGCGACCATCAGCGGTGACAGCGTGCTGGTGCTCGACGCGCAAGAGCAACACACCGTCAACGGAGATCGCAAGGTGCAACTCAATGCCAGCGACTACCTGGACGTCGCGAGCAGCACCCACACCCGGGTCGGGCAAGTACTGGCCATCGACGCCGGGCAACAGGTGCACTTTAAAGCCGGCGCCACGATGGTGGTTGATGGCGGACCGTTGATGACACTGATGGCCGGCGGACAGCACCTGCTGCTGACCCCGGCAGGGGTCTACAGCAGCACGCCGATTCTGCCGGGCGGGGTTGCAGTCCCGGGGGTGCCCGCCGAACCCGGAGTGCCGGGGCAACTGGAAGGGATGACGTCCGTTGCGCTGACTGACCAGATGCACGCATTCGAGCGCTCAGCCTGCGAGGTAGAACCGGTGTGCCTGGTTTGCGAACAACTGAAGGAGGTTCAGCCATGACTCGCGCCTACCTGCTGCTCGACAGCCATCAGATCCCCAATCTGTATCCGCGTTTGTATGAATTGGCGCAACTCACCACGCCTCATTCGTTGTATTTGACCACCCGCTACGCCGAGCTGGCGCACCGTGGCCCGGTGCTGGCGGCTGTAGAACCCAACAGTGCGCTGGCCAGGGTCTTTGCTGAGCAATGGCAGGAAAAGGCGGGCATCTGGCTGGAGTCCGATGTTGATGAAGCGACCTTGGTCGCGCATTTACGCAGCCTTGTCCATGTGACGCTTGGCAGCGATGTGACGGCTTTCTTTCGTTTCTACGATCCGCGAATTACCCGCTTGTGGTTAGCCGATTTGCCCGCTGGCGAGCGTGATCGGCTCATGGGGCCGGTGCGACTGATTCGGTTGCCCAATGACGATGGCAGTACATGGCTGCTGCGCCAGGAAAACCCCGATCAGCCGTTTAACCGCTACGGTCACGCACCCTGGTTGAGCCTGAGTCCCGAGCGACTTGAGCATCTGTGCCAAGGTAAGCGAACGCAGTTTGCGCAGCGATTGATTGCCCATTGCCAACGTTATTTTCCAGCGAGTTTGCAGGGGCTGGCTCCGGCAGCCCGGGAGCAATGGGCGCAAGGCTGTCAGCATAATGCCGCGCGCCAGGGCTATAGCGCAGAAGACGAAGTGATGAGTTGGGTGGGCTTGTATGCCTGTCTGGGCGAAACCTTCCCGGATGCACCGAACCACGATGTTTTCCGCCAATTACTGGCCGAGCGCGATGCTTCGCCGCAACAGCGCCTTGATAACGTGCTGGATGAATTAATCCGCCAGCTCATCATTGGGGAGGTCGCGGCATGAGCAACCCAACAGGTCTGGCCGCTGCGGCCCGTTTATCCGAAGCCACGCGGGTGGCCAAAGCGTCCCCGCATACGGATATCAACAGCACCGTCCGACAATGCCAGGCCAGCGCCCGGCAGATCTTTGTGGTCCCGGTGCGCTACGCCCTCAGCGAAGAGCCCGCCGGCCATCCGGCTTCCCAACCCGGGGTAGAGCCCCAAAGCCACCCGATGGCAGCGCGCCTGCTGCGCACCGGGTTTGTATACGTCTGGCAGGGCCGCGGCCCGCTGCAGCGCTACGCCGTGGCCCTGAACAAATGGCTGTGTCCGCAAGCGCTGAGCGACGATGACACCGTCATCGAAGTCGGGAGCCTGAGCGGTGTTGCGCTGGATAAACACCAGGAAGCCTGGATGCTTTACAGCGAAATCCCGCTCAACCCGTCCAGCTGCCAGCAACTCAAAGAGCCCGAAGTCCGCGCCAAACGTATGCGCCACCTCGACCTGCGGCAGGTCGCCAACACCCTGCAAGCACCGCATTGCGTGCCGTTGACCGAAGCCGGGCAGGTGATGGCCGAGTTGATTCCGAGTACTTATGACTTGGCGCTGGCGATTGACTACCAGCGCAATCAGACCACGCTGCGCAAAAGTGCCGATGAACTGGGGGATCTGGCATTCAAGGCCGCGACGCCAATCAATATCAAGGCCTACACCGATGCGATGCGCTGGCTCGGTGAACGAGAGAAAGTGGCTGCGCATTATCCCCCGGTTCCGGCCGAAGTCCCGCCTCCGGGGGCGTGGAGTGCTGTGCCCTGGGCTCCTGGCCTGACGCAACAGATCATCGAGAGCGGCCATACCCAGGCACGAGGCTTGTACACCGTTCTGGCCTGCCTCGACGACGATCTCGGTGTACTGCGTGACATCAACCACGAACAAGAGCTGCTCGAATCACAGCATGAGCAATGGCAGGCCGACAACAAGATACGGCTGAGCATTGGCGGCTTTATACGCAGCTTGATTTCTGAGGACGGCGCTGAGCTCGCGGGCAATTTGAGCTATCGCTACCGTGAACATGAGATAGAGCTGACCCCGGAGCAGGGTAGAACCTTACTCAAGGCCCATCACCGACTGGAGGAGCTGTTCAAGGAGGAGGTAGGCATTAACCAACAGCGCGGAGGTTTATACGGCAATAAAGAGGCGGACGCATTGCTGCGCAAAGTCCACGCCGACGTACAGGCGGCAGTTGCTCCGGTACGCGGTTTTATTCCGCCCGAACTGCACACGGAAGTTGAATCGGTTATCCGCGATTATCGCGCCGAAAAAATTGCCAACCTTGAAAACCACCACGCCAGCGTCAAGGTTGAGCAATACATCGACCTGCCTGCGATGAACAAATGGCTCGACATAACGGCGCCCGCACACTTCACGCATGTACAGCAGCGTCATGAAGCCTTGTTTATCGACCGTGGGCTGTACTTGCCCAGGCATCACAGCGGCACCTGGTCTGTAGATTACAGTGACCCGGATCATCGCGAATGGCTCGACAAACTGGCTGTGGCCTGTCTCAGCGGGCAATGCCTGCGCAAACAAGGCGCCGGGCAATATGCCGATTATGTACGCAGCCCGGATGACGGAGCGTTGCGCCAATTATTTTTCGGGTGGATTCCGAGCCTGGAGGGGGCCGTGAACAGCACCAGTCGCGCCGGGGAATTGATTGCTGCGCTGGGGATTGAAAATCAGGCAAATGCCAAGCAAGCCATTGTCAAAGTGTTAGGCGTTCTCAATGAGCCGCTGGTGACCAGCCTTGCACAGCGCGCCCAGGATACGAACGGCCACTGGAACATCCTGATCAAGCGCTTGGGTGCTGCGCTGATGCTGCTCCAGGGCGAACACACCAGTGTGCCCAGCGGTCCATGGTTGGGGATTTTGGTCGCGGCGCGTCTGGGCTGCGGGGTGGGCTTGCGTACCATCAGTGAAGGTGGCACGCGTGTCTGGCAATTGTTCGGCAGCCATGCGGAGAACCTCACCCGCTGGGCCAATACGATGGGCAAGGCTATTGCTGCCGGGCAAGTGAAGAACATCGTCAACTCTTCTGCCGTCCAGGGCGCGGGAGGATTGGTGGCAGTGACAGCCTTATTGCTCAATAGCTGGAATGCCGGGATTTATCTGGCGCAGGCGGGTGCGCTGGAGGGGATGGATAAGCAGCGCTCTAATGACACGATATCCGCAACGCTCTATGCCGGGGCCGCTTTGGTGGCGGTGATAGATAGCCAAGTGCGGGGCAAGGATGCGAACAGGGTGTTTTCGCTGAAATTGTCAATCAATAGATGGGGTATCGCACCTGCTTTAACACTTTTTGGTGCAGTAATTGGCAGTCTTTCTTTCAGCGCTTCTCTATTCGAATTACTTTCTCTGCAGCAGCAAATAGAAAATGCACACAGCACTTTAGACCCTTGGTTAGACACACGGCACGATGTTGTTGGCGGACAGCTTGCTACCTATGGGGCAATGGGGCTGGCCGGTATTTACTACACCGCCAGGGCTTTGGCTGGAACCATGACGGCTGAGGCTGCGATGGCGGGTTTTTCTCTATGGATGGGCCCGCTCAGTTTTCTGCTTGCCGTGCTGGGCGTGTTGTATTTGACTGCCTGGTTTCTCCAGCAAACCCCCATGCAAAACTTTCTGAATTATTGCTGCTGGTCAAAAGCCCGCGCCAGTGATCTAGGCCCGCTGTCGTTTGCCGCTCAGCAACAAGAACTGAGCAAGCTATACAACATTTTGTATGCGCCGAGGGTCAGCTTTGTCGGGCGTAATGAGCCCAAGGGCACCAGCAGTCATATGGGATTGCTGTTCACCTCCTATATCGACTCCCTGACCATCGATTTGCCAGGTGCTGAACCCAATGGGGTTTATCTGGAGCTGAGCATGATAGGCAATCCGCGGGATACGTTGGCGATGCGCGAGCGCGTTAAAAACGGGGAGGGTGTCTATCGCGCAGAAGAGCCCATGCAAGATATTACCGATTGCTGGCTTCATGGCAGTCGGTGTGAGTGGATTCCTTATGCACAAGGCAAGGGCCTGCGCCTGACGGGCGCTTATGCCAAAGAAATTAAAAACCTGTTTGCCTCGCAACCCACCAAAGTGTCCTTGCGTTTACGTTATCAGACACCCCTGACCTCAATGCTCGGAGCGCTCAGTTTTATCGGCGGGGAGCACGGCATGGCCTTTACCTTAAGCGAATCAGCGGGCGTGGTGGCATTGCGCGACGATCCAACACCTGCTTTGGACAGGGCAAAGCGTTATGTGCTCGGCGGGCAGCAATGCTCGGTTTACTTACAACCGGGGCTTAAGCCGTGAGCCGTCCTGAAGCGGGTGCCCGCAAAAAAAGCGTGTTCTCGCAGCAGGATTATCTGGCCCCGTTACCGATCCCTACCGGAAAAACACCGGTCGACATGCTCAATATCATTTGGCGCAAGAATGACGTGTTTTTAGACGTTGGAAACTTCAACGTGGGTGGTGCGGTGATGGTGATCTGGTTTATGTCGATGTTTTTCCTGAGCTTTGGTTTTGGGTTTAGAAATATTTCCCCGGAAGGGAGTACCGGTATGTTTTTAGGAGGTGCGGTAATTGTGGGTATTCCCACACTCGTCTTTATCTACAACCTGATTCGCCCAACCCCTTTACCCATTCGTTTTAACCGCCAACGTCGCGAAGTCTGTGTACCCCGTGAAGACGGCGAATACTGGGTGGTGCCATGGGAGTCGGTCACTGCCGCAGCCTCTCAGCACACGGCGGTAAGCCGGGCGGGGCCCAGTAC
>NZ_LRMN01000008.1:0-173140 GCF_019266105.1 Pseudomonas sp. D1HM | reverse complement strand
TTTCACCGTCACGGTGGCGGGTGAACGCAGCAGGCGATTTTGGGGTAGTTGAAGTCACGGGTAACTCCTCAGCGATGGGCAGATGCGTCAGGCAAAAATGGGCAGACGCACACTTATGTACTTGTACATACAAGCATATGCAAGTTAACGGCCAACGTGATGAATCCGTCAATGAAAATATTGAAAGCCCCGTAAATACGGGCTTTAAACGAGGCGGGGCATTTCTGGGAGAGGACGCGTAAAACGCATAGTTGTTACTTGATGCGTCTTTTTGGGGCGTTCGGTAACAGGCTGGGGAACAGATCAATCATCTGATCCACACCTGCAGACGCAGCGTGCTCGCGATCAGATCGATGAGGTGTATCAGACAGATCGGATCGCCTGCAGGAGCAAGCTCGCCCCTGCAGTTTCAGTGCAGAGGTTTAGATCGCGCTCAACTCGATCAAGCAACAACGACCCGTGACCGTGATGTCCAGCAATTCAGGGTTACCGTTGAGCTGCAGGCAATCGTAGCGTCCCAGCTGTTCGCGATGGGTGTTACCCAGCTGCGCATAGACCTGTTCGCCGGCACTGAAAATCAGCACCGTATGGGCCGAACTGAACAACGTCTGTGGCGTGGCAGCGTCCAGCCATTGCAACCGTGCCCTGTAACGGTCAGGGGCATAGATCAGGTTGAAGTCGCGAATCGGTCCATCCGTGAGCGTGCAGTTGACTGCACTTTCACCCTTGAAGGCGAAAGCGTCGAACGGCAACAGTGGCCGGGTCCGTTGACCATCAACGTCCAGGCTCATGCCCGCACCTTGAAGCACGCTGATCACGCGCTGATAACCGTCAAAACGGGAAAACCCGCCTGACTCGCCGATATCTGCAATCGACAGACGCCAGCCAAAGCCTTCAAGGCCTTCGCCGGCATCGCGGGTGATTTCTTCGGTACTGCCGCCGCCATTTTTCCAGGGCATGCGCGGGTAATCGGCGGCGCGTAACACTTTCAGCTCGTTCATTTACTGAAACGTCCTTCGAGACGATGACGGGAACCGGGGTGAATCAGGCGGGCAGCCGTCACGGGCTGGCGACCTGACCATGTACGACGGCGTATCAGCAAGCATGGCTCGCTGGGCTCGATTTGCAGCAGCTTGCACTCTTGCGGGTCAGCGAGAATCGCTTCAACCACGTGCTCGCCTTCTGTCAGCGGAGCGACCTGGGACAAATAGGCGTAAGGCGTTTGCAGGGTGAAATCTTGCTTGAGGTAGTCCGGTGCCACCTGGGCATTCACGAAACGGTCCTCAATTTGCACGGCAATCCCGTTTTCGTAATGGACGATCAACGAGTGAAAGACCTTCTGCCCTTCGCGCATATCGAGTACGGCGGCACGTTCGGAGCCTGCAGTTTCTTCGCCCAGGGTAATGACCTTGCAGCTGTGCTGATGGCCGCGTGCAGCGATTTCATCGGCGATATTGTTGACTTCAAACAACGCCGATTGGGTTTTGGGTTCAGCTACGAACGTACCGACACCCTGCATGCGGACCAACAAGCCGTCGGCGGTCATCTCACGCAGCGCACGGTTAATGGTCATGCGGCTGAAACCCAACTGGCTGACCAGTTCGCTTTCAGAAGGCACGCGGTAATGCGGCGGCCAGTTACCACTCTGAATTTGTTGAGTGATCATCTGCTTTACTCGGGCGTAAAGCGGGGCCGGGCTGTCGCCCATGTGGGCGGCCAGCGGGGACACGACAGGCGGAGTCGACACAGGCAATCCTTGTTCATGAGTTAGGAGACGTAGCTTGCCGGAGTTTACCGGGCAGGCAAACGTCTGTATATGTATATACAAATAACAAACCATGGGGTCTGAACCGATGTCCGTCTTTTTTGCTGAGCGTGCACTCTTACCGACAGGCTGGGCTACCAATGTCCGTATTGAGGTCAGCGCCGAAGGCTATCTGACTCACATTCATGCCAATGCCGACGCACACGGCGCCGAACGTCTCAACGGGCCTCTGCTGCCGGGCATGCCGAATCTGCATTCCCATGCGTTCCAGCGTGCAATGGCCGGTTTGGCTGAAGTGGCCGGCAACCCGAATGACAGCTTCTGGACCTGGCGCGACCTGATGTATCGGCTGGTGGGTAAAATCAGCCCCGAGCAGCTCGGCGTCATCGCCCGCCAGTTGTATATCGAGATGCTCAAGGCCGGTTACACCTCGGTCGCGGAGTTCCATTACGTGCATCACGATACCGCCGGGCAGCCCTATGCCAATCCGGCGGAGCTGGCGCTGCGCATCAGCGAAGCCGCACGTTCGACAGGCATCGGCCTGACCTTGCTGCCAGTGCTCTACAGCCATGCAGGTTTTGGCGGCCAGACCCCGAATGAAGGTCAGCGGCGCTTTATCAACAGCACCGAGCAGTACCTGACACTGCAACAGCAACTCAAGCCGCTGCTGGCGCAACACCCGATGCAACAGTTGGGTCTGTGTTTCCACTCGCTGCGCGCCGTCACCCCGGAACAAATCCAGCAGGTCTTGCACGCCAGCGATTCGACCTGCCCGGTGCACATCCACATTGCCGAACAGCAGAAGGAAGTCGACGACTGCCTGGGCTGGAGCGGCAAACGCCCCATCCAGTGGCTGTATGACAATGTTGATGTCGATGCACGCTGGTGCCTGGTACACGCCACCCATGCCAACGCTGACGAAGTCCGTTTGATGGCGCAAAGCCAGGCCGTAGCCGGGCTGTGCCTGACCACCGAAGCCAACCTGGGAGACGGTATTTTCCCGGCCGTGGATTACCTCGCCCAAGGAGGCCGTCTGGGCATCGGCTCGGACAGCCATGTCTCGTTAAGCGTGGTCGAAGAGCTGCGGTGGCTGGAGTATGGCCAGCGCTTGCGTGATCAGCGCCGTAACCGGTTGTATCGCAGCGATCAGCCAATGGTGGGCCGAACCCTGTACGACGCAGCCCTGGCCGGTGGTGCACAAGCGATGGGCCAACCGGTTGCCGGCCTGGCCGTTGGCCAGCGCGCCGACTGGCTGGTGCTTGACGGTAATGACCCGTACCTGGCCACGGCTCAGGACGACGCCATTCTCAATCGCTGGCTGTTTGCCGGCGGCGACCGTCAGGTACGCGATGTGCTGGTAAACGGCCAATGGGTGGTTCGCGATGGCCGCCACGCCGATGAAGAAGCCAGTTGCCGCGATTTCACCCGGGTGCTGCGCGAGCTGTTGGGCTAGCCAATACCCGCCCGTGTAGCCGCCGCAGGGGCTACACGGGCGGAATCCGTAGAGGTGGCGCATCCAATGGACAGGTAAACCGGGCTTTACGACTGCTGCGCAGCCGGACGTAGCCTCGCTGATCTCGGCAACTGCTACGATCTGTAGTCGCAAAGCTCCGGTGCTTGACCGGCAACAGAGTATCTACAGAGAAAGCAGTTCTTTCGCAGCCCATTCGCGGACATCGGCATATGGATAGTTTTCCAAAGCCGCAAATCCCGGAATGGCTCGTGCCTTCATTTTGGTAAACAACGGCACACTGATTCCGCACAGAAAACGTGTCAGGCGTTCCGCCGGGGGATAACTTCCGACGAACGCCTGATGCCTGTGGATAAAATCACCGCACAGCGCCGCAACGTTTTTATCCACAAGCGGCAACAGCGCAGGAGGCTCAGGCAACTGTGCAACCTGACCCGCGCACACCGAACAATGCCCGCATAGCTGCGGCGCCTGCTCGTCACCAAAATACTGCGCCAGACGATAGCTCAGGCAGGTATCACTGGCGAATAACGCCAGCATTGCATGGATACGCACGATCTCGCCGTGCTCATGGGCCGTGAAGTAACGGTGCAGCTCCTGACTCAGTGCTTGCGGATCGAAGTCACTCACCAGCACGCTGTAGACCTCTGTCATTTGCTTGCTTTCAAGCTCGATCCAGCCCTTCTCCTGGAAGTAATCCAGCGCTTTGACGACCCGATTGCGGTCGGCCTGGTGCTGCGCGTACAACGCGTCGAAATTGACCGTGGCCCAGGTTCGGGCGCGGCTGGAGGTCTGGATGATCGCTGAAACAAACTGCTGGCGCTCACCCTCGAACCTGGCCAGCAAGGCTTCAGGGTCAATCAGGAACTTGAAGCGGTATTCGGCAAAGTAGGCATAACGCGGCGCAATCAGGCCCCGTAATTCCAGCTGCACCAACAAGGTTTTGAGCGGCAACTGACGAATATTGCTCTGATCGGACAAAGGCAACAGCATGAATTCCCACTGCCCTTCGGGAATCGCTGCCCGCAGTTCATCGAGCACACAGCGGATACCTTGCAGCTCAGGCGTATCGCCGTACACAAAGTTTTCCAACACGTTGAGACTGTCACGATTGGCAAGCACCAGACACTCGGATGGCTGGCCATCGCGCCCGGCCCGGCCAATTTCCTGACTGTAGTTTTCAATCGACTTGGGCAAGTCGAAATGCACCACATTACGGATATCGCTTTTATCGATCCCCATGCCAAATGCAATGGTCGCCACGATGCAATTCAATTGCCCGCTCATGAACTGGCGCTGAATGCCTTCACGCTGATCATGAGGCAACCCGGCGTGATAAGCATTGGCGCTGATGCCGTGCTGGTTCAGGTGATAGGCAATCTGCTCGGCGGTCTTTTGCAAGGTGACATACACAATGCTCGGCTGGCCGCTGCGTTCGCCCATCCACTGCACCAGACGCTCACGCTTGGCGGCACCGGAGACGGGTTCGACCCACAGATCGAGATTGGCGCGATAGAAACCGGTGGTGACGACGTCCGATTCAGCAATCGAGAACTTGGCCTGCATGTCCGCAATCACATTCGGCGTCGCGGTCGCCGTCAGCAACAAGGCTTGCGGGATGTTGAACTGGCGCTGGTAGTCGGGGAGCTTCAAGTAATCCGGTCGGAAGTTATGCCCCCATTCGGAGATACAGTGCGCTTCGTCCACCACCAGCAATGAAATCGGTACTTGCTGCAAAAAGTTACGGAAGCGCTCGTTCTTCAGGCGCTCGACCGAAATCATCAGAATCTTCAATTCGCCCGCTTTGGCCCGCGCCATCACCGCGCTGGCGTCTTCCCGGCTTTGGGCCGAATCAATACTGGCCGCGGCAATCCCGTGGCGTTGCAAAAATGCCAATTGATCCTGCATCAACGCCAGCAGGGGCGACACCACCAGTGTCAGGTGCGGCAAGAGCAGCGCAGGTAGTTGGTAACACAAAGACTTGCCCGACCCCGTCGGAAAAATCGCCGCCGCCGAACGCCCGTCCAGCACGGCACTGATCGCCGCTTCTTGCCCGGCACGAAACTGGGGATAGCCGAAAACCTGTTCCAGGGTGTTATGCATCACTGTCACTCCATTGACCGCTGCAAAGCGCAAAACTTTATCGCGAGATATACAGTCGATCGAGAAAAGGTCGGGGGCAAATTGAGAGGGGATGATACAGGGTCAGGCGGGATGCCTCGAATGCAGACGAAAACCTCAACGAAGGCGTTTTTTTTGCTGCTTTGCAGGCGCCATTGTCATCACGTCGACCAACATCAAGCACCAGAACCACCCAGCGATTATCGAGATCTCCCCCGCTTTCACGGTAGGTGCCCCTGGGGTCTTTTTTCAGATCGGTTACAGAGGCAGCGACTTTAGCGAGCATGGCAAATGTCATGATATGACCTCATGGCTGTGCATGAGGGGTGACTCATTCCTTATGCGTGTAAATCTTCTGAGTCAGAATGCCTCGATGCCAGAGGTTGAATGCAGGCGTTCAATAAAACTCACCCTCTGGGAATCAGCTAACCAGCACCGAAAGCAGCACCATCAAAAGAATTTTCAAAGACACCTTTAAAAGCACACTTAACATCAAGTAAACCGCCTTACGGACCTTCCATGATGAAACTCGCCGCCGACCTCCCTGACACCCACACCCTGCGCGAGCTGATGCAGTTGCTGCATGAAGAAATCGGCCTGCCGGAGCACAAAACCATCAGCCTGAGGACATCGATCAACGGGGACTTGGGCTGCAATGGCTCGGATGCCCAACACCTGATGGAAACACTTGAGGAACGATTCGGGCTGGAGCTGGCCGATTACGATGCGTACCGTTATTTTCAGCCCGCGGGCAATGACCCGCACTTCAAGCGCAGCGCCAAAGGCCGGGGCGACAAGGTGCCGCTGACCATCGGTATGCTCTATGCAGCCGTCCAGCGCGGCCAATGGGATACGCAAATCCTGGAAGGCTAAATCGCAGACACAAAAAAACCGCTTTTCAGGCGGTTTTTTTGTGGATCAACGCACTGACCGAATGCTTACGCCTTCGGGCCGGCAGCCTTGATCGCGTCGCTGACGTCGAACTTCTTGAAGTTCTCAGTGAACAGGCCAGCCAATGCTTTGGCAGCTTCGTCATAGGCAGCGGTGTCAGCCCACGTGTTGCGTGGGTTGAGCAGAACAGTGTCGACGCCCGGAACGGCCAACGGCACGTCGAGGTTGATGGTGTCAAGGTGCTCGGTTTCGGCGCCAACCAGAACACCGCTCTGGATCGCTGCAATCACCGCACGGGTAGTCGGGATGTTGAAACGCTTGCCAACGCCGTAGCCACCGCCGGTCCAGCCGGTGTTGACCAGGTAAACCTTGGAGCCGAAGCCGCGGATGCGCTTGATCAGCAGCTCAGCGTATTCGCCAGCCGGACGCGGGAAGAACGGTGCGCCGAAGCAGGTGGAGAATGTCGATTTGATGCCGCTGCCCGAACCCATTTCAGTCGAGCCCACCAGTGCGGTGTAGCCAGACAGGAAGTGGTAAGCCGCTTGCTCTTCGCTGAGGATCGACACCGGTGGCAGGACGCCAGTCAGGTCGCAGGTCAGGAAGATCACAGCGTTTGGCTCGCCGCCCAGGTTCTTCTCGGAACGCTTGGCAACGTGCTCCAGCGGGTAGGCCGCACGGCTGTTCTGGGTCAGGCTGACATCGGCGTAGTCGGCGTGCTTGGCCTCGTCGATTACAACGTTTTCCAGGACCGCACCGTGCTTGATGGCTTTCCAGATGACCGGCTCGTTCTTCTCGGACAGGTCGATGCACTTGGCATAGCAACCGCCTTCGATGTTGAACACCACGCCTTCGCCCCAGCCGTGTTCGTCATCACCGATCAGGTAACGGCTTTCATCAGCGGACAGGGTGGTTTTACCGGTGCCGGACAGGCCGAAGAACAGGGTCACGTCGCCTTCTTCACCAATGTTGGCGGCGCAGTGCATCGGCAGTACGTCGACAGCAGGCAACAGGAAGTTCTGCACCGAGAACATGGCTTTTTTCATTTCACCGGCGTAACGCATGCCGGCGATCAGCACTTTTTTCTGGGCAAAGTTGAGGATCACACAACCGTCAGAGTTGGTGCCGTCACGCTCAGGCACGCACTCGAAGTTGGCCACATTGAGCACTTGCCACTCGTCACGACCGGCCGGGTTGAACTGAGCCGGGTTGATGAACAGGCAACGACCGAACAGGTTCTGCCAGGCAGTCTGGGTGGTCATTTTCACGGCCAGGTAGTGGTCTTCGGAAGCACCTACATGCACGTGGGAAACGAAATGCTCTTGCGCGTTGTTGAAAGCCTCAACGCGATCCCACAGGGCATCGAACTTGTCAGCCGGGAACTTGCGGTTGATCGGGCCCCAGGCAATGGCAGCCTGAGTGGTCGGCTCTTCAACAATGAAACGGTCAGCCGGTGAACGGCCGGTACGGTGTCCGGTTTTGACAACCAGTGCGCCAGTGTCGGCAAGCTCGCCTTCACCACGGCTCAGGGCTTCTTTGACCAGATCGTCGATGCTCAGATCGGTGTACACGGCGTTATTAGCTTGCGTCATTAGGTTCCCCGTCGGCCATTGGCCGATTGCGCCAAACGTTTTGTAGTAGAAAAAGTTGCACTACTACCGCGAAAAAAGTGGGCCGGATTATGCCAGAAAAGCCCAAAAAGAGTAGGCCCCACCTGTCAGAACCGCGTAAGAACGGGCTTTGACAGGTGTTTTACCTGCGCTGAAACGTTTTAGTGATGAGTCTCAGAAGGCGAGTCAACCCCGGCACCGGCAAACAATTGATCAACGTCTGCAGCATCGAACAGGTAACGCTCGTTACAGAATTGGCAGTCAATTTCGAGGTGGCCGCCGTGCTCACTGACCACTTTTTGGGCATCTTCCAGGCCCAGGCTGGTCAATGCATTGCCGGAACGCTCACGCGAGCAGCTGCACTTGAACTCAATGGCCTGGCCGTCAAACAGACGTACGGTTTCTTCGTGATAGAGGCGATGCAAAATAGTTTCGTTATCCAGCCCCAGCAACTCTTCGGCCTTGAGCGTATCGCCCAGCATGAGCAACTTGCTCCAGCTGTCGGCACGTTCGTCTTCGTCTTCAATGACGTCGGCAGGCAGTTGCTGCAAGAACATGCCTCGAGCACGCTGCCCATCAGCGACCAGCCAGAAACGGGTCGGCACTTGCTCGGACATCACAAAATAGTTGGTGAAGCAATCTGCCAGCGTGGTGCCATTCAGGTCCACGATGCCCTGGTAGCGCTTGCCCACGGTCGGGTCAATGGTAATGGCCAGCACGCCGTTGGGCAGCAGGTCTGCCAGGGTGGCATCTGCCGCGATCTTGTCCGCATCAAAACGTGCCAGACCGCGTATTTCACGCTCACTGGTGCACTCGATCATCAACAGGGGCACCGGGCCTTCAGAGCGAGCCTGCAGGCTGAGCAAGCCGTCAATTTTCTGGTTGCCCACCAGCAACGCAGCCGCCGCCATCAGTTCGCCCAACAGCTGTTGAACCGGCTGTGGGTAATCGTGTTTGGCCAACACTTCGGCGTAGCTCTGCTCCAGCGAAGCCAACTCGCCGCGGGCATCATTGCTGTCGAACATGAAGCGTTGTGTAGCATCTGTTTTGTGTAGATCGGACATAAGAATAGAGTTCTGAATGGGTGACAAAATGTGTTCAAGTCTAACAAAGCATGGGATCAAACGCTGAAAGCGCGAGCAGCCCGCAGACTAATAAACCCTATATGGCGCCGTACACAGGCGGTTACAAGGCATATGGGCACAGACTCGACGTACGGCCTTCCGGGTTTGCTCACGCCTCACTGCTGGTGTCATGGAACTGGTGCAATTGGCGACGTTGTTTCTTGGTCGGTTTGCCGTCCGTACTGATTCCCATCGCGCCCGCCTTGCGCATGGCGGCTGCGTTTTCACGCTTGAGGATACTTTGCTCGGTTTCGGCGTACAGCAACTGGGCTTGCGGAGCACCGCCCCGCACCGTAGACAGCGCTTTGACTTCGACGGTGCGCTCTTCAAGCCCGACGCGAATTTGCAGCTCATCGCCCACGCGCGGCTCCTTGCCCGGCTTGCAACGCTCGCCGCGACAGTGAACCTTGCCGCTCTCGATCGCTGCTTTGGCCAAGGCCCGGGTTTTATAAAAACGGGCCGCCCATAGCCACTTGTCCAGCCGGATCTTGTCGTCCTCTGCCTGCTTCTGCGCCATTTGCCGTCCTCTTCTTTCAAATAGTCGGAACTGTACTACCACTTCTGATGATCCAAGGAATCAAACCAGCCGATAGAATGCCCAGCACGGGAGTAGCCTACACGTAGATAACTGTCGCCATTTGCCGGATATTCTGCGTGAATACCGCTGAAGGCATTCCAGCCCTCGCCGATGATTGACCTGCAGGGTTTCTCCTGCTGCCCGGATACGTTAAACGCTGGTTATTTATATTGAAGACTTTTGACCATTTGACCGTTGTCGGTCTGCGCGAGTGGGTGGCGCTTCCCGATCTGGGAGTCGCAGGCCTGCGGGCGAAAATCGACACCGGTGCCAGTACCTCCAGCCTGCACGCTACCGAAATCGAGCCATTCGAGCGCGACGGTGTGAAATGGGTTCGTTTCAATGCCCATCTGGGCACCTTGGTCCAGTTGCGTCACCGCCACTGCGAAGCGCCGCTGGTTGCGATGAAAACCATTAAAAGCTCCAACGGCCATGCGCAGGTGCGCTATGTGATTCGCACGGGCCTGGCACTGGGTGATCGCGTCTGGGAGGTCGAATTCACCCTCGCCTGCCGAAAATCCATGCGTTATCGCCTGCTACTGGGCTCCAAAGCCCTGGTCCACGGTCAATTGGTCGTTAACCCGGGGCTCAAATACGTACAAGACAAGCCGGTATTTCCGGTCACTACTACCTCTGCCACAGGTGTTGCATGAAGATCGCTGTGCTGTCGCGTAACCCGCGTCTGTATTCCACTCGTCGTCTGGTTGAGGCCGGGACCGAACGAGGCCATGAAATGGTAGTGATCGATACCCTGCGCGCCTATATGAACATTGCCAGTCATAAGCCGCAGATCCACTATCGCGGCAAGCCGATCGAAGGCTTTGACGCGGTGATCCCGCGCATTGGCGCTTCGGTCACGTTTTATGGCTGCGCGGTCTTGCGCCAGTTCGAAATGATGGGGGTCTTCCCGCTCAACGAGTCGGTAGCCATTGCCCGTTCGCGGGACAAATTGCGCTCGCTGCAACTGCTGTCACGCCGCGGCCTGGGCTTGCCGGTCACCGGATTTGCCCACTCGCCGGATGACATCCCCGACTTGATCGAGATGGTCAACGGTGCCCCGCTGGTGATCAAGGTACTGGAAGGAACACAAGGCATCGGTGTGGTGCTGTGCGAAACCGCCACCGCTGCCGAGTCGGTGATCGAGGCCTTCATGGGCCTCAAGCAAAACATCATGGTGCAGGAATACATCAAGGAAGCCGGCGGCGCCGATATTCGCTGCTTTGTCGTGGGTGACAAGGTCATCGCAGCCATGAAGCGCCAGGCCAAGCCGGGGGAGTTCCGCTCCAACCTGCATCGGGGTGGCAGCGCCAGCCTGATCAAAATCACGCCCGAAGAGCGCATGACCGCGATCCGTGCTGCCAAGGTCATGGGATTGAGTGTGGCGGGGGTTGATATCCTGCGCTCCAACCACGGCCCTCTGGTGCTGGAGGTCAACTCATCGCCAGGGCTGGAAGGTATCGAAACAACCACGGGCAAGGACGTGGCCGGGATCATCATTGAGCATCTCGAGAAAAACAGCGGCCCGAACATGACCCGCACCAAAGGCAAAGGTTAAACACTGATGTAGCCGCTGCCGCAGGCGGCGATAAGGGCCGAAGGACCTTAAACAACAGGGTCGCTGCGTACCCCATCGCGGCCCTTCGGCAGCGGCTACAGAATGCCCGTCGAGGCTATACCGCGCCTCGTGGAAGCATCAGCCCCAGAGGCAAGCGCACCCGTGCTTCGAGACCTCCACCCGCACGGTTACGCAACTCGACATTGCCGCCGTGCATGGAGGCGATACGCTTGACGATTGCAAGACCCAACCCTGTGCCCTTGCCGCCTCGTGCCCGATCACCGCGAATGAACGGATTGAAGATGTCTTCGAGTTCGGCAGGATCAATCCCCATGCCGCGGTCCATGACACTCAACACCACATAGGGAGCGCTGGTGTCTCCAGATACATAAGCCGCCACTTCAACATCTTCGCCCGCATGGTGCAGGGCATTGCCGATCAGGTTATTGAGCAGGCGCTTCATTGACACCCTGCGCAGCGGAAACGGCTGAATGGGCTGCAGCCGCAAGCGCACTTTGTCTTCATTCTGGTTGTAAGGCGCCACCACTTCACGGATCAGTTCACACAGGTCGACTTCTTCGACCGGCTCATCGCGGCCATCTCGAATAAATGCCAGAAACTGGTCAAGGATTGCGTCCATGTCTTCAATGTCGCGCACCATGTCGTCTGTCAGGTCGCTGTGGTTGCCCATCAACTCCAGAGACAGCCGCAAGCGCGTCAGCGGGGTTCGCAGGTCATGGGACACGCCCGCCAGCATCAGCTCGCGCTCACGCCCCGCCTGCTCGACATCTTCAGCCATTTGGTTGAATGCACTGTAGACCTCGGTCATTTCGCTGGGCGTGTCGCTGATCGGCAAGCGCACACTGCGCCCCTGCCCCAACTGACGTGCGGCATAGACCAGGCGTTTCAATGGCTGGTTGAGCTGGCTGACGAAAATCCACGCAGAGGCGGTGGACAACAAGCCGATGGCCAGGAACCACCCCAGCACACTCCAGATCTTCTGCCCCCGCAACGGATGCGGGTACAGCGGGACTTTCAGCCATCCATCGCCCAGGCTAGGTGCCCGCACCCACAACGCAGGCGGCGCATGCACCCGCAGCCGGACCTCGGTGTCAGCCCCCAGCTCAGCCTGCATCTGACGCTGGTAAATTTCACTGTAAGGCCAGTGTTGCTCGCCCTCGGGCACACCGCCCCCCACGACACGGATCAAACCGGCCGCATCGGCAATCTTGTTGCGGTCTTCTTCATCCGCAGCCCAGTAAGCCCGCAGGGTCAGCGCCACGCCGTGGCTGTATTGGCGATCAACCAGCACGTCCTCGTTCATCAACAGATAAACCAGCGTCAGCGCCTTGGAAAACAGGACAACGATCAGGACCAGCCAGAGGGTGCGGGAGAAAAAACTTTGGGGAAACCAGAGAGGGGTTTTCATAGACAGCTGCTTTTACACTTTGCAGGAGCGAGTTCGGAGACCCGCAAAAAGTTGGATCGCGAGCCACGCTGGCGCTGGAACACGCTGCGTGGCTCGCTCCTACAAATGATCAATCACTTGGCGGCATTGCCATCCGGCACGAACACATAACCGACGCCCCAGACAGTCTGGATATAGCGCGGCTTGGAAGGATCGGGTTCGATCATGCGGCGCAAGCGGGAAATCTGAACGTCGATTGAACGCTCCAGAGCATCCCATTCGCGACCACGCGCCAGGTTCATCAGCTTGTCGCGAGTCAACGGCTCGCGGGCATGCATGACCAGGGCTTTGAGCACCGCGAACTCACCGGTGGTGAGCATGTGAACTTCATCGCCACGCTTGAGTTCACGGGTTGCCAGCGACAATTCGTAATCACCGAAGGTGACGCTTTCGTCTTCGCTGCCCGGTGCACCCGGCACCGGAGCCGATTGACGGCGCAACACCGCACGCACCCGCGCCATCAGCTCATCAGGGTTGAACGGTTTGGCCAGGTAGTCGTCGGCACCCAGTTCCAGCCCCTTGATACGGCTCAGCTCATCGCCCTTGGCGGTGAGCATGATGATCGGTACCCGATTGTTCGCTGCGCGCAGACGGCGGCAGGCTGACAGGCCGTCTTCACCAGGCAGCATCAGATCCAGCACCACAAGGTTGAACACCTCGCGTGCCAGCAAACGGTCCATTTGTTCAACGTTAGGCACAGCGCGGGCGCGATAGCCCTTGCTGACGAAGAAACGTTCCAGCAGGCTGCTCAGCCCGGGATCGTCATCAACGATGAGGATTTTTTCGCCTTCGGCAGTTTGTGCAGTGCTGCTCATTGGATGCTCCTTTGATCTCGGCGCGCATTATGGCTTAGCTGCTGTTATACGCATCGTGTGCATTGTTAGCAGATTTTTCCTTCACAACCAGCACCCGGATCATTGCGAGCACAGCGCGCTGTCCCCTGAATCCGGGAACGCTGGTTATAATGCGCCGCCTTTTGTGTCAGGCAATCTTGGATTTTTAATGATTGCGGCAGGATTTATTTTTTCAACGGACGCCGTAATTTTCTGATTTCGCGGGTCAACAGGCTGCCCTTTTGGCCCAGGTAGCGGTGCCTTCCAGGCCGCTCAACCAGCCTCGCAAGCCTTAAAGCCCGGGCGTGCGAGCCTGCATCACAATTTGTCAGGTGGATTTATGGACAGCATCAACAGCCGCATCGCCGAAGAACTTGGCGTGCGCCCGCAGCAGGTCGAAGCGGCCGTCGCTCTTCTGGATGAAGGCTCCACCGTACCCTTCATTTCTCGCTACCGTAAGGAAGTGACAGGCAGCCTGGATGACACCCAGTTACGTCATCTGGAAGAACGCCTGCGCTACCTGCGTGAACTCGACGAACGGCGTATCAGCATCCTTGCCAGCATCGAAGAGCAAGGCAAACTGACCCCCGAGCTGGCCCGCGACATCAAGCTCGCTGACACCAAGACCCGCCTCGAAGACTTGTATCTGCCGTACAAGCAAAAGCGCCGCACCAAGGGCCAGATCGCCCTGGAAGCCGGCCTCGGCGAGCTGGCTGACGGCCTGTTCAACGATGCTGGCCTGAGCCCTGAAACCGAAGCCGCCCGCTTTGTCGACGCCGAAAGAGGGGTCGCCGACGTCAAGGCTGCGCTCGATGGCGCCAAGTACATCCTCATGGAGCGCTTCGCTGAAGACGCTAGCCTGCTGGACAAGCTGCGCAGCTTCCTGAAGCAGGAAGCCACCCTCAGCGCCCGTGTGATCCCGGGCAAGGAAGAGGAAGGGGCCAAGTTCCGCGACTACTTCGAACATGACGAACCGCTCAAAAGCATGCCGTCGCACCGCGCACTGGCGATTTTCCGTGGCCGCAACGAAGGGATTCTCAGCTCCTCGCTCAAAGTGGGTGAAGAGCTGCCAGGCAGCATGCACCCCGGCGAGATGATGATCGCCGAACGCTTCGGCCTGCAGAATCAAAACCGCCCGGCAGACAAATGGCTGAGTGAAGTGGTGCGCTGGACCTGGAAGGTCAAGCTGTACACCCACCTCGAAACCGACTTGCTGGGTGAGCTGCGTGAAGCCGCAGAAACCGAAGCGATCAATGTGTTCGCCCACAACCTGCATGACTTGCTGCTGTCCGCTCCCGCGGGCCCGCGTGCAACCCTCGGCCTGGACCCGGGCCTGCGCACCGGCTGCAAGCTGGCCGTGGTCGATGCCACGGGCAAACTGCTCGAATACGCCACCGTCTACCCCCACGTACCGCACAACAAGTGGGACCAGACCATCGCCGTCATGGCCGCCCTGTGCGCCAAGCATTCGGTTGAGCTGATCGCCATCGGCAACGGCACCGCCAGCCGTGAAAGCGACAAACTGGTGGCCGATCTGGCCAAAAAATACCCGGCACTGAAAGTCACCAAAGTGATGGTTTCGGAAGCAGGTGCCTCGGTGTACTCGGCGTCGGAACTGGCCGCCAAGGAATTTCCCGATCTGGACGTATCGATCCGTGGCGCGGTGTCGATTGCTCGCCGCCTGCAAGATCCACTGGCCGAACTGGTGAAGATCGATCCGAAATCCATCGGCGTCGGCCAATACCAGCACGACGTGTCCCAGCTCAAGCTGGCACGCGGGCTGGACGCGGTGGTTGAAGACTGCGTGAACGCCGTGGGCGTGGACGTGAACACGGCGTCAGTCGCGCTGCTGGCCCGTATTTCCGGGCTCAATGCCACACTGGCACAAAACATCGTCAATCATCGCGATGAAAACGGCGCGTTCAAAACCCGGGCTGCACTGAAGAAAGTCAGCCGTCTGGGAGAAAAAACCTTCGAGCAAGCCGCAGGCTTTTTGCGCGTGATGAATGGCGACAACCCTCTGGACAGCTCGGCCGTTCACCCGGAAGCCTATCCACTGGTCAAACGCATTGCTTCGGACACCGAGCGCGACATTCGCTCGCTGATCGGTGACGCCAGCTTCCTCAAGCGCCTTGACCCCAAGAAATTCACCGATGAAACCTTCGGCCTGCCGACGGTCACCGACATCCTGCAAGAGCTGGAAAAGCCTGGTCGCGACCCTCGCCCCGAGTTCAAAACGGCCGAATTCCAGGAAGGCGTTGAAGACCTCAAGGACCTGCAACTGGGGATGATTCTGGAAGGTGTCGTCACCAACGTGACCAACTTTGGAGCCTTCGTCGATATCGGCGTACACCAGGACGGTCTGGTGCACATCTCGGCCTTGTCCGAGAAGTTCATCAAAGACCCGCGTGAGGCCGTGAAAGCCGGTGATGTGGTCAAGGTCAAGGTCATGGAAATCGACATCCCGCGTAAACGCGTCGGCCTGTCGATGCGCATGAGCGACACCCCCGGCGAGAAAATCGACGGTGCTCGCGGCGCACGCCCTGGCTCGGCCCCACGCCAGCAAAACACGGCACCACGCAAAGAAAGCGTTGCCGCCGCGCCGAGCAATAATGCGATGGCTTCGCTGTTTGCCAACGCCAAACAGTTGAAGAAACGCTAATGTCGCTCCCCGATAGCCTGACCCAAAGTGCCTACAGCACGTTGATAGGTTGCCGCGTGCAGTCTGTGGAAAACGGCGTAGCGCACGTTGCGCTGAGCCTGGAACCCCAGCTGCGCAACCGCGCCGGCAAGCTGCACGGAGGTGCCCTGTTCAGCCTGGTTGATATCAGCATGGGCCTGGCGTGCTCCAGCTCCCACGGCTTCGACCAGCAGAGCGCCACTATCGAGTGCAAGATCAACTACATGCGGGCCGTGTCTGAAGGCGATGTGCTGTGCATCGCCAAAGTCATCCACCCCGGCAGACGCACGCTGGTGGTCGAAGCTGACGTGCTGCAAGGCGACAAGCTGGTCGCAAAAGCGCAAGGCACGTTCGCTGTGCTGTAGCGGTCCTTGGGTCATTTGAGTTAATTTCGGCACTGCAAATGCGGTGCTGAAATGCGCTCGGAGCGCCAAGGGCCGAATACAGGCATGCAACAACGTTTTACTTACCAACGCCAGGCGACCACGCCAGTTTCAACTTCACCCTTGTAGACCGTCCTGACCACCCCCATATTGGGGCGACTGACGCGTGAAGGAATCCAACTTGAGCCAACTTCTCAACCGCCGCCTGGCTCTGCTCAGCGAGCACACTCATCTCACCTTGCTGGGGCAATGCCTGCACGGTATCGAACGTGAATGCTTGCGCGTTACCGCGAATGCCCGTTTGGCGCAGACCCCGCACCCCGAAGAACTGGGCTCGGCCCTGACCAACGATCAGATCACCACCGACTATTCCGAGTCGCTGCTGGAGTTCATCACCCCGGCCCTGCCAGATCCGGCAGACACGCTGGCCAGCCTCGACAAGATTCATCGCTTTGCCTACAGCAAACTCGGCGACGAGTACCTGTGGAGCCCTTCGATGCCGTGCCCGTTGCCGGCCGAAGAAGATATCCCGATTGCCTACTACGGCACGTCCAATATCGGGCAGCTCAAGTACGTTTATCGCAAGGGCCTTGCGCTGCGTTACGGCAAGACCATGCAGTGCATCGCCGGGATCCATTACAACTTCTCGCTGCCAGAAGCGTTGTGGCCCGTACTCAAGCAGGCCGAAGGCTTTGTCGGCACAGACCGCGACTACCAGTCGAGCGCCTACATCGCGCTGATTCGTAACTTCCGCCGCTACAGCTGGCTGCTGATGTACCTGTTTGGCGCCTCGCCTGCACTGGATGCCGGCTTCCTGCGCGGCCGTGCACATCAGCTGGAACAGCTGGATGCCGAAACGCTTTACCTGCCGTATGCCACCAGCCTGCGCATGAGCGACCTGGGCTACCAGAGCAACGCCCAGGCCGGTTTGACGCCGTGTTACAACGACCTCGACAGTTACACCGACAGCCTGCGCAAAGCCGTCGCCACGCCTTATGCACCCTACGTCGAAATCGGTACGCACAAGGATGGCGAGTGGGTACAACTGAACACCAACATCCTGCAAATCGAAAACGAGTACTACTCCAACATCCGCCCCAAGCGCGTGACCTATACCGGCGAACGTCCGATCCAGGCCCTGGTGTCGCGTGGCGTGCAATACGTTGAAGTGCGTCTGCTCGACATCAACCCGTTCTTGCCCGTGGGCATTGATCTGCCGGAATCCCGCTTCCTGGACGCCTTCCTGCTGTATTGCGCGCTGGAAGAAAGCCCGCAATTCGACAGTTCGGCCTGTGGCAGCTGCACCTCGAACTTCTTGAGCGTGGTCAAGGAAGGTCGCCGTCCGGGCCTGCAATTGCAGCGCGACGGCCAAGCCGTCGACATGAAGGAATGGGCCACCGAGCTGATGGAACGCATCGCCCCACTGGCCGCTTTGCTCGATCAAAGCCACGGCAGCGACCTGCACAGCAAGGCGCTGAATGAGCAACTGAACAAGGTCAAGGACGTATCGCTGACCCCGTCAGCCAAAGTCCTGGCCAGCATGGTCGAACACAAGGAAAGCTTCGCCCAGTTCTCGATGCGCCAGAGCATGGCCCACGCCGAGTTCTTCCGCAGCGAACCGCTAAGCCCTGAAGACCAGGCCGCTTTCGAAGAAAAAGCCCGGCAGTCCTTGCTCGAACAAACCGAGACCGAACAAAAGGAAGAAGGCGACTTCGACCTGTTTGTAGCCTCGTACCAGGCGAGCATTCTGGCGATCAGTAACTGAGTGGTGGCCAGAGAAAGTGCCGTCTCCTGTACGAACTACGGGGAGCGTCATGCCTAGGCTTAAGGCCGTGATCGATGATCTGTGTTTGCAGGAGTTTTGAAGGACCGCAGACACACCACAACCCTGTAGGAGCGAGCTTGCTCGCGATGCAGACAACGCGGTTGGACTGACAAACCGCGTTGATCCTGTCGCGAGCACGCTCGCTCCTGCAGAAGGGTGTGGCTTTAAAGGGCTTTCTCGAAGATCTTCGAATTACGCTGGAAGTTGTACAGCGAGGCCCGCGCTGCTGGCAGGCGCTCCACGCTGCTTGGCTCAAAGCCGCGCTCACGGAACCAATGGGCGGTACGGGTCGTGAGGACGAACAAGGTCTTCAAGCCCTGCGCCCGCGCACGGTTTTCGATGCGCTCCAGCAGTTCATCGCCACGACGACCATGACGGTACTCAGGATTCACCGCCAGGCACGCCAGCTCACCCGCGTCCGAATCGGCAATCTGGTACAGCGCCGCACAGGCGATGATCATGCCTTCACGCTCAACCACGCTGAACTGTTCAATCTCGCGTTCCAGCACTTCCCGCGAGCGGCGCACCAGAATGCCCTGTTCTTCCAGCGGGCTGATCAGGTCGAGCAAGCCGCCAACGTCTTCAATCGCCGCTTCACGCGTCACTTCAAACTGCTCTTGCGCCACCAGCGTGCCGCCACCATTGCGGGTGAACAACTCGGTCAGCAGCGCGCCATCTTCGGCGTAGCTGACGATATGGCTGCGGGCCACGCCGCCACTGCACGCCTCGGCCGCAGCTTCGAGCAATTCAGCCTGATAATCGCTGCCCAGACGCCGCATGTGAGCCGGCACCTGCTGTGGGCGCAACTCACGCACCAATCGCCCTTGCTCATCGAGCAAACCCGATTCGGCGCCAAACAACAGCAGTTTGTCAGCGCCCAGGTCGATGGCCGCACGGGTGGCGACATCTTCACAGGCCAAATTGAAAATCTCGCCGGTCGGTGAGTAACCCAATGGCGAAAGCAGCACGATCGAACGCTCATCCAGCAAGCGATTGATGCCCTTGCGGTCAACCCGGCGCACTTCGCCAGTGTGGTGATAGTCCACGCCATCCAGCACCCCGATCGGGCGTGCGGTGACCAGGTTGCCGCTGGCGACACGCAAGCGCGAGCCCTGCATCGGCGAAGACGCCATGTCCATCGACAAGCGCGCTTCGATCGCTATGCGCAGTTGACCTACGGCGTCGATCACACATTCCAGGGTCGGTGCATCGGTGATGCGCATGCCCTTGTGGTAATGCGGCACCAGGCCCCGGGCTTCGAGGCGGCTTTCGATTTGCGGGCGCGAGCCGTGGACCAGCACTAACCGCACACCCAGACTGTGCAACAGCACCAGGTCGTGAACGATATTGCCAAAGTTGGAATGCGCCACGCCGTCGCCGGGGAGCATGACCACGAAGGTGCAGTCGCGGTGGGCGTTGATATAGGGAGACGCGTGACGCAGCCAGTTAACGTAATCGGGCATAACTAAAGCCTGTAAAAAATGAGCCGCCTAAAAAGGGCAAAAACAGCTAACGCACAACGGGCTGATAGTTATCGTCGAAACAGTCTTGGCGACACGCGTGCTCTCCTTGTGTGTACGGACCTGGGCATCGGCGATTTACTGCGCCGAAGGGGTCAGGCAATAGTGGGTGATCAGTTGGCTTAATAGACGCACTGTCGGCTGCAAACGTGACATTTCGAGGTATTCCCCCGGCTGATGCGCGCAGGCAATGTCGCCCGGGCCCAGCACCACGGTTTCGCAGCCAAGCTGCTGAAGATAAGGCGCTTCGGTGCCAAACGCTACTGCTTCGGCGCGATGCCCGGTGAGGCGCTCGGCGACACGCACCAACTCGGCATCGGCAGCCTGTTCGAACGGCGGCACACCGGCCGCAATCGGGGCAAAATCGATCTTTACCTGATGCCGCTCGGCCAAAGGCTGCAGCTTGCTGCGAATGATTGCACGCAACGCGTTCGGGTCCATCCCCGGCAAAGGCCGCAGGTCGAACTCCAGCGAACATTGGCCGCATATCCGGTTGGGATTATCGCCACCGTGGATGCAGCCGAAGTTCAGGGTCGGCTGCGGCACACTGAACTGGGGGTTGCGGTATTCGTGCAGCCATTGCTGACGCAGGCCTTTCAACTCGCTGATGGCATCATGCATGGCTTCCAGGGCGCTGTGGCCCAGGCTTGGATCGGACGAGTGGCCGCTGCGCCCCAAAATGTCGATACGCTCCATCATCACCCCCTTGTGCATGCGGATCGGCTTGAGCCCGGTGGGCTCGCCAATGACCGCCGCACGCCCCAACGGACGGCCTGCTTCAACCAGGGCCCTGGCGCCGGCCATGGAAGTTTCTTCGTCGCAGGTGGCAAGAATCAGCAGCGGTTGCTTGAAGGGTTGGTCGAGCAGCGGGCGAACGGCCTCGATGATCAGGGCGAAAAAACCTTTCATGTCGCAACTGCCCAGGCCAACCCAGCGATTATCGACTTCGGTCAACGTGAGCGGATCGGTCTGCCACAGGGCTTCATCGTAGGGCACGGTGTCGCTGTGACCTGCCAGCACCAGCCCGCCGGGCCCGCTGCCAAAACTGGCGAGCAAATTGAATTTGCCGGGATTGACCTGCTGGATATCGCAACTGAAACCCAATTCAGCGAGCCAAGTGGCCAGCAAGTCGATAACGGCACGATTGGATTGATCCAGATGGGCTTGGGTGCAACTGACCGACGGCGTGCCGATCAAGGCAGCGAATTGCTCTTTCAGGGAAGGTAAAGGCATGCGCTGACATCCTGTTAGCTGGGCAAGCCCCATCATAGAGCCATCTGTGCTGCAGAATAAACCCGCGCGGCCCGCCAGGCCGGCTTGTCCTGTACACTGCACGGCCTTGGCAGCCACACTTTTCCCGGCTGCGCACCGATCCTGGATTTTCCGGCCATGCAGAAAGAAACCGAAATCAAACTCCGCGTCAGCCGCGAAACCCTCGCCGCCCTGCGCGAGCACCCTTTGCTGAAAAAGCGCAACAAAAGTGGCTGGGAAAGCCGTGAGTTGTTGAACCAGTACTTCGACACGCCAGAGCGCGACCTGGCCAAGGCCAAGGTTGCCCTGCGCCTGCGTCGTGACGGCGAAGACGTTATCCAGACCCTCAAGACCCGCGGCCAAAGCATTGCCGGGTTGTCTGAACGTAACGAGTACGACTGGAACCTGCCCAAAGCCAAACTCGACATCAAAAAGCTCGACGGCGAATGCTGGCCTGAAGAACTGGCCGAGCTGGACAAAAAAACCCTGAAGCCGATTTTCACCACGGATTTCGTCCGCGAACGTGCTGAAATTTCCTGGGGCCGCGGCAAGGCCAAAGTCGTGATCGAGGCCGCTCTCGACCTGGGTCACGTCATTGCCGGCAAACAGAAAGAAGAAATCTGCGAGCTGGAACTCGAACTGCGCGAAGGTGAGCCGGCTGCTTTGCTGGAACTGGCCGCCGAGCTGGCCGAAAAACTGGCCCTGATGCCGTGTGACATCAGCAAGGCCGAACGTGGTTATCGCCTGTTCGACGCCAACAGCTACGCCGTGAGCTTGCCAGCCCCCGAGCTGACACCTGAAATGCCGCTGGACGACGCCTTCACCGCGCTGGCCTGGCACCTGCTGGGCAGCAGCCAGCGTCTGGCTGAGCAGTATCGTTTCAATGGCCACTGGCGCCTGCTGCAAGACTGGGTTCAGCAGCTGATTGATCTACGCGCACTGGTCAGCAGCCTGGGGCAAGCCGCTCCGCGTCCTTCGACGCAAGCCTTGCGTGCCGCGCTCGACGCCTTGCTCGAAGACTGGCGCCCGCTGGTCAACGTGGGTCAGGACGACGAAGACGTGCGTAAAGCCGCACCTGAGCAGTTCCTTGAGGAGCTGGAAGACCCGCGCTGGGGCCAGTTCTCGCTGAATACTTCTCGCTGGCTGATGGCCCGCACCTGGACCGTCGACCGCGGTACCACCCGTGGTAATCGCCAGGGTGCTGCACAGCTGGCCAGCTGGCTGCCGCGCCTGCTGTCGGACGAAGCGATTGCCTTGCGCTTGAATCGCTACCAGCAGCAGCCTGAAGACCTGGCTGAGCAACTGCCACGCATCGAACGGATTCAGGCCTGGTTGCGCCTGGCTCGCGGCGTGCTGGAAATTCCGGAAGTGGACCGTTTGTACGGTGAGATGAACAAGTTGCAGGACCTGGCCAACCAGCCAATCACTGATGACCTGGAGAGCAACGACGAATTGCTCAACGCTCGCAAACAACAAGCCATCGCTGTTTACCAGAACCGCGCCTGGAAGACCCTGCTGCGCGGCTAAGCCCGCAGTCAGCGCCCCTCAACGCAGGTTGAGGGGCGTTTCTTGGTTACTTCGTGCCTTTTGGCATCTCAGAATCCGGCGTTCGCCAAATCAAGCGTGTGGTGTCATAGCCCTGTTGCTGAGCCTTGCTGAGCAGCTCGTCACGGACTTGCTGATCGATGTGCGGCTTGCGCGACAGCAACCACAAATAACGGCGGTCGGGGTTACCCACCAGCGCCGTACTGTAGTCGTCCCCCAGGTACAGCACCCAATAATCGCCTTTGGTCACGCCTGGCAGCAGGGTCGACACCCAGTTATCGAACTCAACCCACAATTTATCGGTTTTGCCGGCCACTTGCGGGCTGGCTGTACCTTTGGCTTCCTGCCATTTGCCCTGAGCATCGCGGCAACGATTCAACACCGCCACGTTGCCATCGGGCTTGAGGGTGTAGTGCGCTTCAGACTGTGCGCAGTTGCGCTGGAAAATCATCGGCAGCCGCGCCTGTTCGTACCAGGTGCCCTGATAGCGCTTGAGGTCGACACTTTCGACGGTTTTCGGTGCCAGGGAATCCATCTCGGACGAGGCACACCCTGCCAACAACAGCGCGATGCCAAAGCTGGCCAAAAGACGTGTCATGTTTAATGCTCCTGGTTCGCCTTATTTCAAACCCTGACCCGAAAAGATCAGCACCTTATCGCCCGCATATTGCACGCTGATAAAGCTCGTCTGATCGCCCCAGGTGCAACTCGACATGCCCAGCGCACCTGAACAATCGGTAGGTGTGCCGAGCAACTTCTCAACCTCGGCCTTGGTCATGCCGGACGAAAGTTTGGAGTAGTTCTCCTGATTAACCTTGCTGCACGCCGTCAGCAACACGCAGAACGACAACATCGCCACATAACGCAACTTCATGGAAAAACTCCTGGATGAAAAGTCGGCAGAGTTGCCAGATGCAAGCTTAGAAGAGAAAAGCGCGAGCAGGTTCCCGGCGGGGGAAGGGATTTGTTGGGCGGGGGTAATGCGAGGGAGGTTTTGTCCGTAGCCGCTGCCGAAGGAACGACGCTGCGTCCGATTGCTTCGCAAGCGTAAATCCAGAAATAGCGGTCCATCAGAAACACCGCGATTCGTGATGTTTGCTGAAACACTGTCGCCGCTGCCAAAGGCTGCGATAAGGGCCAAGGGCCCTTGATATCAGGGCTGCTGAGCAGCCCATCGCAGCCTGCGGCAGCGGCTACAGGGTATGGAGGCTTACTCTTTGTGGTACGAGGTAATGCGCGCCACTTCTTCTTTCGAGCCCAGGAACACCGCTACGCGCTGGTGCAGGCCTTCTGGCTGAATGTCGAGAATGCGCTGATGGCCGTCAGTAGACGCACCGCCCGCCTGCTCAACAAGGAACGACATCGGGTTGGCTTCGTACATCAAACGCAGTTTGCCCGGCTTGGATGGCTCGCGGCTATCGCGCGGGTACATGAACAGGCCACCGCGAGTCAGGATACGGTGTACGTCGGCCACCATCGCCGCGACCCAGCGCATGTTGAAGTTCTTTTTCAACGAGCCTTCTTCGCCCGCCAGCAGTTCGTCGACGTAGCGCTGTACCGGGGCTTCCCAGTGACGCTGGTTGGACATGTTGATGGCGAATTCCTGGGTAGCCTCAGGAATGGTGATGTCTTCGTGAGTCAGTACGAAGCTGCCCATTTCACGGTCCAGGGTGAAGCCTTTTACGCCGTCGCCCAAGGTCAGTACCAACATGGTCTGAGGGCCGTAGATGGCGTAACCGGCCGCTACCTGTTGGGTGCCTGGCTGCAGGAAGGCCTTTTCATTCAACGGCTCGTTCTGGGTCAGGTATTCGTTCGGGCAACGCAGCACCGAGAAGATCGTACCGACCGGAGCATTGATATCGATGTTCGACGAACCGTCCAGCGGATCGAATACCAGCAGGTAGGCGCCTTTCGGGTATTTGCCCGGGATCTGGTAGGCATTGTCCATTTCTTCGGACGCCATGCCGGCCAGGTGACCGCCCCATTCGTTGGCTTCGAGCAGGATTTCGTTGGAAATCACGTCGAGCTTCTTCTGCACTTCACCTTGTACGTTTTCGGTGCCCATGCTGCCCAGAACACCACCCAGGGCGCCTTTGGACACGGCGTGGCTGATCTCTTTGCAAGCACGCGCCACCACTTCGATGAGGAAACGCAAATCAGCAGGCGTGTTGTTGCTGCGGGTCTGCTCGATCAAATAGCGACTCAGGGTAACGCGGGACATGTAAGGCTCCGAACAAGGGGGAGGGGGCGAAAAACCCGCGCAGTTTAACGCGTGTTGTCGTGCAAATCTTCTAGTCAGACGCAGATCCGGCCGAGCGGGTTCAGTTAACGGGTGAAATAAACCGCCCGGGGCTGCCGAAAAACGGCACATGCCCCAGTCGTTTGAGGCGGGCAGGAGGTCTATTCAAGGGCCTTCCAGATTTCGGTCGCGTACTCCCGGATCGTTCGGTCCGACGAAAACCAGCCCATGCGTGCCGTGTTCAATACTGCCATGCGCCACCAGGCATCCTTGTCGTGCCAGAGCGCCTCGACCCGCATCTGAGCCTCCCAGTACGCATCAAAGTCAGCGCACACCAAAAACCGGTCATATTCGATCAGCGAGTCGATCAACCCGGTGTAACGTGCGGGATCGTCGTATGAGAACACCCCACCACGGATGGCCTGCAGCACTTCATCGAGCCGTTGCGAAGCTGCAATGTCAGGCCCGGCATGGAATTCACCGCTGCGCTTGCGCGCTTCGACCTGACGCGAAGTCAGACCAAAAATGAACATGTTTTCAGCCCCTACCCGCTCGCACATTTCGACGTTGGCGCCATCCAGCGTGCCGATGGTCAAGGCTCCGTTCAGGCCGAACTTCATGTTGCTGGTACCCGAAGCCTCGTAGCCGGCGGTAGAAATCTGTTCGGACAAATCCGCTGCCGGGATGATGCTTTCCGCCAGGCTGACGTTGTAGTTGGGGATAAACACCACTTTGAGCAGACCCCGTACCGTTGGGTCGTTGTTCACGGTGCGGGCGATGTCGTTGGACAGTTTGATGATGAGCTTGGCCTGGTGGTAACTGGCGGCGGCCTTGCCAGCGAAGATTTTCACCCGCGGCACCCAGTTGGTTCCGGGCTCGGCCCGAATCGCCTGATACAACGCCACGGTGTGCAGGAGGTTGAGCAACTGGCGCTTGTACTCATGGATGCGTTTGACCTGCACATCAAACAGGGCTTCGGGATTGACCGTGATCCCCAACCGTTCCTGAATCAGCGCCGCCAGGGTGCATTTGCTCTTCAGGCGTTGCTCGGCGAACTGGATACGGAACTGTGGCTGCTCGGCAAAAGGTTCCAGTTCGATCAGTTTTTGCTCGGGCCGATCGAGGACTTCCTTGCCGAGCGCCTTGACCAGCATCGAGGTCAGGGCCGGATTGGCCTGGTACAGCCAGCGGCGAAAGGTAATGCCGTTGGTCTTGTTGTTGATCCGGTTCGGGTAGAGCGCATGCAGTTCGGAAAAGACCGTGCTGCGCATCAATTGCGTGTGCAGCCCGGACACACCGTTGACGCTGTGGGAGCCCAAAAACGCCAGGTTGCCCATGCGGACCCGGCGGCCGTGGTCTTCTTCGATCAGCGACACCGCACGCAGCACGTCGAAATCGTGGATACCCTTGGCCCGCAACGCATCGATATGGTGTGCGTTAATCAAATAAATGATCTGCATGTGGCGCGGCAACAGGCGCTCCATCAGCCCTACCGGCCATGTCTCAAGGGCTTCGGGAAGCAAAGTGTGATTGGTGTACGACAAGGTATCGACGGTGACCTTCCAGGCCTCCTCCCACGCGATGCCATGCTCATCGACCAGCACCCGCATCAGTTCCGCGACCGCAATTGACGGGTGCGTGTCGTTCAGTTGAATCGACACATGCTCGCCCAGGCTGAGCAAGGAATCATGCTGGTTAAGATGACGGCGGATCAGGTCCTGTAACGAGGCCGAGACAAAGAAGTATTCCTGGCGCAGCCGCAGCTCCTGCCCCGCATCATTGCTGTCTGCCGGGTACAGCACCCGGGAAATGCTTTCTGCACGGACCACCTCGGCGACAGCACCCAAGTGGTCACCGGCATTGAAACGCTCCAGGTGCAGATCGTGCAGCGCCCTCGCCCGCCACAAACGCAAGGTGTTGACGCTGACGCCGCGCCAGCCGACAACCGGCGTGTCATAGGCCACGGCCCGCACGGTTTCACCGGGCCACCAGGTCTGGTGCGGCTGGTCGTGCTCGTCCAGCCGGGTTTCAACCGCCCCGCCGAAGCCGACGTGGTACACCACCTCTGCGCGCTCAAACTCCCAGGGGTTGCCGAAATCCAGCCAGTTCTCGGTTTGCTCCTGTTGCCAGCCATCGACAATGCTCTGCCGGAACAACCCGTGCTCATAGCGAATGCCGTAACCATGAGCAGCAATTCCCAGACTCGACATGCTTTCCATGAAACACGCAGCCAATCGACCCAGGCCACCGTTGCCAAGGGCCGCATCAGGCTCCAGCAGGCGAATGCGCTCCAGGTCGACCCCAAGCTCGGCCATTGCCTCACGCGCCACATCCAGCAGCCCCAGGTTGCTCAGGCTGTCGTACAGCAACCGCCCGATCAGAAACTCCAGCGAGAGGTAATACACCCGCTTCTGGCCTTTGCGATAAATCTGCCGCGTGTGGTCCATCCAGTGCTCGACCATATGGTCGCGGGCAGCCAGTGCAATGGCTTCAAACCAGTCATGGTCAAACGCGTGATCCGGGTCCTTACCCACCGCGGAAGTCAGTTTGGCGAGGACGGCAGCGCGAAAAGCGGCCACCTGTGCGTCACAAACAAGCGGTTCCTGAGCCATCGATACAACCTCAGCGAGATGAAGCGATTCGAAGAAAGAATGGGTTCAGCCTAGACCGTTCGACCGACAGGACGCGCTTTGATTCGGGTTTTTTTTGCTGATTTACGCAATAAAACTGACCGAATGCACACCGCCCCAAAACGAGGCAGGCCGGCCGCAAAGCGCCTCAAAACATGGCCTTGAGAGAAAATCCGGCAAATGGTTGTTCACGCGTTCGCCAACCCCGGTATGATCGCGCGCCCTGATGCACGCTGGAATATAAGCCTGATGAAGTCCAACCTGATTGCCGCCGCGGAAATCGACCGTCTCGATACCTGGGCCAAATACTCCGCGCCCATGTGCGGCTCCTGCATTTCCAGCTGCTGCACCTTGCCGGTCGAGGTCAAGGTCAAGGACCTTGTCCGCATCGGCCTCGTCGATGAGTTCGAGCTGGGTGACCCGCCCAAGAACATCGCCAAGCGCCTGCAGAAAGAAGGGATCGTAGAGCGCTTCAACCAGAAGTCGGGGATTTTCACCCTGCAGCGCATGAGCAATAACGACTGCCTGTTTCTGGATCGAAAATCGCGCATGTGCACCATCTACGAAAAGCGCCCCGACACGTGCCGCAACCACCCGCGAGTAGGGCCACGTCCTGGCTATTGCGCGTACATCCCCAAGGCCGTTGAACGTAAGAACAGCAGCGAGAAGCTGATGGTGTTCTAACCCCCCGGCCCTGTTGGGGCTGCGATACGGGTTCGCAACGCCGCCGCGCGGCCCATTGCAGCCTGCAGCAGCGGCTAAAGAGCAAATCCCGGACACAAAAAAACGCCCCCGACCGCAAGATCGGGGGCGTTTTTGTAACCGCTAACTAAGTGACTTAGTTTTTGGCTTTTTTGGCAGCGCGGGTACGCTCGCCTTCGTCCAGGATCTTCTTACGAAGACGGATGGACTTAGGCGTCACTTCACACAGCTCGTCGTCCTGGATGAATTCCAGAGCTTGTTCCAGGGTGAATTTCACCGGTGGAACCAGAGCGATGGTTTCGTCTTTACCCGAAGCACGCATGTTGTCGAGCTTCTTGCCCTTGGTAGGGTTAACGCCCATGTCGGTGTCACGGCTGTTCAGACCAACGATCTGACCGTTGTAGATCTCTTGACCGTGCTCAACGAACAGCTTGCCACGCGCCTGAAGAGTTTCCAGGGAGTAGGTCAGCGCCTTGCCAGTTTCAACCGATACCAGAACGCCGTTCTGACGGCCGGACATGTGGCCCGACTTCATAACGTCGTAACGGTCGAAGATCGAGGTCAGGATGCCAGCACCGTTGGTCAGGGTCAGGAACTGGTTACGGAAACCGATCAGACCACGAGCAGGGATGTTGTATTCCAGACGAACACGGCCTTTGCCATCCGGCACCATGTTGGTCAGGTCGCCCTTACGCAGGCCCATCTCTTCCATCACCTTGCCCTGAGAATCTTCAGGGGTGTCGATGGTTACGTTCTCGAACGGTTCGTGCTTCACGCCGTCAACAAGACGGATGATCACTTCTGGACGACCAACGCCCATTTCGAAGCCTTCGCGACGCATGGTTTCGATCAGAACCGAAAGGTGCAGTTCGCCACGGCCGGAAACCTTGAACTTGTCAGCCGAGTCGCCTTCTTCAACGCGCAGTGCAACGTTGTACAGCAGCTCTTTGTCCAGACGTTCCTTGATGTTACGGGAAGTCACGAACTTGCCTTCTTTACCGCAGAAAGGCGAGTCGTTTACCTGGAAGGTCATGGAAACGGTTGGCTCGTCAACGGTCAACGGCTTCATCGCTTCAACGTTCATCGGATCACACAGGGTGTCGGAGATGAACAGCGAATCCATACCGCTGATGCAAACGATGTCGCCTGCCGAAGCTTCTTCAACGTCTACACGGTGCAGACCGTGGTGACCCATCAGCTTCAGGATACGACCGTTGCGTTTTTTGCCGTCAGCGTCGATGGCAACAACCGGAGTGTTCGGCTTGACGCGACCACGAGCGATACGGCCAACGCCGATAATGCCCAGGAAGCTGTTGTAGTCCAGTGCCGAGATTTGCATCTGGAACGGACCGTCACGGTCAACTTTTGGTGCTGGTACGTTGTCGACGATCGACTGGTACAGCGGGGTCATGTCTTCAGCCATTTCGGTGTGGTCAAGACCAGCAATACCGTTCAGGGCGGAGGCGTAAACCACTTTGAAGTCCAGCTGTTCTTCGGTAGCACCCAGGTTGTCGAACAGGTCGAAGATCTGATCCAGAACCCAGTCCGGACGCGCGCCTGGACGGTCAACCTTGTTGATGACCACGATTGGACGCAGGCCGGCTTCGAAAGCCTTCTTGGTCACGAAACGGGTTTGCGGCATAGGGCCGTCTTGAGCGTCAACCAGCAGCAGAACGGAGTCAACCATCGACATTACGCGTTCAACTTCGCCGCCGAAGTCGGCGTGGCCCGGGGTGTCCACGATGTTGATGTGGTAGCCGTTCCAGTTGATAGCGGTGTTCTTGGCAAGAATGGTAATGCCGCGCTCTTTTTCCTGGTCGTTGGAGTCCATCACGCGCTCGTCGTTGAGCTCGTTGCGCTCCAGAGTGCCGGATTGACGCAAGAGTTTGTCTACCAGGGTAGTTTTACCGTGGTCAACGTGAGCAATGATGGCGATGTTACGTAGATTTTCGATCACTTGTGTATCTCGATCAGAGGATTCGGTGTGCTGACTGAGTCCAGGCAGCGATTAACAGTAGAGTCCGTGAAAGCCGTTACAGCTTGACGGCGGCGTCGGGGGGCCGGTGACGCAGGCCACAGGCATACAGCCCCGGGCTCTTAGCTCGGTCGATAAACGCGCACATTGGCATGTCCCTCACTGAGCAAATGGTGGGCATGCAGGCGACTCATCACGCCTTTGTCGCAATACAACAGGTACTGACGGGTATCATCCAGTTCCTTGAAGCGGCTGTTCAGTGCATAGAACGGCAACGCTTGTACTTCGATGCCAGCCAGTTCCAGCGGTTGATCTTCCTGAGCATCCGGGTGACGGATGTCGATCACGATCTGACCCGCGAGCACCTCGCTGACCTCTTCGACTTGCAAGTCCTGGCCCAATTCATCGATCACACGATCGATCGGCACCAGTTTGGCCCGCTCAAGCGCTCGCTCAAGCACAGCCATATCGAACTGTTGTTCTTCGTACTCCACGCGGTTGCGTTTTGCGTGGGTCTTGGGGTTGACCGAAATCACCCCGCAATATTCAGGCATGTGCTTGGCGAAATCGGCCGTACCGATTTGCACCGCCTGGTCGATGATGTCCTGCTTATGGCTGGCAATCAGTGGGCGCAACACCAGTTTGTCGGTCACGCAATCAATCACCGACAGGTTGGGCAGCGTCTGGCTGGACACCTGGGAAATCGCCTCGCCGGTCACCAGCGCATCGATTTCGAGCCGGTCCGCAATACGGGACGCAGCGCGTAACATCATACGCTTCAAAATGACGCCCATATGACTGTTATCGACTTTGCCGAGAATTTCCCCCAAAACTTCTTCGAACGGAACGCTGACAAACAGCACGCGCTGCGAGCTGCCGTACTTCTTCCATATATAGTGCGCGACTTCCATCACGCCCAGTTCGTGGGCACGCCCGCCGAGGTTGAAGAAGCAAAAGTGGCTCATCAGGCCGCGGCGCATGATCTGGTAGGCCGCTACCGTCGAGTCGAAGCCACCGGACATCAACACCAGGGTTTGCTCAAGCGCCCCCAGTGGATAACCGCCGATGCTGTCGTGCTGGCTGTGGATCACAAACAACCGTTGGTCGCGAATTTCGATACGGACTTCAATTTCCGGGTTTTTCAGCGAAATTCCGGCGGCACCACACTGACGTCGCAGCTGACTGCCGACGTATTTTTCGACTTCCATGGACGAAAACGGGTGCTTACCAGCGCGCTTGCAGCGCACCGAAAAGACCTTACCCGCCAACGTTTCACCGAAGTGCAATTTGCACTTGGCAACGACGTCGTCGAAATCGCCCAAAGGGTACTCATCGACTTGCAGGAAATGCGCAATGCCCGGCATGCAGCTCAGGCGATCGGTCATTTCCTTCAAGGCTTTGGGGTCACTCACGCGCGTTTGCAGCTCGATGTTGTCCCACACGCCTGTCACCACCACAGCCGGGTCCAGATCGCGGAGCACGGCACGGATGTTTTTGGCCAATTGACGGACGAAACGCATCCGAACCGGACGGCTCTTGATCGTGATTTCGGGGAAGACTTTAACGATTAGTTTCATGAAAACAGCGCGCGAGCAGCCTGCCAAAAAAGGGGGGCGCGGATTATAGCGGAAATTGCTCAAGGTTTAACCAGTTATCGTACAAACGGTTTTTCGCGCACCAAAATAGAACATAAAGCATGGATTTCGCCTCATTTGGGTGCGATTAATCCCGCTAATAGGTAGTCTGCGGCGCTAACGCGCTTGAGATTGGGGCATTCCACCCAAGTCGGGGCACTGGCATGCAATTTGCTCCCTTGTGAGGCAGGTTGCCTTGGCAGAGTATTCGCGCCGGCATCAACCACATTTAACGGGCTACTCCACTACCAGCCCGAAGCCACCCCGGAGGACACTATGTCGAAGTCGGTTCAACTCATCAAAGATCATGACGTCAAGTGGATTGATCTGCGCTTCACTGACACCAAAGGCACTCAGCACCACGTAACCATGCCGGCTCGTGATGCGTTCGATGAAAACTTCTTCACCGACGGCAAAATGTTCGACGGCTCCTCCATTGCTGGCTGGAAAGGCATCGAAGCGTCCGACATGATCCTGCTGCCAGACGACAGCACTGCCGTTCTGGACCCGTTCACCGAACAGCCTACGCTGATCCTGGTGTGCGACATCATCGAACCTTCGACCATGCAAGGCTATGACCGCGACCCACGCGCCATCGCTACCCGTGCCGAGGAATACCTGAAGTCCACCGGTATCGGCGACACCGTATTCGTCGGTCCAGAGCCTGAGTTCTTCATCTTCGACCAAGTGAAGTTCAAGTCCGACATCTCCGGTTCCATGTTCAAGATCTACTCCGAACAAGGCTCCTGGATGTCCGACCAGGACGTGGAAGGCGGCAACAAAGGCCACCGTCCAGGCGTCAAAGGCGGCTACTTCCCGGTTCCGCCGTTCGACCATGACCACGAAATCCGTACCTCCATGTGCAACGCCATGGAAGAGATGGGCCTGGTCATCGAAGTTCACCACCACGAAGTGGCAACGGCTGGCCAGAACGAAATCGGCGTGCAGTTCAACACCCTGGTGAAAAAGGCTGACGAAGTTCAGACCCTGAAATACTGCGTACACAACGTGGCAGACGCTTACGGCCGTACCGCTACTTTCATGCCTAAGCCTCTGTACGGCGACAACGGCTCGGGCATGCACGTCCACATGTCCATCTCCAAAGAAGGCAAGAACACCTTCGCTGGCGAAGGCTATGCCGGCCTGTCCGACACCGCTCTGTACTTCATCGGCGGCATCATCAAGCACGGTAAGGCCCTGAACGGCTTCACCAACCCGGCTACCAACTCCTACAAGCGTCTGGTACCAGGTTTCGAAGCACCGGTCATGCTGGCCTACTCGGCTCGCAACCGTTCCGCATCGATCCGTATTCCTTACGTGTCCAGCCCTAAGGCTCGCCGTATCGAAGCACGCTTCCCGGATCCGGCAGCCAACCCGTACCTGTGCTTCGCAGCACTGATGATGGCTGGTCTGGACGGTATCCAGAACAAGATCCACCCTGGCGACGCTGCAGACAAAAACCTGTACGACCTGCCGCCTGAAGAGGCGAAAGAGATCCCACAAGTTTGCGGCAGCCTGAAAGAAGCCCTGGAAGAGCTGGACAAAGGTCGTGCGTTCCTGACCAAAGGCGGCGTTTTCAGCGACGATTTCATCGACGCTTACATCGCCCTGAAAAGCGAAGAAGAAATCCAGGTACGTACCTTCGTACACCCACTGGAATACGAGCTGTACTACAGCTGCTGATCCAGTAGCGTTCGCGCAAGCGGCGTGATTTAAAAAGGCCTCCTTCGGGAGGCCTTTTTTATGGGCGATCTGGCGGTATTCAAGGCGAGCCTGGGGGAATGTTCCTGGCGATCCGCACGGTGAGCCCGACTGAAACCTTTCATCTAATTTGCACTATATTGGTGCAATCGCTGCTTAAATATTAACTGACCACCCCACTTTGGTTCAAAACGTCTCGATGGCGAGGCTACGACGCCATTGAATCGGGCTCAAGGCGCCTATTTCAGGTGATTCGCGCTTCTTTTCGGAGCTTTGGTTTGGTTTTTGCATTTTCCTTGCACCAGCGCCTCACCCGCGCATGCAATTCGGGATCGCCCCATGACCATCAGTGATGCCCTGCACCGTCTGCTACTCGACAACCTGACCACCGCCACGCTTTTGCTCAATGCCGACTTGCGGCTTGAGTACATGAACCCTGCGGCGGAAATGCTGCTGGCTATTAGCGGTCAACGCAGTCATGGGCAATTCATCAGCGAGCTGTTCACTGAGTCCACCGAAGCATTGCACTCATTGCGCCAGGCTGTTGAGCAAGCCCATCCGTTTACCAAGCGCGAAGCCATGCTGACCTCGCTCACCGGCCAATCCCTGACAGTGGATTACGCCGTTACGCCGATTCTGAGCAATGGCAACACCCTGCTGCTGCTCGAGGTTCACCCTCGCGACCGACTGCTGCGCATCACCAAGGAAGAAGCCCAGTTGTCCAAGCAGGAAACCAGCAAGATGCTGGTGCGCGGCCTGGCCCATGAAATCAAAAACCCGCTGGGCGGTATTCGCGGCGCGGCGCAGCTGCTGGCGCGGCAGTTGCCCGATGAAAGCCTGCGCGACTACACCAATGTCATCATCGAAGAAGCCGACCGCCTGCGTAATCTGGTCGATCGCATGCTGGGCTCAAATAAACTGCCTTCGCTGGCCATGACCAATGTTCACGAAGTCCTCGAGCGCGTGTGCAATCTGGTTGAAGCCGAGACGCAAGGCAGCATCACGCTGGTGCGTGACTACGACCCGAGCCTGCCCGACTTGCTGATCGACCGTGAGCAGATGATTCAGGCCGTGCTCAATATCGTGCGTAACGCCATGCAGGCCATCAGCAGCCAGAACGAGCTGCGCCTGGGACGCATCACGCTGCGCACCCGCGCCATGCGCCAGTTCACCATTGGCCATATTCGTCATCGATTGGTGACGAAAATAGAAATCATCGATAACGGGCCAGGCATACCGGCCGAGCTGCAGGACACCCTGTTTTTTCCGATGGTCAGCGGCCGCCCTGACGGCACCGGGCTGGGCCTTGCCATCACCCAAAACATCATTAGTCAGCACCAGGGGTTGATCGAGTGTGAAAGCCACGCCGGCCACACACTCTTCTCGATCTTTCTACCACTGGAACAAGGAGCCGCATCGACATGAGCCGAAGTGAAACCGTGTGGATCGTCGACGACGACCGTTCAATCCGTTGGGTTCTGGAAAAAGCCTTGCAGCAGGAAGGCATGACCACACAAAGCTTCGACAGCGCCGATGGAGTGATGAGCCGCCTGGCTCGCCAGCAGCCTGACGTGATCATTTCTGACATTCGCATGCCCGGCTCCAGCGGCCTGGACTTGCTGGCAAAGATTCGCGAGCAGCACCCGCGCCTGCCGGTGATCATCATGACCGCCCACTCGGACCTGGACAGCGCGGTGGCGTCTTACCAGGGCGGCGCATTCGAATACCTGCCCAAGCCGTTCGATGTCGATGAAGCGGTGTCACTGGTCAAGCGTGCCAATCAGCATGCCCAGGAACAACAAGGCCTGGATGTGACACCGATACTCGCCCGCACGCCCGAAATCATCGGTGAAGCCCCGGCGATGCAAGAGGTGTTTCGTGCCATTGGCCGCCTGAGCCACTCCAACATCACCGTGCTGATCAACGGCGAGTCAGGCACCGGTAAAGAGCTGGTCGCCCACGCTCTGCACCGCCACAGCCCGCGTGCGGCATCACCGTTCATTGCCTTGAACATGGCGGCGATCCCCAAGGACCTGATGGAGTCCGAGCTGTTCGGTCATGAAAAGGGCGCGTTCACTGGCGCCGCCAACTTGCGTCGCGGCCGTTTCGAGCAAGCCGATGGCGGGACGTTGTTCCTGGATGAAATCGGCGACATGCCCGCTGACACCCAGACCCGTCTGCTGCGGGTACTGGCGGACGGTGAATTCTATCGGGTCGGTGGGCACACCCCGGTCAAGGTCGATGTGCGCATCATTGCCGCCACGCACCAGAACCTCGAAACCCTGGTGCAAGCCGGCAAGTTCCGTGAAGACTTGTTCCATCGCCTGAACGTGATCCGCATCCATATCCCGCGTCTGTCGGACCGTCGTGAAGACATCCCGACCCTGACCCGGCACTTCCTCAGCAGCGCTGCACAAGAACTGTCCGTCGAGCCCAAACTGTTAAAAACCGAGACCGAGCAGTATCTGAAGAACCTGCCGTGGCCGGGCAACGTGCGTCAGCTGGAAAACACCTGCCGCTGGATTACGGTGATGGCTTCGGGCCGTGAAGTGCACATCAGTGACTTGCCGCCCGAACTGTTGAACCTGCAACAGGACGCGTCTCCCATTACAAATTGGGAACAAGCCCTTCGCCAATGGGCCGACCAGGCCCTTGGCCGCGGCCAGTCGAACCTGCTCGACAGCGCCGTACCTACCTTTGAACGGATCATGATCGAGACAGCCCTCAAGCACACCGCAGGCCGCCGCCGTGATGCGGCCGTGCTGTTGGGCTGGGGCCGCAACACCTTGACCCGCAAGATCAAAGAGCTGGGAATGAAGGTCGATGGCGACGAGGATGACAGCGACGAGGCTTAAGGCAGACGCACCACGCTCAAGCAACACGCACTATTAGCGTGCGAAGCTCTGGCACAGTACTTTCAGCCAAGTTATGACCCTAAACGCAAAAGCCCCGGAATCCGGGGCTTTTGCGTATGAGCGATAAAAAATCCGTCAAAAATCAAAAACTGGCACGTGCCCTGCAATAACCCTTATCAGGCAACACCGCTTTAGGGGACCTTGATACAGGCAGGTCAAGACTCCCCACTTTTACACCCGCAGCCTTGATGCCCCTTGCATCAAGGCGCACCCCGCTTTTGGGGAACCCGGTACAGGCAGGCCGGAATTCCCTCTTTTATTGTTCTTGCAGATTCACCTGCAACCGCCAGCGCCCATCCTGCGGCGCGCCGGCCCAGTCGCCCCGCAAGGCACGGGCCGCCACCACCGTCAGCAGCAACCCGCCATCAGTCCCCCGAACCCGCCAGTTCAGCGCCTTGCCGTTAAGCTGGAACTGACCGTGTTGCGGCTTGGCCCGTGCATCAAACAACAGCCCCAATGTGCCGTCGACCCACTCACCATGAAGCTTGGGCTCAGCACTGAACCACACCACCAAAGCCCCCGGCAGCACCTCCACCTGTTGCAGTTCAATGGGGTCGGGTTGGGTCAATCGCCCGATCATCATGCCCACCATCAGACCGACAATCGCCAACGAACCTAAAACACGTGGCCATAGTTTCGGTCTCGGGTCCTCTTCAGGCGTAGAATGCTGCCTATCTTTAAGTTCGGAGCCGTGCATGTTTCACGTCATCCTTTTCCAACCAGAAATTCCGCCGAATACCGGCAACGTTATCAGGCTGTGCGCCAACAGCGGCTGCCACCTGCATTTGATTGAGCCCATCGGCTTTGAGCTTGACGACAAGCGCTTGCGCCGGGCGGGACTCGACTACCACGAGTATGCACCGCTCAAGCGCCATGCCGACCTTGCCAGCTGCCTTGAAAGCCTGGGCCACCCGCGCCTGTTCGCCTTCACGACTAAAGGCTCACGACCGTTCCACGATGCCGCCTTTGCCGAAGGTGACGCTTTTATCTTCGGCCCTGAAAGCCGCGGCCTGCCGCCAGAAGTGCTCGACGCCCTCCCCGGTGAACAGCGCCTGCGCCTGCCGATGCGCGAAGGCTGCCGCAGCCTGAACCTGTCGAACACCGTGGCTGTCGCCGTGTATGAGGGCTGGCGTCAACTGGGCTTCAAGTAACCTCTCCTTTTGTAGCCACTGCCGCAGGCGGCGACTACAGAAGAGCGCGACTTACGCCCGCCCAAAAAAAAGCGCCTTGACGGCGCTTTTTTTGTGCATCGACTATTTATTGAACAGTCGGTGCGCCTTCTTCCTGCATGCGCTGCAGCTCTTGCGCGTACAGGGCATCGAAGTTCACCGGAGCCAGCATCAACGCAGGGAACGAGCCGCGGGTTACCAGGCTGTCCAGGGTTTCACGCGCATACGGGAACAGAATGTTCGGGCAGAACGCGCCCAGGGTGTGGTTCATCGACGCTGGATCAAGATTCTTGATCAGGAAGATGCCGGCCTGCTGAACTTCAGCAATAAACGCCACTTCGTCGCCGTTTTTTACGGTAACCGACAAGGTCAGAACCACTTCGTGGAAGTCGTCTTCCAGTGGCTTTTGGCGGGTGTTGAGGTCCAGGCCAACGCTCGGCTCCCACTGCTGACGGAAGATCGCCGGGCTTTTTGGCGCTTCGAACGACAGGTCACGCACATAGATGCGCTGCAAGGAGAATTGTGGAGCAGTTTCTTCAGCGCTGGCGGCAGCGGTGTTCTGTTGGTCAGTCATCACAGATCCTTGTTGATCTTCAGGGCTTTTAAGGTTTCAGGGTCAGACGTTAAGCAACGCATCCAGTTTACCTGCACGATCCAGAGCAAACAGGTCATCGCAACCCCCGACATGGAACGAACCGATCCAGATCTGCGGGACCGACGTGCGGCCTGCTTTCTGCGCCATGTCAGCGCGTACCTGGGGCTTGCCGTCGACCTTTATTTCATCGAAGGCAACACCCTTTTGCTCAAGCAGAGCCTTGGCTCGCATGCAGTAAGGGCAATAGTCGCTGGAGTAAACGATGACCTTGGACATACTTACTTCACCACTGGCAGGTTATCGGCGCGCCAGCTGGAAATCCCGCCGGACAACTTGGCCGCGTTGTGACCGGCCTTGAGCAGCTCGCGAGCGTGGCCGCCCGAATGCTGGCCTTGAGCGTCAACCAGAATAATGGTTTTGCCCTTGTGCTTGTCCAGCTCGGCGATGCGCGCCATCAGCTTGTCTTGCGGGATGTTCAACGCACCCACAATGTGGCCGGCGGCGAAGTCTTTGGCCGGACGAATATCAATCACCACACCTTCGTCGCGATTGACCAGGCCGGTCAGTTCGCCGGTGCTGATGCTACGACCGCCACGGCTCATCTCATGGGCGATCAACATCGCCAGGAGGATGACAAACGCGCCTACAAGCAGGTAGTGAGAAGTGGCAAATGCAATCAGGTGCTCAACCATCAGAAGGTTCCAGGGTCGTAAAATGTGGGCCAGTATACACAGCCGCCTTGGTCGGCCAAACCCCGCCCGGCGGTGACGTCACCTGAACTTCGCTTTAAACTGCCCGTCCTCTTCATACCTTCTATTAAACCAGCCACGAGTGGGATCTATGACTACCACGCCTAAACCTTTGGTCCTGATCATCCTGGATGGCTTCGGTCACAGTGAAAGCCACGAATACAACGCCGTGTATGCGGCCAAGAAACCGGTGCTCGATCGTCTTTGCGCGAGCATGCCAAACGGCCTGATCTCAGGTTCAGGCATGGATGTCGGCTTGCCGGACGGCCAGATGGGTAACTCCGAGGTAGGCCACATGAACCTCGGCGCCGGCCGCGTGGTGTATCAGGATTTTACCCGCGTCACTAAATCGATCCGTGATGGCGAATTCTTCGAGAACCCGACCATTTGCGCCGCAGTCGACAAGGCCGTCGCTGCCGGCAAAGCCGTGCACATCATGGGTTTGCTGTCTGAAGGAGGCGTTCACAGCCACCAGGACCACCTCGTGGCCATGGCCGAGCTGGCCTTCAAGCGCGGTGCCGAAAAAATCTACCTGCACGCCTTCCTCGATGGCCGTGACACGCCGCCAAAAAGCGCCGCGTCATCCATCGAATTGCTGGACGCGGCCTTCCAGGCGCTGGGCAAAGGTCGTATCGCCAGCCTGATTGGCCGCTACTTTGCGATGGACCGTGACAACCGCTGGGACCGCGTAGCCCAGGCCTACAACCTGATCGTCGACGGCAAAGGGGAATTCAACGCCGCCACAGCCCAGGAAGGCCTCGAAGCCGCCTATGCCCGTGGCGAAAGCGACGAATTCGTCAAAGCCACCACCATTGGCGAACCGGTGAAGGTCGAGGACGGCGATGCCGTGGTCTTCATGAACTTCCGTGCCGACCGCGCCCGCGAGCTGAGCCGCGTCTTTGTAGAGGACGGCTTCAACGAATTCGAGCGCGCCCGGCAACCGAAACTGGCCGGCTTTGTGATGCTGACCCAGTACGCTGCCAGCATCCCTGCCCCGAGCGCCTTCGCACCCGGCAGCCTGGAAAACGTCCTTGGCGATTACCTGGCCAAAAACGGCAAAACCCAGCTGCGCATTGCCGAAACCGAAAAATATGCCCACGTGACGTTCTTCTTCTCGGGCGGGCGTGAAGAACCGTTCCCGGGCGAAGAGCGCATCCTGGTGCCTTCGCCGAAGGTCGCCACTTACGACCTGCAGCCGGAAATGAGCGCCCCCGAAGTCACCGACAAGATTGTCGATGCCATCGAGCACCAGCGCTATGACGTGATCGTGGTCAACTACGCCAACGGCGACATGGTTGGCCACAGCGGTGTCTTCGATGCAGCCGTCAAAGCCGTTGAGTGCCTGGACGTCTGCGTGGGGCGCATTGTTGAAGCGCTGGACAAAGTCGGCGGCGAAGCCCTGATCACCGCAGACCACGGCAACGTCGAGCAAATGTCCGACGACACCACCGGCCAGGCACACACGGCCCACACTTGTGAGCCCGTACCGTTCATTTACGTTGGCAAACGTGCGCTCAAGGTCCGTGAAGGCGGTGTACTGGCTGATGTAGCGCCGACCATGCTCAAATTGCTCGACCTCCCGCAGCCTGAAGAAATGACCGGCACCTCCATTCTGGTCGACGCTTAAGGCCGATCGTGTAGCCGCTGCCGCCAGGCTGCGCAGCAGTTCACGGGCATAAAGGGCCTTTGGCCCTTATCACAGCCTGCGACAGCGGCTACAGGATTGCATGGTTCATGAAGCCACAATTTCACCTTCATCCATTTCTCATCCTCGACGATGGCGGGCATACTAGGCCGTCCCGTTCCTCAGGTGTCGCCCGCCCCATGCTTCGCGCCCTTATAGCCCTGACCCTTGCATGCCTGCTCCAACCGGCGTTTGCCGACGAGCGCGCACAAACTCAACAGCAGCTGGATGCCACGCGCCAGGATATCGGCGAGCTTAAAAAACTCCTCGGTAAACTCCAGCAGGAAAAGTCCGGTGTGCAGAAAGACCTGCGCACGACCGAAACCGAAATTGGCAAGCTGGAGAAGCAGGTTCAAGACCTGCAACAAGAATTAAAAAAGAGTGAAGGCGAGCTGCTGCGCCTTGATAGCGAGAAAAAAAAACTCCACAGCGCAAAAATTGAACAGCAACGCCTGATCGCGATTCAGGCCCGTGCCGCCTATCAGGGCGGACGTCAGGAATACCTGAAAATGCTGCTCAACCAACAGAATCCGGAGAAATTCGCCCGGACCCTCACCTATTACGACTACCTGAGCCAGGCCCGCCTGGAGCAGCTCAAGAACTTCAACGAGACCTTGCGCCAACTAGCCAATGTCGAAGCCGATATCAATCTGCAACAGGCTCAGTTGCTGACGCAAAAAAGCAGCCTCGACAGCCAGCGTGCTGAACTCGACAAAGTGCGCGCAGAGCGCCAGCAAGTGCTGGCCAAGCTCGATAAAGACGTCAAAGAGCGCGATCAGAAGTTGCAGGCTCGCCAGCAGGATCAAGCCGACCTGGCTAAAGTCCTCAAAACCATTGAAGAGACCCTCGCCCGCCAGGCCCGCGAAGCCGAAGCCGCGCGACAAAAAGCCCTGATTGCCCAACAGGAAGCCGAGAAAAAACGCCAGCGCGAAGCTGAGTCGGTTGCCAGCGACGCTCCGCGTCCACCGGTCAAATCAACCCCCGGAGCACTGGTCTCCAGTGGCGGTGCATCCTACGGCGGTGTTTTTTCTCAGGCCCGGGGCAAACTTCCTTGGCCTGTTGATGGTCGATTGCTTGCCCGTTTCGGTGAAAGCCGTGGCGACGATGTGCGTACCAAGTGGGATGGCGTGATGATCAGTGCGTCTTCCGGTAGCCAGGTGCACGCCGTACATGGCGGTCGAGTGGTCTTTGCCGACTGGCTGCGCGGAGCTGGCCAATTGGTGATTCTGGATCACGGTAATGGCTATTTGAGCTTATACGGCCACAATCAAACATTGCTCAAGTCCGCCGGAGACATCGTTAAAGCCGGCGACGTGATTTCCACTGTGGGTAACAGCGGTGGTCAATCCACACCGGCATTGTATTTTGCTATTCGTCAGCAGGGTCGCCCAAGCGATCCTGCACAATGGTGTCGCGCTCAAGGATGAGCCATCACCTTTAATACGTAGGAGTTCGTCCAACATGCCGCATTTGTCCCGCCTCAACTCGCTGGCCCTGACGATCGCCCTGGTGATCGGCGCGCCACTGGCGTTTGCTGCCGAGCAAACCGCCCAGCCGGCAGCCGCCAATACCAAGGCACCGCTGCCGCTGGATGAGCTGCGCACATTTGCCGAGGTCATGGACCGGATCAAGGCCGCGTATGTTGAACCCGTGAACGACAAGACCCTGCTGGAGAATGCCATCAAGGGCATGCTGAGCAACCTCGACCCGCATTCTGCGTACCTGGGCCCCGAAGACTTCGCCGAGCTGCAGGAAAGCACCAGTGGCGAGTTTGGCGGGCTGGGCATCGAAGTCGGCACCGAAGACGGCAATATCAAAATCGTCTCGCCGATTGACGACACCCCGGCCAGCAAAGCCGGTATCCAGGCCGGCGACTTTATCGTCAAGATCAATGGCCAGCCCACGCGCGGCCTGAGCATGACGGAAGCCGTAGACCTGATGCGCGGCAAGATCGGCCAGAAAATCACCCTGACCCTGGTGCGCAACGGCGGCACGCCGTTCGACGTGACGCTGACCCGCGCCAATATCCAGGTCAAAAGCGTCAAGGCCCAGCTGCTTGAAGACGGCTACGGCTACATCCGTATCACTCAGTTCCAGGTCAAGACCGGCGAAGAAGTCGCTGCAGCCCTGGCCAAACTGCGCCGCGAGAACAGCAACAAGAAACTCAAGGGCGTCATCCTCGACTTGCGCAACAACCCGGGGGGCGTGCTGCAGTCGGCCGTTGAAGTGGTCGATCACTTCATCAGCAAAGGCCTGATTGTTTATACCAAAGGCCGCATCGCCAACTCCGAGCTGCGCTTCTCGGCCACCGGGCGGGACCTCAGCGATAACGTACCGCTGGTGGTGCTGATCAACGGCGGCAGTGCTTCGGCATCGGAAATCGTCGCCGGCGCCTTGCAGGATCACAAGCGTGGCGTGGTAATGGGTACCACCAGCTTCGGCAAAGGTTCTGTGCAAACCGTATTGCCCCTGAACAATGAACGCGCCCTGAAAATCACCACCGCGCTGTACTTCACCCCGAACGGCCGCTCGATCCAGGCCCAGGGCATCGTGCCGGACATCGAAGTCAGCCGCGCCAAGATTACTCGCGAGCAAGACACCGAGTACTACAAAGAGGCTGACCTTCAAGGTCACCTTGGCAATGGCAACGGCGGCGCAGACAAACCCTCGGGCTCAGGCCCCAAAGCCAAACCCATGCCGCAGGACGATGACTTCCAGCTGAGCCAGGCCCTGAGCCTGCTCAAGGGCTTGAGCATCACGCGCGGCAACTGAGGTGCGCTTCTCTCTCGCCCTTGCCCTGTTTTGCTGCCTGACCGGTGTCGCCCATGCGGCGCCGGCCTCTCATGACGCAGCACCGCACAAGGCTTATCTGAGCCTGATCATTGATGACCTGGGGCAAAACCTGCCCCGTGATCGCCGTGTTCTGGCCCTGCCCGGCCCCGTCACCGCTGCCGTCATGCCCGACACCCCGCACGCTGCCGAATTTGCCCGCGAAGCCCACAAGGCCGGCAAAATTGTCATCCTGCACATGCCTATGGACCCGGCTACGGGCCCTTTTGCCTGGCACCCCGACCTGCCTGTCGACGAACTTGAAAAACGCCTCAACGCCGCCTTCAAGGCCGTGCCCTACACCAGCGGTATCAACAACCATATGGGCAGCCGCATGACCTCACAGCCACAGGCGATGGCCTGGCTGATGGCCGACTTGCAACGCCGGCACAAGCTCTTTGTCGACAGCCGAACCAGCGCGCAAACCGTTGCCGCGGCCCAGGCACAGAAAATCGGACTGGCCAGCGTTTCACGGGATGTGTTTCTGGACGATGTGCGCACTGAGCAGGCGATCACCACGCAGCTCGACACCGCGATCAAGCTGGCGCACAAACAGGGATCAGCCGTGATGATCGGTCACCCCTACCCGCAAACCCTCGCCGTGCTTGAGCGCGAACTGCCCAGGCTCAAGGCCCGGGGCATCGAGTTGATTGATATCAAACAGATGATCGGCCTGCGCGGCAACAAGGCCATGGCCGGGCATGGCAAAGACGGGGTTTACCGCTAACCGCAGCTCTACGCGGGGGCCTGCAAACTCTTGGTGCGAACCTTCTCCACAACCGCCTCTTTGCGCAACTGATCCAGGGGGGCGGGCGATGGGGCTGTCGGCACGCACCAGCAACACCCAGTCATCCGGGCCGGGCAGACTTTAAAAATACATAACTACCCCAACCAGAATTCCGAACCTGTTTTATTAGGCCTATGCGTCCTGACCAGGACATTTAGCACGCCAAAACAAGGTTCACCCATGAACAATAAATTACAGCACTTGCTCTTAATGACGCTTGTCAGCGTTTCCCTGACGGCAACAGGCGCACCGCCTGAACGACCGGAAGACATCCTCCCCGTGGGCATCGTCAAACTCTCGGACCACCCCGAGAGCCGATCCCGCACCTGGACGGGAATTGGCCGGCTACGGGGAGAAAACACGGCCTTTTGTACTGCCAGCCTGATTGATACGCGCAATACACCCCTGGCGACAGCCACAACCCCTGCTTACGTCATCACCAGCCATCGCTGCCTGAACACCAAGAACTATGGTGAATACACTTACGCCGGCGGCACCCGGCACAATACGTCCATGCAGGGCACGCTCTTCTTCAATAACTTTGACAACACACTGGGGGACGTAAAAAGTTATGAGTTCAAACGCGTAGCCTGGCAAAGCGATGGCGGGTTGAATCTGGCGATCATCGAACTGGATACCACGTTGTCGGAGCTGATGGCCAAGGGCATTCAGCCACTGAAAATTGCCCAGCGCACACCACCCTCGGGCACCGAGATCCTGACCCTTGGCATCCCGGAGTTCAGTAACCTGCATGCCATGCACTGCACGCAACTGGCGCCCGTCGATGTCGCCAGCTACCCCTGGGTCGGCGCCAAAGTACTGGGCAATCAATGTGCCGATCTAACCCATGGCGGCCTCGGCGGCCCCGTCCTGAGCAAGTTCAGCAATGAGCTGATCAGCCTGGTGGTCGCAAACAACCACGGCGCCAACCCCGATAACAAATGCCTGGCCAATGCCCCCTGCGAACTCAGGGCCAATACCGCGCACTGGCGCCCGGACACCCATTACACCCAGCCGGTGTCTTTTCTCAACCAATGCTTCGTGGAGGGCAAGCTGGCAGCCGACACTCCCGCGTGCGACCTGTACAAGCTGACCTCTGTCGCCGTCGAACCGGCCCGACAGCCGCCCGCGAGAGTCTTTGAAAAGGGCCTGACCGAAAAAGAAACAGGGCCCGACACCTTTGACGTTGGCGTCACGGTCGACTCCCCCCTGTATCGCTATAAATACACTCACGATGCCAAGGCATGCCGCGACGGCAGTCATTACAGCCAGGCCATGAGCGCCAAAGACGCCACCATCAACTTCACGCTGAATAATCAGGTGGGGCTGCACATGCTGTGCATCGTCGGGGTCGAATCCCATGAAGACCGTTTAACCAGTGCACAGTTTGACGCTGCGAAAATAATCACTGTCGAGCGTATTGAAATACAGCCGCAAGTACCGTCATTGCAAATCGATCGCTATCGACACTACCGCGAACAATACGTCGCACACTGGAATCACAACATACCGTTGCTCGACCACTACAAAATAAAGTTTGGGCCGTATGAATCAACAGACTGCAAAACGCCCGAAGGCTATGCCGAGTTGCTCGACTATGAAGAGCGGCCACGCGATAGCGGCCCCTGGGAAAGTATTTATCCACATAAAGACCACCCGACAGATGCCTCGCTTATTTTGATCAAACAAACCAAAGAGCAACTGATTGATGGTTACTACAGCAAGATCATAAGCTCGGGAGAAAACGCCCTGACGCTGTGCACCGTCTCTTACAACCTGAAAAAAGAACCTTCGCAACCCCGCATGGATATTCTCAGGCCGCTGTGACGTCACTGCAGTGCAAGTGCCTGCGAACAGGCACTGACACGCAGCAGTAGGGGGGTTTAGCGCACCACGATTCCACGCTCGGCCATATAGGCCTTGGCTTCAGGAACGGTGTATTCACCAAAGTGGAAAATACTCGCGGCCAGTACTGCGCTGGCGTGGCCTTCGAGAATGCCGTCAGCCAGATGCTGCAAGTTACCGACACCACCAGAAGCGATCACCGGAATGCCCAGTGCATCGCTGATGGCGCGGGTCACACCCAGGTCGAAACCGTTCTTCATGCCGTCCTGATCCATGCTGGTCAGCAAGATCTCACCGGCACCCAGGCCTTCCATTTTCATGGCCCATTCAACAGCATCGAGCCCGGTTGGCTTACGCCCGCCGTGGGTAAAGATTTCCCAGCGCGGGGTTTCACCCGGCAATGAAACCTTTTTTGCATCAATCGCGACCACGATGCACTGCGAACCAAAGTGCTGCGCTGCTTCCCCCACGAACTCCGGGTTAAACACCGCTGCCGTATTGATCGAGACTTTATCCGCACCCGCATTGAGCAGGTTGCGGATGTCCTGGATGCAGCGCACGCCACCGCCCACGGTCAGCGGGATAAACACCTGGCTGGCCATGCGTTCGACGGTATGCAACGTGGTGTCGCGACCGTCGACGCTGGCGGTGATGTCGAGAAAGGTAATCTCGTCAGCCCCTTGCTCGTCGTAACGGCGGGCGATTTCAACCGGATCGCCGGCATCGCGAATATTCTCGAACTTGACGCCCTTCACAACCCGGCCGTTATCCACGTCCAGGCAAGGGATGATGCGTTTGGCCAGCGCCATGCCGTTCTCCTCAGGCCTTGTAGCTGTCGCAGAAGGCTTGCGCCTCAGCCACATCCAGCGTGCCTTCGTAAATCGCACGACCGGTGATCGCACCGATGATGCCAGGTGCTTTGGCGTCCATCAGCGTCTTGATATCGCCCAGGTTGTGGATACCGCCCGAAGCGATCACGGGAATGGTCGTTGCAGCGGCCAGCGCAGCGGTAAAGCTCACGTTGCAGCCCTGCATCATGCCGTCTTTGGCAATGTCGGTATAAACGATGGCAGACACGCCGTCGGCTTCGAAACGCTTGGCCAGGTCGATGACCTGCACGGTGCTGACTTCAGCCCAGCCATCGGTGGCAACGAAACCGTCCTTGGCGTCCAGACCTACAATGACCTTGCCCGGGAATGCGCGGCAAGCCTCGGCAACGAACTCAGGGTTCTTGACCGCCTTGGTGCCCAGAATCACGTAGCTCACGCCCGCCTTGACGTAGTACTCGATGGTTTCCAGCGAGCGGATCCCGCCGCCGATCTGAATCGGCAGATGCGGATAACGCTTGGCAATGGCCGTGACCACATCACCATTGACCGGCTGGCCTTCAAAGGCGCCGTTGAGGTCAACCAGGTGCAGACGACGGCAACCGCCCTCTACCCATTTGGCAGCCATGCTCACCGGGTCATCGGAGAACACTGTGGAGTCTTCCATACGGCCCTGGCGCAGACGTACACAGGCACCGTCTTTAAGATCGATAGCGGGGATAATCAGCATCTGGCAAACCTTAAAATTCGGGAGTCAATGACTCGGAAATCAGTTCTTTTCGAGTGCCCACAGGTCGCTTTCGATGCTCTCGAACCTCTCCTTGAGGTGCGTTTGAACATCGAAAATCGCGCGATTGTAGTAATGCGGCGCGATTTCACGGGTGAACAGCTCAAGGATTTCAGCCGCTTCGAACGAACCCAGATCCAGCTCGAAGCGATCTTCCATAAAGCGTTTGATCTTGCTGTTGGCTTCGTTCTCTTGCTCGGGGGTGAGCGTGAGAATAGGCGGCTTGGGCTTGCGCGCAGACATTACCAGCGCCCGTCCCAGGCCACGAAGTTTTCCAGCAGCTGCAAGCCGTGGGTATGGCTCTTCTCCGGGTGGAACTGCACGGCAAAACGCGAGCCTTCAGCCAGCGCGGCAGCGAAGTCGACGCCGTAATGCCCGCCACCCACCACCTGGCGAGGATTGCCCGCGGCGATGTAGTAGCTGTGCACAAAGTAGAACCGTGCCAGATCGGGGATGCTGTGCCACAAAGGGTGATCGACCTTTTGCTGCACTTCGTTCCATCCCATGTGCGGCACCTTCAGGTGCTCGCCGTCTTCGTGCAGGTCTTTGCCGAAGAATTTGACCTGACCCGGGAACAGGCCGATGCAATCAACCCCGCCGTTCTCTTCGCTGGTGTCGAGCAAGGCCTGCATGCCGACACAAATCCCGAGAAACGGACGATCCTGGCTGACTTCACGCACCAGCGAATCGAAGCCCAGGCGACGGATCTCCGCCATGCAATCGCGAATCGCGCCCACACCGGGAAACACCACGCGGTCAGCTTCGCGAATCACGCTGGCATCGCTGGTTATCAGCACACGGCCGGCGCCGACGTGTTCCAGCGCCTTGGCCACCGAGTGCAAGTTACCCATGCCGTAATCGATAACCGCCACTGTCTGCATCAGAGCACGCCCTTGGTCGATGGCATTTGCCCTGCCATGCGCTCATCAAGCGTGATTGCCATGCGCAATGCGCGGCCGAAAGCCTTGAACACGGTTTCAATCTGGTGGTGGGTGTTGTGCCCGCGCAGGTTGTCGATGTGCAAGGTCACGTTGGCGTGGTTCACAAAGCCCTGAAAGAACTCCTGGAACAGGTCAACGTCAAAGCCACCCACGGTGGCGCGGGTGAAGGGCACGTGCATCTGCAGGCCAGGGCGGCCCGAGAAATCGATGACGACGCGCGACAGCGCTTCGTCCAGCGGCACATAGGCGTGACCGTAACGGGTCATGCCTTTTTTGTCGCCAACGGCCTGATTGAAGGCTTTGCCCAGGGTGATGCCTACATCCTCGACCGTATGGTGATCGTCGATATGCAGGTCGCCTTTGCACTCGATGTCCAGGTCGATCAGCCCGTGTCGGGCGATCTGGTCGAGCATGTGCTCAAGAAAAGGAACACCGATATCAAATCGGGCCTTACCGGTCCCATCCAAGTTGATCGAGGCTTTAATCTGGGTTTCCAGAGTATCGCGCTCGACTGACGCCTTACGTTCGGCCATCACCAGCTCCGCAAAATCATTGGGCGAAAAAGGTGGCCATTATAGGCACGGGTCTGACAAACAGAAACATTAAGGGTGAGGCGGCTGACGTATAACCCGTAGCAGCTGCCAAGGGGGCGAGTCTGCGCCCCTCGGCAACGGCTAAAAATACGCGCTACACCTTAATGAAAGAGCACCGCCGTCTTTTGCACGGTCACCCAGATCCCCCACAGCAACGGAATGCCGACCGCCAGCCAGGCCGCGACGGTCAACGGCAAGCTGCCCGGCGAGGCTTTCCACTCCAGCGATGTATTGGCATCAGCGCCCTTGTCGTGGCCCAGAGCTTGCTCGGCGGCCAGCTGCGCGTCGGTCATGAAGTATTTGTCTGCCACCGGACGCACCAGCAAATTGCAGATAAAGCCCAGCACCAGCAGACCCGCGAGGATATACAGGGTGATGTCGTATGCCGCCGCGCGCTCTACCCCAATACTCAACTGGTATTCGCGCAGGTAGTTGACCAGGACCGGCCCCAGTACACCCGCCGCGGCCCAGGCGGTCAGCAGGCGACCGTGAATCGCACCCACCATCTGCGTCCCGAACAGGTCTGCCAGATAGGCCGGCACCGTGGCAAAGCCACCGCCATACATCGACAGGATGATGCAGAACGCCGCCACGAACAGCGAGATGTTGCCCAGATGGCCCAGGTTCGGCACCAGCGCATACAGGGCGAACCCCAGCGCAAAGAACACGAAGTAGGTGTTTTTACGGCCCAGGTAGTCCGAGAACGAGGCCCAGAAGAACCGCCCGCCAATATTGAACAGGCTCAGCAAGCCGGTGAAGCCCGCCGCAATGGCCGCGATTTGCGCCAATTGCGCAGCATCCAGTTGGCCAAAGGTCAGATCGTTGCCCAGCAATTTGCCCGCAAACACCTCCTGCAACAGGGGCGAAGCCATGCCCAGAATGCCGATACCGGCCGAGACGTTAAGGCACAACACCAGCCACACCAGCGCAAACTGCGGCGTTTTCCAGGCCACGCTCACGTGGACATGACGCTGAGTAATCATCGCATTGGCGGTTTTTTTCACCGGTGGAGTCCAGCCTTCAGGCTTCCAGCCGGTAGGTGGCACGCGGTACGACAATGCGCCGCCCACCATAAAGACAAAGTAAATCGCCGCCATCACCAAGAAGCTCTGCCACACGCCGACACCATCCGGCCCGGCAAAATGCCCCATCAAGGCCGCCGCCAAAGGCGCACCGACCATTGCTCCGCCACCGAAGCCCATGATTGCCATGCCCGTGGCCATGCCGCGCTTGTCCGGGAACCACTTGATCAGGGTCGACACTGGCGAGATGTAGCCCAACCCCAAACCAATACCGCCAATCACCCCTGAACCCAGCCACATCAGCCAGATCTGGTGGGTGTAGATACCCAGCGCCGAAATCAGCAAACCGCCACACCAGCACAGCGCCGACACCAGGCCCGCCTTGCGCGGTCCCGCGTGTTCAAGCCAGCCACCCCACACCGCTGCCGAGCAACCGAGGAAGATGAAGAACAAGGTGTAGATCCAGCCAAGCATCGAGATCGGCCAGTCGCATTGCGATGAAAAAACCTGCGTGATAAAGCTCATGTCAGGTGCGCACGCCACCGGCGCCGTCACACCCAAGGCCTTGGACAAGGGCAGCCAAAACACCGAGAAACCATAGGCCATGCCAATGCACAGGTGAATCGCCAGCGCGGCTGGCGGAACCAGCCAGCGGTTGAAGCCGGGCCTGGCGATGATGCGCTCCTTGGACAGGAACGCAGACGGCGAGGCAGGGATGCCCGCAGCGGTACTGGTACTCATTGTTATGTCCCCCCATGAATGAAAAGATTCTCCAGGCACGCTCAACCCTCGACTTCGGCGCCTTGAAAGGACGCAGCCGTTTTATTGGATCAAGTTGCAGGCGCGACAATGCGCCGCAGGTAGCCGGGAAAACAGGCGGAGATTACCATCTGAAAGTAGGAGACATACCAAACTGACGTGGTCTTTTGCGACAAATATGCCTCGACCTGACACTGCCACGAACACCTCACTCAACCAGACACGTTACCTTGCCCCTTGAGTTTCGGGCCTTTCGAACCGTCCCGGCGATGATGCTCCTGGCCGAGATCCGCAGCGTTGAGCCTCTGAGGATCCAACCCCAGTCGGCCACCTCGTGGCGCTATACTCAGCGGCTAAATTTAAAACCCTTTACACACAGACCTACAAGGATCCGCCCATGAAAGCGTTCGGCAAAATCCTGGGTCTGGTGCTTCTCGGATTGTTGCTGATCATCGTGGCGCTGGGCTTTGCCCTCAGCCACCTGTTTGATCCCAACGACTATAAAGACGAGATCCGCCAGATAGCCCGTGACAAAGCCCACATTGAACTGACCCTCAATGGCGACATTGGCTGGAGCCTCTTTCCCTGGCTCGGTCTGGAACTGCACGATGCCAGCGTCGCGACCCTGACAGCACCGACCCAACCGTTTGCAGACCTGCAAATGCTCGGCCTGTCTGTGCGCGTCCTGCCGCTCCTGCGCAAAGAAGTGCAAATGAGCGATGTACGGGTCGAAGGCCTGAACCTGCGCCTGACCCGCGACAAAAACGGTCACGGCAACTGGCAGGACATCGGCAAGCCAGCACCGGCGATTGCCGGCAGCGAGGCTACAGCCGCCACCGGTTCTGAGCCCGCCGCCCCCGCCAAACCTGACAGCATCAGTCAGCCACTCAAGCTCGATATCGACAGCCTGACCGTCAACAACGCACGGGTTGAATACAACGATGAGCAAAGCGGCCAGCAGTTCAGTGCCGAGAGTATTCAATTGAGCACCGGCGCGGTGCACGAAGGCATCAGTATCCCGGTCAAACTGACCGCATTTCTGGGCACCAACAAACCCGTGATGCGGGTTAAAACCGAAGTCGACGGCAAGCTGCGCTTTGATCGCATTCTCAAGCGCTATCAGTTCGAAGACCTGAAGATCGTGGGTGAGGCTTCTGGCGAACCGCTGCAAGGCAAAACCATGACTTATGCCGCCCAAGGGCAAATTCTGGTTGATATGGCCGCGAACGTCGCCGAATGGAGCGGCATGAAGATTTCCGCCAACCAGTTGCGCGCCCTGGGTGAACTCAAAGCCAATAACCTCGATAAAACCCCGCAAATCACCGGCGGGCTGTCGATTGCCCAGTTTGATCTGGCCAAGTTCCTCGACAGCATCGGCCACACCCTGCCAACGATGGCGCCGGGCAGCCTGAGCAAAGTCGAAATGGTCAGCCGCCTGTCCGGTACACCCACCAGCCTGGCCTTTGACGAGCTCAACCTGAAAGTCGATGACAGCACCTTCACCGGCCGTATCGCCGTAGAAGACTTCGCCAAACAAGCCTTGCGTATCCAGCTCAAAGGCGACACGTTCGACGCTGATCGTTACTTGCCGCCCAAATCGGCAGAGGCCACCGGCGCCACGGCTGCACGCCAGGCCGAAGTGCAAGGCAGCGAAGCCGGTGCACTGGCTTCATCGGGCGACACCCCGCTGCCGGATGCGCCGACCAAAAGCGGCTGGAGCACCAGCAAGATCATTCCTGTGACTCGCCTCAAGGCGCTGGACCTGGTTGCCGATATCCGTTTTGACCAACTGACCCTGAGCAAATTGCCGATTCAAAACGCCGGACTCAAGGCCAATAGCAAAGCCGGGCTGCTCACCCTCGAAAACCTGAGCGGCACGCTTTACAAAGGCAGCTTCGCCGCCAATGGCAGTCTGGACGTGCGGCCGATCCTGCCGTTGGCCAAGCTGCAGACCCGCATCAACAATGTGCCGGTTGAAAAAATCCTGCAGAGCCAGGGTAAAAAACCACCGGTGACCGGCCTGCTGACCCTAAACAGCAACATCACGGGCAGCGGCGAAAGCCAGAGCGCACTGATTCAAAGCCTCAACGGCACCGCCAGCTTTGTGCTCAATGACGGCGTATTGCTCAATGCCAACCTCGAACAGCAACTGTGCCGCGGCATTTCCATCCTCAACCGCAAGACCCTGAGCGGCGAGCCCCGCGGCAAAGACACGCCGTTCAATGAACTCAAGGGCAGCCTGGTCTTGCGTAACGGCGTGGCGAGCAACCCGGACCTGGTGGTCCGCATTCCCGGCCTGAGCGTAAAAGGCGATGGCGATATCGACCTGCGTGTTCTGGGCATGGATTACCGCATCGGCATCACCGTAGAAGGCGACCAGCGCGCCATGCCTGATCCGGCCTGCCAGGTCGGTAAGAACTTCGTCGGCGTTGCACTGCCTTTGCGCTGCCGCGGCCCTCTGGAGCTGGGCGCCAAGGCCTGCCGTCTGGACAAGGACGGCCTGGGCAAGGTGGCAGCCAAAGTGACAGGCAACAAAATCAGCGAAAAACTTGAAGAAAAACTGGGGGACAAAGTCAGCCCCGAGCTGAAAGACGCCCTCAGGGGGTTGTTCAAGCGATGAGAGATGAGCAGTTTTCAACGGCGGTCCTCAATTGGTATGACCACCACGGCCGCCACGACCTGCCCTGGCAACAGGGCATCACCCCGTACCGGGTGTGGGTCTCGGAAATCATGCTGCAGCAAACCCAGGTCAGCACTGTGCTGAACTACTTCGACCGATTCATGGCCTCGCTGCCTACGGTTGAAGCGCTGGCCGCCGCCCCGGAAGACGAAGTGCTGCACCTGTGGACCGGCCTCGGTTACTACACCCGTGCCCGCAACTTGCAGAAAACCGCCAAAATCGTGGTTGCCGACTATGCGGGTGAGTTCCCGCAGGATGTCGAGAAGCTGGTCGAGCTGCCCGGCATCGGCCTGTCCACTGCAGGCGCGATCGCCAGCCTGAGCATGGGCCTGCGTGCGCCGATCCTCGATGGCAACGTCAAACGGGTGCTGGCACGCTACACGGCGCAAGAGGGCTACCCGGGCGAGCCCAAGGTCGCCAAACAGCTGTGGGCCACCGCCGAGCGCTTTACGCCCCATGACCGGGTCAACGCCTACACCCAGGCGATGATGGACATGGGCGCCACGCTCTGTACCCGCAGCAAACCCAGCTGCCTGCTGTGCCCGCTTGAAAGCGGCTGCGAAGCCCACCTGCTGGGCCTTGAGACCCGCTACCCGATTCCCAAGCCACGCAAAACCATTCCGCAAAAACGCACACTGATGCCCATGCTGGCCAATGCCGAAGGCGCGATCCTGCTTTACCGTCGCCCTTCGACCGGTCTGTGGGGCGGCCTGTGGAGCCTGCCCGAGCTGGAAGACCTCAATGATCTCGAGCATCTGGCACTGCAACACTCGCTGACCCTAGGCACGCAACACGAGCTGCCTGGCCTGACCCACACTTTTAGCCATTTTCAACTGGCCATCGAACCGTGGCTGGTCCACGTCGAGGAGTCCGGCCATCACGTGGCCGAGGCCGACTGGCTCTGGTATAACCTCGCCACCCCGCCGCGCCTGGGCCTGGCGGCCCCGGTCAAGAAGCTGCTCAAACGAGCAGCCGACCTATTGAACGCTGGAGAGTTGTCATGACCCGCACCATCATCTGCCGCAAGTACAACGAAGAACTGCCCGCGCTTGAGCGCCCTCCGTTTCCTGGCGCCAAGGGTCAGGACATTTTTGACCATGTCTCGGCCAAGGCCTGGGCTGACTGGCAAAAACACCAAACCCTGCTGATCAACGAAAAACGTTTGAACATGATGAACGCCGAAGACCGCAAATATTTGCAGGGCGAAATGGACAAGTTCTTCAGCGGCGAAGAATACGCCCAAGCCGAAGGCTATGTTCCACCAACGGAATAATCCCGGTTTTAAAGGGTTTGGCCCGTAAGCGACGGTAATAATTAAATATTTTTCAAAAAAGTGTTTGACGGGTCATCGAAAAAGGCTTCTAATGCGCCCCGTTGCCCAGATAGCTCAGTCGGTAGAGCAGGGGATTGAAAATCCCCGTGTCGGCGGTTCGATTCCGTCTCTGGGCACCACATTCAGTTTTGATGTGGTGTTCACACCACCTCAAAGCAAACAAAAAACCCGCCCAGTGCGGGTTTTTTGTTGGGCGCGATTTATACCCGCAGCGCCACCTCTCTTGGCGATTGCAAAGAGATGGGGTTCAATCCTCTCTTCAGCCTGCAAAGGACACACATCGCATGTCATCGCCCAAAAAACAGCAAAAGAACGCGCAGCGAGCCAAATCCAAAGCCAAGCAGAACCGCACAGCCAAACCGGCCAAACCTTCGGCGGGCTCCCTGATCGATAATCCGTTCGATGACGTGAAGATCGACCTCAGCACGTTCGACTTTCAGGACATCCTCGAAAACGGTTTTGACCCGGCCGATTACGACGACCTGTTCCAGGCGATGAAAGCCGCTGAAGCCAAAAACCAACTGACGATGTGCATGGTGTTCTTGCAATACCCGGTGCTGGAGCTGGTGATTTCGGAAGAGGAAGAAGAGCCGGCCACGGATTTCCTGATGGGCCTGTTGATCGAATACCGTATCGCCGTGCATGGCGATGACGAAGACAGAGCTGTGGCCTGGATCGAAACCCCGGCCTTCCAGAAAGACTACGTTGAAGCGTCGCGCTTGCTGCTAGAACGCAACGCCCGGAACACCCTCTGACCGCAGCCCTGCCACATACCGTTAGCCGGGCGTTTACCGAGTCCGCGGCTGACGGCTATCGGTTGGGCGGCTTTGAATGGCGCCACCCTGCGCCAGACGCCACGCGCGCAGTGGTCATCATCAACGCCGCCACCTCGGTGCGGTGTGGCTACTACGCACGATTTGCCGATTACCTGTTCAGTCACGGCCTGGACGTGATGCTGTTCGACTATCGCGGCATCGGGGCCTCACGTCACGGATCGCTGCGCGGCTTCGAGGCGTCATGGTCGGATTGGGGATCACTGGACTTTGAAGCCCTCCTCAAGCGCGCACAGCGCGAATTCCCCGGCCAGCCGACCGATGTCGTCGGTCACAGCTTCGGCGGCTGTGCAGCGGGGCTGGCGGCGTCCGGACAGGCTATTCGCCACCTGGTGACCGTGGGCGCGCAATTTGCCCACTGGCGTGACTATGCTCCCGACCAACGCTGGCAGATGCTCGCCAAGTGGCACGCCTTCATGCCGCTGCTCACGCGCCTGTGCGGCTATTTTCCGGGCAAGCGCCTGGGCTGGCTCGAAGACACTCCGGCGGGCGTGGTCAAAGACTGGAGCGCCTTCGGCACACGCTACGAAACACTCCCCAGCGCCCGCCGTCACACACCCCTGCCCTTTGCCTCCGTGAACGCTAAAACCCTCGCCATCAGCCTGAGCGACGATCCTTTCGGTACGGTGGCGGCCATCGAGCGCCTTCTGAGTTATTTCAGCGCCAGCGCTCGCACACATCTACGGATAAATCCCGCAGACATCGGCGAAACATCCATTGGTCATTTCGCGTTTTTCCATAGCCGTTTTCAGAAGAGCTTATGGCCGATTGCGCTGGAGTGGTTGTTGAACGGTGAGCTGATGCCCCGCGCACCGGGGCAGGTCATCAGCAACGTCCTGTAATCGTCGCCGGCAGCCAGGACTGGGTCCGCTCTGGAACACAAGCGAAGGTCTTGCAGCCCTTTATCGCAGCCTGCGGTGGCCACAGGATTTGAGTTGCCAGGGTGCGTAGAACATCAGCCTTCCCGTCCCGTGGAGCAGCCTTGAGGCTTGTTCACCCGAACGGTCGAGGGCGGATTGTCGGCCAGCTTGTTGCCTGGCCTGCGCGGCCGCACCATCAGCTCTCCTCCACAGTTAGGGCACAAACCACCCAGTTTCTGCTCCGAGCACGACGCGCAAAAAGTGCACTCGAATGAGCAAATCCGCGCCAGAGGCGATTCCGGCGGCAAGTCACAATCGCAGCATTCACAATTGGGGCGTAATTCGAGCATCGCGGCACCTTTTGAAAAAATCGGGACAAGCACAGGGTAGATAGCCTGTGCCGGAAATGAAGCGAAGCATGCTGTTTATTTGTAGCCGAACCCAGCAGCGTTATTGCACTTTCTGTGCCGGGGGGCGCAGGTGAGCGGGGTCATTGGTTGCTAAAGCGCAGCGAAGCAATGTATTCCGGCCTTGATCGTTACTGGCCAGCTCTTACAAGCCCAGATCAATATGCACCGATTTACATAGCTGTGATCTTTCTTGAAGACAGCCACTTTACTGGCATCAAAGCTGAGATTTCCCACGCCAATACCAGCCCAGCCAGTGCCCGCTTGCTGACATCCTCGGTGACCTTCCCAACCTGAAACAGAAGGCACCATGACCCGGCCAACCCTCCAGGACTCCTCTCTTTCACCACTGCTGAGCACCCTGAGCGAACTGATCCGCCAGGCCCGGCACAAAGCCCTGCGTGCTGTCGATACGCTGCAGGTACAAACCTGCTGGAACATGGGGCGACACATCATCGAGTACGAGCAGGCAGGTGCCGCACGGGCCGCCTATGGCAAGCAGTTGCTCCCGACCCTGGCCAAAGCACTGACGGCAGAGTTCGGGAAGGGCTTTGATGAGCGCAACCTGCGGCACATGCGTAGCTTTTATCAGACCTTCCCGATTTGGAACGCAGTGCGTACCGAATTGAGCTGGACCCATTACCGTACGTTGCTGCGAGTCGACAACCCTCAAGCACGCCAGTGGTATATGGATGAGTGCGCGACACTCAATTGGTCAACACGGGCGCTGGAACGGCAAATCGGCACGCTGTATTACGAACGTCTTCTGGTCAGTCAGGACCGCCCGGCGATCAAGCAGGAGGCGAGTGCCAATCTGGAGCCGCTGAACAGAAGTCCACGTGAGTTCGTACGTGATCCGGTGCTGCTGGAGTTCCTGGGCATGCCCACGGTAGCGGGGCTGTTCGAGACGGGACTGGAACAAGCGCTGATCGACCACTTGCAAGGGTTCTTGCTGGAGCTGGGCAAAGGCTTTGCGTTCGTTGCCCGTCAGCAACGCATCAGCACAGAAAGCAAAGACTTCTACGTTGATCTGGTGTTCTACAACTACCTGCTCAAGTGCTTTGTGATTTTCGACCTGAAGCGCGGCGAGCTGACCCATCAGGACATTGGCCAAATGGACATGTACGTGCGTCTCTACGACGATCTCAAACGCGGCCCCGAAGACAGCCCCACCGTCGGCATCATCCTGTGCGCACAAAAGGATGCCTCGGTGGTGCGCTATTCAGTGCTGCACGGCAATGAGCAATTGTTCGCCAGCAAGTACACCCTCGTTCTGCCCACCGAGGATGAGCTGCGCGCCGAGCTCGACCGCGAGCAGGCGCTGGTCGAAGCCCGCATTCGCTGACTGTCCCGGTGCGGCGCCTTAGCTGAAGGCGTTGATAAACCAGGTGATCAACGGGATTGCCACGATGTCGATCAGCACGGCACCGCACAACGGCACGATGATGAACGCTTTGTACGAGAAGACTTTGTAGTGATCGCAGATGGCGCCCATGTTGGCCACGGCATTCGGGGTTGCACCCAGCCCGTGCCCCATGAACCCTGCACACAGTACTGCGGCATCGTAGTTGCGGCCGAAGGCGCGGAACAGCACGAAAATACACAGCAGGATCATGATCACCACTTGCACCACCAGAATCACCAGCAGCGGCAACCCGAGCTTTTCCAGTTCCCAGAATTTCAGGCTCATCATGGCCATGGTCAGGAACATGCCCAGACTTACATCACCAATCGTGCTGACGGCATGGTCCGGAACGTCGAGCACCTGCGTCCGGTCGTTGAGGTTGCGCAAGATAATCGCCACGAACATCGCACCTACATAGCTGGGCAGCACAATGCCCAAATGCTGTTGCAGGCTGCCACCAAGCCAGAAGCCCAGCACCATGATCACCACGATGCAGGTCAGCAGACGCAGCAGCGTCGGTGCATCCAGAGCGGTGGGCGTGGTCTGCTCTGTGTGCTCAAAGGCTTTCAGGCTGCCGGCATCATCGGCCTGAACCTTGAGTTTGTTGCGCTCGATCAACCAGCGGGCCAAAGGGCTGCCCAGCAGACCTCCCGCTACCATCCCGAACGTAGCCGAGGCCAGTGCCGCGGTGGTTGCGCCTACCGCCCCCAGGTTTTCAGCGATGGGGCCAAACGCAGCAGCCGCACCGAAGCCACCTTCAAGCGATACCGCCCCCGCCATGATCCCCAGCAAAGGGTCAATGCCCAACATTTTGGCCACGCTGACACCTACTACGTTTTGCAGCAACGCCAGGCCCCAGCAGGCCCCAAGGTAGATAAACAGCAGCTTGCCGCCTTTGCGCAACAGCCCAAGGCTGCCTCCCAGACCCACCGTGGTGAAAAACGCCACCATCAGTGGCACTTGCAGGCTGGTGTCGAGGGTCAGGTTGAGCAGTTGCTGATCACGCAGCAACCAGATCAACAGTGCGAATCCAAAACCACCAATCACGGGGGCCGGCACGCAAAGCTGGCGCAACCAGTAGCTGTGTTTTTTTAACTGGGCGCCCAGGCCCAGCAGGAGCAATGCGAGAGCGAGGGTGCTCAGTGCATCCAGTTCGAATGTCAGCATGGCGAATTTCTCTTTTTCTTATGATTCAACAAGCGGTTTCAGGGAGGTCCGGAAAAACTTAATCCATCAGACTGGCAAGCAAGCGCGCACCAATGCGGGCGGTCCGGTTATCGATATCCAGGCTCGGGTTGAGCTCGGCAATGTCTGCCATACGCAATTTGCCGCTGGCCTTGGCACGGCGCACCAGGTGCTCAACGATTTGCATGTCCACCCCGTGGGCAGACGGAGCACTTACCCCGGGTGCCTGACTGGCGGGCAGAACATCGAGACAAAGCGTCAGGTACAGGTGATCGATGTCACGCAAGAAGGTGTCCAGGTACGCTTCTATCGCGGGCATGTTCCAGCTGTTCATGTCCCGATCGAGGCGATAGCTCACGTTCAGTCGCCCGGCCTGCTCGAACAGCGCCTGGGTGTTGTTCAACTGACTCACACCCAGACAGCAATAGGCGAACGGCATGTCTGCGCGCTGGCAGTATTCGGCGATCTGACGAAAAGGCGTGCCGGAACTGCTTTGCTCGGCGTGGCGCAAATCAAAGTGCGCATCGAAATTGAGAATGCCGATGCGCGGGCGTGGCGTTTGGCGACGCAAGTGGTCAGCCAGACCGCTAAAACTGGCAAATGCGATTTCGTGGCCACCGCCCAGGCCCAGCGGCAAGTGCCCTTGATCAAGCACCTGGCTGACATGGTGCGCGTAGCGCTGTTGTGCGCCTTCAAGGTCGCTGCCCACGCAAGCCACATCGCCCGCGTCATACAACGCGGTGTGACCGTGCCATGCCAGGTTGGCCAGCGCCTTGCGCAGTGCCGACGGGCCTTGGTGGGCACCGGTGCGGCCCTGGTTGCGTTTAACCCCTTCATCACTGGCCAGGCCGATCAGCACGGTGCCTGCGGGCTGGTCGGCTGCCAAGGGCTTGACCCACTGGTGCCAGCGCAACGCGCCCTGCCCTTCGCCCGCATCGATGCGACCTGTCCAGAGTGACATGTCAGACATTACAGTCATGGTTGAAGCTCCAATCTAATTCAGTCGAGCCGGGCGCTCAGGCGCAGCGCTACGTCCTGTGTCCAGCGGATCAGGCGCTCGCTGCGCTGTTGCGCACGGAAAGCCGGGGCCATGAGACTGATGGCGCCTTGCAGACGATTACGACTGTCGATCAAAGGTGCGCTGACGCCCCAAATGCCGTCGTCAATCTCGCTCAGGCTCACGGCGTAACCCTGTTCGCGAATTTCGACAAAGCTGCGCTGGTACTGCGCGCACTGTTCGGCTTCGACGCCCTGATCCTTGAGCAAGGACAGGCTTTGAGCCTCATCCATATGCGCCAGCAACACCCGTGCCGATGCACCGACCAGCAACGGCTGAGCCAGACCTTTCTGATAGCAGCAGCGTAAGGGTTGCGGGCTGTCGACCAGCTCGATGCAAATTGCCTGGCCATTGCTCGGCACCATCAGCGCCACGCTTTCCTGACTTTGCTCGGCCAGGCGCTTGAGCTCTGGCTTGGCCAGCGTGACCAGTACCGCTTCACGGTCGAATTTTTTCGCCAGCTGCAAACAGGCAGGCCCCGGCAGATAGCGACCTTGGCCGTTCTCTTCAGCGAGGCCCCAACGCAACAGGGTCTTGAGGTGGCGATAGGTGCTGCTGAGCGGCTGTGCCAGTTGCTCAGAGAGTTCTTTCGCGGAGATCGCCTCACCGGATTGTCCGAGGGTGACGAGGATTTGCAGCAAGCGATCAGTTGGCGTGTTGTAGTTCATTATCGGCCCCTAGCTGTTGCCTGCAGGGTGCACGGAGTTTCCCATTAACTGAAATTGGATTCTCACTCACTGAGAATTATTGGCGAAATAGTGATCAGCGGTCGTCGATAACTGGTTTCAAAGGCAAAAAAAACCGCCATCCCTAAGGATGACGGCTCGAGTATGGCCTTAACCGTGTGCGCCTTCCTGGCCTCAGTTAAGTACCGTTGCCCCCAGTTTCTCAATACGTCGACGACGTGCCACCAGCAGGCCAGCCGCTACCACCAGTGCGCTCAGCAAGCCGGTGGCCATGATTTCCACTCGGTGCGCTTCCTGGAACAGCATAAGCGTCAAAATGGCCACGATGAAGACGATCACCGCCCAGGTCAGGCCCGGGAACAACCACATTTTGAAGGCTATTTTCTCGCCCTGGGCCACACGTTTTTGACGCATGCGCAGTTGCGACACGGCAATCACCAGGTACACCAGCAGGGCGATGGCGCCGGAACTGGCCAGCAAGAACTGGAACACAGCCGCCGGCGCCACATAGTTGGCGAACACGGCCAAAAAGGCAGCGCCGGTGGACATCATCACAGCCCAGTAAGGCGTGCCGCTGGCGTTGGTGCGCTTGGCGGCCGCCGGTGCGTCACCGCGCTTGCTCAAGGAGAACAGCATCCGCGACGAGGTGTAGAGCGCCGAGTTGAGGCAGCTGGTGACCGCGATCAACACCACGATGTCGACGATCAACTTGGCGTTTGGGATACCCATGCGCTCAAGCACCGTCTGATAAGAACCCACTTGGGTCAGGCTCGGGTCGTTCCATGGCACCAGGGCCACCACCAGGAAAATCGACACCAGGTAGAACAAGCCAATCCGCCAGATCACCGAGTTGGTTGCCTTGGTGATTTGTTTGCTTGGGTCTTTGGACTCCGCCGCCGCGATGGTGACGATTTCAGTGCCCATAAACGAGAACATGGTGGTCAGCATGGCCGCCAGTACCGCACCCATGCCGTTGGGCATGAAGCCGATGGTATCGACCAGGTGTGACACGCCGCTGACTTCGCTGGTGGGCAGCAGGCCCATCACTGCCAGGACGCCCAGCACGATGAAGCCAATAATCGCCAACACCTTGACCAGCGCAAACCAGAACTCGAACTCGCCGTAGTTCTTGACGCTGAACAGGTTGGTGGCGGTCAGCAACAAGGTAATGACCAGGGTGAAGACCCAGATCGCCGTACCCGGGAACCAGGCATGCAGGATGCTGGCAGCCGCGACGGCTTCCAGTGGAATCACCAGTACCCAGAACCACCAGTACAGCCAGCCAATGGTGAAGCCGGCCCAGTGGCCGATGGCACGGTCGGCATACGTCGAAAACGAACCGGTGTCCGGTGAAGCAACGGCCATTTCGGCCAGCATGCGCATGACCAGCACCACCAGCGTGCCTGCAGCGGCATAAGCCAGCAGTACAGCGGGGCCCGCTTGCGCAATCGCGTGTCCAGAACCGACGAACAAACCGGCACCGATGACCCCGGCAATCGACAGCATGGTGACATGCCGTGGCTTGAGCCCTTGCTCCAGGCCGTTAGAGGTTTGCGTATTGCTCATTGGGACTACCTTTACAGTGAAAGCCATTCCGAGCGCCGCCTGATTACCTTCTCGTAAAAAGTAACCAACGGGGCGTTTCGAATTATTTACGCAATAAGTGCGCCAGAAAACTCACGCCCTACGGTTTGCGCGGGCTGCAAAGGATCGCTACCTGATCTGCAAGCCATTGAGTGTCATGGCTTTTTGCCAATCCGTTACCGTAACACTCAGTTACGTGTAGTGCCGCGCACTAAAAATACCCAATTTTGCTCATATGGCGCAAAAGCAGTGCACATCTACAACCTTTAGTAGGTTCGCGCTTCCAACACCGGGCCAAAGCTGGCAACATCGCGACCTTTTTTACGCGACACCTGTCTGGCCAAACGGCAAAACACGGGGTCGGTTGTTGTCGGCGCGACAGTCTGCTGTAACGATGCGACAAACGACCACCCTCCTGCCTTTTGCCCCGTTGAGGCGGCTGGTTGCCATTGCGACCCTATGCTAGCTTGGCCATCGCCAGGAAGGCAGCCCAACAGCAGGATCGCACCGAACACAATGAGGACCGCACATGGCTTTGGCCACGCCCGCGCTTGAAATCCGCAACTTGCACAAACGCTACGGCGAGCTTGAGGTACTTAAAGGTATCTCGCTGACCGCACGCGACGGCGACGTGATCTCGATCCTGGGTTCTTCCGGTTCCGGCAAGTCCACCCTGCTGCGCTGTATCAACCTGCTGGAAAACCCCCACGAGGGCCAGATCCTGGTCGCCGGGGAAGAGCTCAAGCTCAAAAAAGCCAAAAATGGTGAACTGGTTGCTGCCGATGGCAAACAGATCAATCGCATGCGCAGCGAACTGGGGTTCGTGTTTCAAAACTTTAACCTGTGGCCGCACATGACCATCCTCGACAACGTGATCGAGGCGCCGCGTCGTGTACTGGGCCAGAGCAAGGCTGAAGCCATCGTGGTGGCAGAAGCATTGCTGGCCAAGGTCGGTATCGCTGACAAACGTCATGCCTACCCGTCCGAACTGTCCGGCGGACAGCAACAGCGTGCCGCCATTGCCCGTACGCTGGCCATGCAGCCCAAAGTGATTCTGTTCGATGAGCCGACATCAGCACTTGACCCAGAAATGGTTCAAGAAGTACTTAGTGTGATCCGCGCACTCGCCGACGAAGGTCGCACTATGCTGTTGGTCACCCATGAGATGAGCTTTGCTCGTCAAGTGTCCACCGAAGTAGTGTTTTTGCATCAAGGCCTGATCGAAGAGCAAGGGTCGCCTGAACAGGTTTTCGATAACCCGGTTTCGGCGCGCTGCAAACAATTCATGTCCAGCAATCGCTAACGGAGCAACCCGAATGCAGAACTATAAAAAGCTTCTCCTGGCCGCTGCCGCCTCGCTGGTGTTCAGTGCCAACGCCTTGGCTGTTGATAAGTACAAAGTCGGGATTGAAGGTGCTTACCCACCGTTCAATAACAAGAACGCCAGCGGCGAGGTGGTCGGTTTCGACCCGGATATCGCCATGGCCCTGTGCGCCAAAATGAAAGCCGAGTGCGAAATCGTGACCTCGGACTGGGATGGCATCATCCCGGCGCTGAACGCCAAGAAGTACGACTTCATCGTGTCGTCCTTGTCGATCACTGACGAACGCAAGCAAGCCGTCGACTTTACCGACCCGTACTACTCCAACAAGCAGCAGTTCATCGCACCGAAAAAAGTCGATTTCAAAACCGACCTCGAGTCGCTCAAAGGCAAGGCCCTGGGCACCCAGCGTTCTACCCAGGCCGCAACCTGGCTGGAAGACAACCTGGGCACGGACGCGACCGTCTCCTTATATGACACCCAGGAAAACGCCTACCTCGATCTGACATCCGGCCGTGTCGATGCACTGCTGGCTGACAAGTACGCCAACTTTGACTGGCTGAAAAGCCCGGCTGGCCAGCCTTATGAGTTCAAAGGCGAGCCCGTCAACGAAGATGACAAGGTTGGGATCGCGCTGCGTAAAGGCGACAACGAACTGCGCGCCAAGCTGAACCTGGCCCTCAAGCAAATCGTTGAAGACGGCACGTACAAGAAGATCAACGACAAGTATTTCCCGTTCAGCATCTACTGACCTGCCTGACCGGCGCGCCCCAGGGTTGCGCCGGTCCCTAGCAAAGCCTGCCTAACCCATGACTATCGATTTATACGGATTCGGCCCGGCGCTTGCCGCCGGGGCGCTGATGACCGTCAAACTGGCACTGACTGCGCTGTGTCTTGGCCTGGTGCTCGGGTTGCTCGGTGCATTGGCCAAAACCTCCCCCCTCAAACCTTTAAGGTGGCTGGGCGGTACTTATTCAACGCTGGTTCGCGGTGTGCCCGAGCTGCTCTGGGTGCTGCTGATTTACTTCGGCAGCGTGAACCTGGTCCGTGCCATCGGCGAAGCCATCGGCATGCCCGAACTCACCCTCAGCGCTTTCGCGGCGGGTGTGATCGCGCTGGGGCTGTGTTTTGGTGCCTATGCGACCGAAGTGTTTCGCGGTGCCATTCTGGCCATTCCCAAAGGTCACCGCGAAGCGGGCATGGCCCTGGGCATGTCCAAGCCACGGATCTTCAGCAAACTGATCCTGCCGCAAATGTGGCGCATCGCCCTGCCCGGCCTGGGCAACCTGTTCATGATCCTGATGAAAGACACCGCGTTGGTATCGGTGATCGGTCTGGAAGAAATCATGCGCCAGGCCCAGAACGCCGTGACCTTCGCCAAACACCCTTTCACCTTCTACATGGTGGCCGCCGTGATGTACCTGGGCCTGACCGTATTGGCCATGGGCACGATGCACGTGCTTGAAAAACGCGCTGCGCGCGGCTTTGTGAGGAGGACGTAATGGAGTGGGAAATCATCCTCAAGTGGATGCCCAAGCTGATTCAGGGTGCGACCCTGACGCTGGAGCTGACGGCCATCTCGGTTCTCGCCGGTCTGATTGTGGCGATTCCGCTGGGCATCGCCCGTTCGTCCAGGCTGTGGTACGTGCGTGCGCTGCCTTATGCCTACATCTTTTTCTTCCGGGGCACGCCCCTGCTGATTCAGCTGTTCCTGGTGTATTACGGCCTGGCGCAATTCGACATGGTGCGTGAAAGCGCATTGTGGCCCTATCTGCGCAGCCCGTTCTGGTGCGCGATCATCACCATGACCCTGCACACGGCGGCCTATATTGCCGAGATTCTGCGTGGCGCAATCCAGGCCATCCCACCGGGTGAAATCGAAGCTGCACGTGCCCTGGGCATGTCTCGCTTCAAAACCCTGGTGCACATCGTCATGCCACGTGCCACACGCATCGGCCTGCCGGCCTACAGCAACGAAGTGATCCTGATGCTCAAGGCCAGCTCGCTGGCGAGTACCGTGACCTTGCTGGAACTGACCGGCATGACCCGCACCATCATTGCCCGCAACTACCTGACGGTGGACATGTTCCTGACCGCCGGGATGATCTACCTGGTGATGTCGTTCGTACTGATTCAGGGCTTCAAACTGCTGGAGCGCTGGTTGCGCGTCGATGCCTGCCAAGGACGCTAAACCTCAAGTGCTGCGTGGCGAGGCTCTGCTCGCCCGCTTCCAGGCACTGGACGCCTTTCTGCATGAACACCAGCACCTGTGGCGCCCACGGCCCTTCACTCATCTGAATGTGCCGTGGGAAGCGCAGCACCCCGAACTGGCGCAGTGGTTGCGCCAGCGTTCGCTGCAAGACGCCGAAACCAGCCACAACCATCCCCAGCACGTGCCCGCCCCTGCGCCATTCCCCGAACTGGCCGCCATTTCCTGCGCCCTGAGTTCGGTTGAGCGGCTGCCGACACAGGTGCTTGCGCCCGCTAACCAGCGCTTGCAGGTGGACGTGCCGGGCCGCAAATGGCAACAAATTGAAGCCTTTGCCCAAAGCCTGACCTTCAAGCAAGCACCTGCCCACTGGCTGGACTGGTGTTCGGGCAAAGGCCATTTGGGGCGTCGGCTGCTGAGCGCCGGGCAGCAACTGACGTGCCTGGAATATGACCCGGCACTGATCGAATCCGGCCAGGGTCTGAGCCAGCGCCATCACTTGCCGGCCCGTCATGTTCAGCAGGATGTGCTCGCACCCGACGCCGCCTTGCAGCTCACACCCCGGATGACACCTGTGGCGCTGCATGCCTGCGGCGATTTGCATGTCCGTCTGCTGCAACTGGCAAGCGCGGCAGGCTGTGCACAACTTGCCGTGTCGCCCTGCTGTTACAACCGCATCAGCGCGTCGCACTATCAGGCGTTATCCACAGCCGCCACAGCATCAGGCTTGCAGCTGTCGCAGGAAGACCTGAGCCTGCCCATGAGTGAAACCGTGACCGCTGGCAGCCGCGTGCGGCGCCAGCGCGACGAATCGATGGCGCGGCGGCTGGGCTTTGATGTGTGGCAACGCCAGCGCCGTCAGTGCGATGAATACTTATCCACACCCTCGCTGCCCGGCACTTGGCTGAACAAACCGTTTGCCGAATACTGCGAAGACCTGGCAGCGCTGAAAAACTTATCCACAACCGGCGCTGAAGACTGGCCCGCCCTTGAAGCGGCAGGTTGGGCGCGCCTGGCCCAGGTGCGCAATCTGGAGCTGGTACGCGGCCTTTTCCGTCGCCCGCTGGAACTGTGGCTGGTACTGGATCGGGCGCTGTTTATGGTGGAGAACGGCTATGAGGTTGAGATTGGCGAGTTCTGCGACAGCCATCTGACGCCGCGCAATCTGATGTTGATCGCGCAGCGTTGTGGATAACTTGAACAAGCATTCTCACCCGAGTCTTATCGATCCGGGTGAGGGAGCGCTCTACGACCCGCGATACGTCGAGAAGCCGTAAGGGCTGAGCAGCAGCGGAATGTGGTAGTGCTGATCGGCGTTTTTCACTTCAAAAATCACCGGTATTTCCGGGAAGAACGTCTCGCGGCCAGCGTTTTTGAAGTATTCACCGGTTTTAAACACCACCCGATACTGCCCCGCCTCAAAGGTTTGCCTGGCCGGGAACAGTTCGCCGATACGCCCCTGTTCATTGGTCACGCCCTGCGCCAGCGGCTGCCAGTCTTGCCCCACATGCTTTTCCAGCGTGACATTGACGCCCGGTGATGGCAGACCGTTTTCCAGGTTGAGTACATGCACGCTCAAAGGGTTGCCAGCCGCCAGTGTCAGGCTCGACAAGGCGCTCAGGCTCATAGCCAGCACCGTCATTCGCAACGTTTTCATCGGTCATCCTTTAGTCATGGTTAAAAAATAATCAACTCAGCGTTGAATAGTCAGGCCAATCTGTTTCGCCGCTTTTAGCGCGCAGGCTTCGTCTTGCTCAGCCCCTCCAGCGCCCGCCACCCCCATCGCGCCGACCAGTTCACCCTCGGCAAACAACGGCACACCACCGCCCAGCAGCAACAACTCAGCGATGGAGTTGAGGTTGTTCGCTTCAGCATTGGCGCGCGCTCGTTCGGCAAACAAACGGGTCGGGGTTTTGGTCGAAAGCGCGGTATAGGCTTTGCGCTGGCTGGCCAGCAGGTTGTGCGAGCCAACACCCTCCGGACGCATCGCTATCAGCACATTGCCACCGCGATCGAGCACGCTCAGCGCGCCGGTGCAATGCATAAGCGTGGCGTCAGCCAGTTGACGGGCGGTGGCCAGATCCAGGTCGGCATGACGCACCAGATTCGGTGCTGCCTGGGCGGTGCCGGCAACACCAACGGCAGTCCACAACAACAAGGTTTTCAGCATCATTGGCTAGCTCCTGTAGGAATGAGCCCACCTTAACCAACGACCTTCGTCAGAACCCCGTCAGTTGCATTACAAGTTTGTAATAGGCAACGCCCCCGAAGGCGCCTAGCCTGTGCTAACGATTGATCGAGGTGTGCGATGCGTTTGTTAGTGGTTGAAGATGAAGCCAAGACGGCAGATTTCCTGGCCAAAGGCCTTAAAGAATCAGGCTTTGCGGTGGATGTGGCGCTGAACGGGCTGGACGGCCGTTACTTTGTCGAGCAGCAGGAATACGACCTGATCATCCTCGACGTGATGCTGCCGGGGCTCAATGGCTGGCAACTATTGCAATTGATTCGCCAACGCGGCGCCACACCCGTACTGTTTTTGACCGCCAAGGACGCTATCGAAGACCGCGTGCGCGGCCTCGAACTGGGCGCCGACGATTATCTGCTCAAGCCCTTTGCCTTTGCCGAGTTGCTCGCCCGGGTACGCACCTTGCTGCGCCGTGGCCCCATGCGCGAGGCCGAGTCGTATGCCATCGCCGACCTTGAAATCGACGTGCTGCGCCGCCGCGTCAGCCGGGGCGGACAACGCATCAGCCTAACCAACAAAGAATTTTCGCTTCTGCAACTGCTGGCCAGCCGTCAGGGCGAAGTCTTGTCGCGCACCTTGATCGCGTCCCAGGTCTGGAACCTCAATTTCGACAGCGACACCAATATGGTCGAAGTCGCCGTGCGGCGCTTGCGCGCCAAGGTCGACGATCCCTACATGCCCAAACTGATCCATACCGTGCGCGGCGTCGGGTATCAGCTGGAAGCGCCCGATGAGTAAGTCCATTGCCTGGCGCCTGGCGCTGGCAATTGCTTTGACCTGCGCATTGGTGATGAGTCTGATCGGGGTGTTTCTGTATCGCTCATTGGCCTCCGAACTGGCATGGCGTGACGATCAGGCTCTGCTGGGGCGCCTTGAGCAGGTACGCGCCCTGTTGCATGACAGCGACAGCCTCGAAGCCCTGCAAGAACGCCCACGGTTGTATCAAAACATGCTGGGCAACCTGGACAGCGTGTTGCTGGTCAAACGTGAGGACGGCAGCCCGTTGATTGCGATTAATCCGCACCAACAAGCCTTGCCGGACGTACCACCGATTGCTCAAGCACGGGCACCACAACGCACCGATATCAAAACGGTAGGCGCGACAGTGCTGCTGGCAGGTATGGCGCAAGGCCCGGCAGGAGAAACCTTGAGCGTCACGGTGGGCAAGCGCCTTGATGAGCGTGAGCAAATGCTCGCCAGCTATCGCATGCGTTTGTATGGCGCTGTGGGATTCGGTGCATTGATGGCTTTCGGCCTTGGCCTGCTGCTGTTGCGTCGCGGTCTCACGCCTCTGCGCGACCTGGCCCGGGCCATGGCCGGTATCGACCCGCGCAGCCTCGACCAACGCATGAGCGCAGACCACGTACCGGCCGAACTCAAAGAACCCGTGCAGGCACTCAACGCCATGCTCGCACGGCTTGAAGACAGCTTTGCACGGCTGTCGCAGTTCTCCGCCGACCTGGCCCATGAAATCCGCACGCCGTTGCACAACCTGCTGGGCAGCAACAGCCTGGCCTTGAACCAGTCACGCAGCGCGGCCGAATATCAGGAAGTGCTGGCCTCGAATATCGAAGAGTACGAACGCCTCAATCGCATGGCCGAAAACCTGATGTTTCTCGCCCGCGCCGAGCACGGTCAACGCCCCTTGCAGCTGCACGTGCTGGATCTTGGAGAAGTGGGTGACGGATTGTGTGAATACTTCGAGGCCCTGGCCGAAGACCGTCAGTTACGACTGGACAATCAGCTCGGCGGCCCCCTGACAGCCGACCTGCAACTGCTGCAACGGGCGCTGGGCAACCTGCTGGCCAACGCCGTGCGCCATGCACAACCCGGCTCGACCGTACGCCTGCTGCGTCACGACGATGCCGAATATGGCTGGATTGGGGTACACAACCTTGGCCCGGCGATTGACCCGCAACATATCGACAAACTGTTCGACCGCTTTTACCGGGTCGACCCGTCACGCGCCCAACCCGGTGACTCCGGCGGCCTGGGATTGGCGATCGTGCATTCGATCATGCACTTGCATGGCGGACAGGTACGCGTGGTGAGCAATGACAGCGGCACACTGTTTGAGCTGGGGTTTGCCCACAATCCCCCGACTTTTCCGAGGTCCGGAGTCGATACCGTGACAGTGCAGTCCAGTACTCGCACCCAGACTTGAGCGAACACCGGCCCGAATCATGAAAATAGTCAGTTATCAGGGGTTTACAAGCCCAAACATCCGCGTATACTCCTCGCCCATAACGCCGGTATAGCTCAGTTGGTAGAGCAACTGACTTGTAATCAGTAGGTCCCGAGTTCGACTCTTGGTGCCGGCACCACACAAGGTTTCAGAGAAGGCTTTCAAAATCTCTGAAACCCCCGAAAAACCCGCCTTCTGGCGGGTTTTTTCGTTTTGGGGTTCTGTGGGATTCCGCCAAAGTCTTATGGATACCCACTGCTGTAAGGATAAAGCTAGGGGTAAGGTCATTCGACAAAGGGGAAAGCCCCTTATCTCGCGCACCATTACCCCACTCTCCGATTCGGCTTGCCGCTCAGCCAAGCCCACCGACCGCGCCTACAAGCTTTTCAACGGCGACAGCCTCTACCTTTTAGTCCAACCCAATGGTCGCGAAGAACTGACCTCGTTCGGCAACTACCCCGTGGCCGGCCTCACCGATGCGCGCAACAAAAGGCAGATTAGAGTTAACGTTACTCGAATGAAGTCGAAGCCTGGCACTGGCGCAGAGAGGAAGAATTGACATGGATATCTCAACCGCACAAAGCATCAAGCTCGCCATTGTGTCGGCAACCGGACTGTCAAAAGACGCGCTGCATATCTATGTGGGCATGGCGGTCTATTTAACGTTGACCGTTGGCATCCGACGATTCAGGCCATACCTTGGCTGGCTGGGTGTTTTCATCATTGCGTGTGCTGGCGAGTGGGTAGACCGGCAAGATGATATTGCAAGCTTCGGATACTGGCGCTGGCAGGCAAGCGCTCACGACGTTCTCAACACGTTGTTTTGGCCGACGGTGCTGACACTGCTTTGGCTTTTAAAGTGCCGCAGTAAAGCAAGCGTACATCCGTAAGACTCTCACAATCTGCTCTGCCACGCGGATCCACCCAAACAGGGCTGCAAAGCCGCCCGGCCTGGGTCTTAAAAAATCCAAAACCCACGCAACTGTCTGTGGAAAACCACGGATTTCCACCGGTGGATAATTTCATCCACAGCCGCAGAACTCCCGAAAAATCGAGTCTCGACCCAAACTATCCACAGGCGTAGAAAAGATCGAGCAAAGCGCTGTCGTCGACAGCAACCCAGGCAGCCATGACCTTTAAGGCTACGTCACACCGTGGTGGTATTCCCAAAGTGCGATGAGCATCCGGCGGCTCGCACGGTCACAGCGATGTGATGGATGCCTTTTTTTAAGACTTGCCCCCCTTCCAATACCGTTAGCTCGTTGTGCTGGAGCGATCAGGCCAACGTACGGCGTCTGCGCCGATCACTCGCGGTCGGCTGCGATCAAGGGACTCACCCTCTCTACGGGTTGAGGGTCATGCGCGCTAACTCGACCGAGTGTTGCGAACACTGCTACTGCCGTGAGTACGCTGCCAGCACCCAAGATGAAAAGCAGGTGTCGAAACGCGTTGGCGTACTCGTGGCGCAAAAGTTCTGACTGCCCTGGGAGTTGGCTGTTGGCGTTCTGCAGATCGCCGAGCGCTGCCCGGCTGGATGCTTCCATGATCTGATGCGGTGCAAAACCCGTAGCGGCGTCGAATAGCCCCCATTGAATGAACGTCGCCAGCAACGCCCCGGCGACGGCGATGGCAATGCCATCGGCGGAAACGCGAACGGCGTTAAAAATCCCTGTGGCCATGCCCGCACGTTCTTTTTCAACCACGCTAACGGCCATGCCGTCCATCAGACCCCAAGGCAGGCCAATGCCCATGCCGATCAGCACCATGGGCATTACCGCCTTGCTGACTCCGCCATCCAGCACGACACCTAGCCAAAACAGTCCGACTGCCACCAGCATTAGCCCGACCGCCGAGAGCATCCCTGAGGTGTAGTGCCGCGCGAGCTGGGCCGCCAGAAACGGCACAAGCAACAAGGGTGCAGCCAGCGCAATCATCATTTGTCCGGTCTGCAAAGCACTGAGCCCATCGACTCCGATGAATCGCGCCGGGAGCATGATGATGAGGACGACAAAAAAGAATGCAGGGCTCGCTGCCAGAATCTGCACACCAACAAACCTGGATTGCTTGAATAGCGAAAGGTCGAGCATCGGACTACTGGTTCGGCGCTCTATCAGCACGAATAGCATGAACAGCAGGATCGCCCCGACGACACTGCCCAAAACGATTGGGCTGGCCCAACCGTCTTCAGGCGCGAGGAGTATGCCGTAGGTAAACAAGGTGAGTGCGGCCGTGAAGCTGAGAGCACCGGGCCAATCCATACCCTTGTTAGCCGGGTCTTTAGACTCCGTCGCGCTCACGCAGACGAGTACGAAGCCCACTACACCTATCAATGCCGTAGTGTGGAACGTCCATTTCCAGCCGGCAGAGTCGACCAGTAGCCCGGCAGCCAAGGGGCCGAAGGCTAATCCAATGCCGAACGTGGTCCCAAGGAGACTGAAAACCCTGGTGCGTTCAGAGCCGTGGAATACCTGGGCGAGAGATGACATGGCGCCGGCGAAAGCAGCTGCTCCGCCCAACCCCTGTACAAGCCGCAGGATATCGATTTGCACAACCGTGGAGGAGAAGGGAATAGCCAGGGTAGACAACACGAATATGACCAGTCCCATCAGCCATACGCGCTTGCGTCCGTAAATATCTGTCAGGCTCCCGGCGGCCATCATCGCGCTGCCATAGGTCAGGATATAGGCGTTGACGACCCAACTGAGCTCGACAGCAGATCCACCCATGGCAGCGCTGATTGAAGACAGAACAACTGCCGGCCCGGTAAAGCAAAGCGGGATAAGAATGCCTGTCAGGCACGCTGCGAACAGCTGTACCCACTTCAGTAACGGGGGAGCCGTCTGAACGCTGCATGTCGAATTCATCTGAATGTTTTCCTGATTGATGTGCGCAGGTGTCACTTCACAGCGCACGGTTGTCCGCAGTGATCGGCACATCGAGAGGTTAGGGCTTACGTCCGCAAACAAAAACAGGCCTATAATCCGAACATATCGGACGCTGGTGTCCGCAGTGAGGGCAGCCCTTGGAATCGCTTGGCAGCATTTCACTCTTCGTATTGGTGGCTGAAACCCGAAGCTTCACAGAAGCCGGGAAACGATTAGGTATTTCCTCCTCTGGCGTCGGTAAAAGCATTGCCAGGCTGGAGGAGAAGCTCGGTGTACGCCTGTTCCAGCGCAACACCCGCAGTATTGCCCTGACGTTGGAAGGCTCACTGTTTCTTGAGCGGTGCCGACGGATACTTGCGGAGCTTGAAGCCGCCGAAATGGAGCTAAGCAATACCCGCGAGCAACCGAGGGGGAAATTGCGAATCAGCTTGCCTCTCGTCAGCAGCCTGGTGATGCCCGTCATCATTCAATTCATGCGCGCCTACCCCGAAATAGAACTCGATATCGATTTCTCTGATCGAATGGTCGACGTTATTGAGGAAGGCTTCGATGCTGTATTGCGGACAGGTGAGCCGGGTGATTCGCGTTTGATTTCTAAAAGGCTGGGGAGCTTTCAGCTCCAGATTGTGGCGTCTCCAGACTATCTCGCACAGCACGGTGTACCCAAACGGCCGTCGGATCTCTCTGCACACTCATGTTTATTGCACAAGTTTCCTTCGACAGGGAAAGTCGAGTCTTGGCCGCTGCGCATTGAGACTGCAGAGCCGGATTTCGAGCTGCCTCAGACCCTGGTGTGCAACACCACCGAAGTGATTGTCGATGTGGCGTGTTCAGGTTTGGGAATTGCTTGCCTGCCTGACTTCATGACGGCTAACGCCATCAAGAACCAGCAACTGGTTCAGGTGTTAGCTGACTATACGGTTCACACCGGCGTGTTCAGACTTTTGTGGCCCTCCAGCAAACATCTTTCTCTGAGACTGCGGACCTTTATCGATTTTATGCACAGCCAGCTATTCGTTAGCGACCGGCCCAGTTAGAAAACCCACTTGCATAAAAATGCCATCATCACAATAATGCGATCGATTACCATTTACGCATGGTGGCATTATCATGTCGGCGCTCGACCATTCCGTGGTCCATCGGTTGTACCGCGATCACAACAGTTGGCTGAAAGGCTGGTTGCGCGTCCGGCTGGGCAATACGGCGGATGCTTCCGATCTTGCTCAGGACACGTTCCTGCGTGTCATGACGGCGCGCCATGACGCGCCTATCCGCGAGCCGCGAGGTTATCTGAGTACCATTGCCCGTTCGCTTTTGATCGATAAGGTCCGCCGCCGCACCATTGAGCAGGCTTACCTGCAGGCGCTGGCATTAAGGCCGGAGCCTGTGGATGTTTCGCCAGAGGTGCGCCTGTCGATCATCGAAACGCTGATCTCGATCGACGACCTGCTCGATGAGCTGGGGTCCCGGACGCGTGAGATCTTTCTGGCGGTGCAACTCGAAGGCTTGAGCTACGTTGCCGCCGCTGAACGTTTCGGTGTATCGGTCACCACGGTCAAAAACCATTTGATTCGCGCCATGACCCGCTGCCTGCTGCTGGTCGAACAGTGATGTCCAGCGCTCCGGATTTGAAGACGCTTGAGGCCGCTGCCACCTGGTACGTGCAGCTTAATGACGGAGCCATCAGCGAGGCCCGGACCCGGGCCTGGCAAGCTTGGTTGCAGGCTTGTCCGCAGCACGCCGCCGCCTGGGCGCGGGTCGAAAAGCTTCAAAGCCAATGGGCAATGATCCCGCCAAAAGCAGCCCTCTCCAGCCTGGATGCCGCGAAAGCTCAACGCCGTGATGTCTTGAAAATGCTTGGCATGCTGCTGGCCGTTGGCAGCAGTACATGGCTGGCGGTTGAACACGTACCGTATCGCTCGATGCTCGCTGAACACCGCACCGGTACCCGGGAGCGGCGCTCGCTGCGCCTGGACGATGGCTCGCAACTGGAACTGAACAGCGACACGGCGCTGGATATCCTCTTCGATGCCAAACAGCGGTTGATCCGTCTGCACCGGGGCGAGATTCTGGTTCAGACCGCCAAGGACCCGGGCCTGCGCCCATTTATCGTGCACACCGAAGACGGCAGCATACGCGCCCTTGGCACCCGCTTCAGCGTGCGTCAATTACCCGGTCAGACGCGGGTCGGCGTAGAGCAATCGGCCGTGGAAATTCACCCCCTCAGGCACATTGATCTTCAACTGCGGCTGGAAGCCGGGCAACAAGTCACTTTCGATCGCGATGCCGCCGGTGAGATCGAGCGTTTACCTTCCGCCTCCACCGCCTGGGTCAAAGGCATGTTGAGCGTAGATGACTGGCGGCTGGGGGACTTTGTCGAGGAGCTGGGACGCTATCGTCCGGGTGTACTGCGCTGTGCAACATCGGTTCAAGACTTGAGTATCTCGGGGGCTTTTCGGATCGATGACACCGAAACGGTTCTGGAGAACCTGGGTAAGACCTTACCGGTGAAGGTGCGTTATCTGACCCGTTACTGGGTCAGTATCGAACCGGCATAAGCGAACGCGCAAAATGCTTTGGCCTTTAACCTTGCTGATTTCGATTCTCATCCGTCAATGACATAAGCCGCGACCGCAGCGCGTTTCTGCCATGACCATGCAAGGATCACCGAATGCCCCCGCTCCCCCTCAATGCCACAACTAAAATAACGCGCGCTGTTCGCCTGGCGGTATTGGGTGTATCCCTCGCCAGCGTGTCCGGCCTGGCACTGATGTCCACTCAGGCCTGCGCGCAAAGCCAGACGGCTTATCAGGTCGCCGCTGGCCCGCTGGGCAAGGCCCTTACCCAATTTGGCGTGCAAGCGGGGGTCACTATTTCGTTCGACACCGAGCAGGCCCGGTACCTCAACACCGCCGGGCTAGAAGGCTCGTACAGCATCGAGGAAGGCCTCGACCGTCTGCTCGCCAACAGCGGGTTGCAAGCACAGCGTCAGAGCAACGGTGGCTATGTTCTTGTTGCCAGCAACCCCGAAGAGGCGCTGCAACTGGGGGCCACTCAAGTCATCACCAACCAGCTGGGCACGGTGACCGAAGGCACCGGCTCCTACACGCCCGGGGCCATTTCTACGGCCACCCGCCTGGTGCTCACACCCCGCGAGACGCCGCAATCGATTAGCGTGATCACCCGTCAGCACATGGATGATTTCGCGCTCGACAATGTCGACGACGTGATGCGCCACACCCCCGGCATTACCGTATCGGCCTATGACACGGACCGGACCAACTACTACTCCCGCGGATTCTCGATCAATAACTTCCAGTACGACGGGATTCCCTCCGCCGTGCGTAACGTCGCTTATTCGGCGGGCAATACCCTGAGCGACATGGCGATCTATGACCGGATCGAGGTACTCAAAGGCGCCTCCGGCCTGCTCAGCGGGGCAGGCTCCCTGGGGGGCACCATCAACCTGGTGCGCAAAAAACCCACCCACGAATTTCATGGCCATATCACCGCAGGCGCCGGCTCCTGGGACAACTACCGTACCGAAGTGGACCTCAGCGGCCCGTTGACCGAAACCGGTAATGTCCGCGGTCGCGCCGTGGCGGCCTATCAAGACAGGCAGTCGTACATCGACCGCTACTCGAACCAGAGTTCGGTGTTCTACGGCATCCTTGAAGTTGACCTGACGCCCGACACATTGCTGACCGTGGGTGCCGACTATCAGGACAACAAACCCCAGGGCTCTACGTGGTCGGGGAGCTTTCCGCTCTACAACTATGCGGGTGAGATCAACGATGCCAAGCGCTCATTCAGCAATGCCACCGACTGGAGCAGTTGGCAGCAATACACCCGCACCGTCTTCGCGACCCTGGAACAGGATCTGGGCAGTGGCTGGGTGGGCAAGCTGCAACTGGACCACAAGCTCAATGGCTACGATGCCCAATTGGGAGCGATCCAGTTCAACCAGCCCGCAGCTGATGGCACCGCCACAATCAACGCTCAACGTTACAAGGGCGAAACCACCAGCGATGCGGCCGACCTTTATGTCAGCGGCCCCTACGATTTTCTGGGGCGAGAGCATGAACTGGTGCTGGGCGGCTCGATCAGTACCGCGAACTGGAAAGGCAAAGGTTACTGGGACGTCACGTTCGCCACACCCAACCTGGTCGATTACTTCAACTGGAACGGGCACCTGGCCAAACCTGACTGGGGCCGTGCGTCGCAAATCAGCGATGACACCGTGCGCCAGACGGGCATCTACGCCACCACGCGCCTGAACATCACCGATGACTTGAAGCTCTTCCTGGGCGGGCGAGTGGTCGACTACACCCTGACCGGTACAACCAATACCTACCGCGAGTCAGGGCGTTTGATTCCGTACGCTGGCATCACCTATGACCTCACCGACTACCTGACCGCGTATGCCAGCTACACCGATGTGTTCATGCCTCAGGAGTTCTACAACCTGGACCGCAACAGCAAGATGCTGGACCCGGACGAGGGAGAAAACTATGAAATCGGCCTCAAGAGCGAGTTTTTCGATGGCCGCCTGAACGCCAGCCTGGCGTACTTCGAAGTCAAGGAAAGCAACCGCCCCACCCCCGACGATGACTGGAACAACCTGTCACCCACCCCGCCCAACTACGCCTTCAAGGGTACCGCCGCGAAAACCAAGGGTTACGAGCTGGAAGTGTCCGGTGAGCTGAGCCCGGGCTGGAGCCTGCAGGCCGGATATACCCACAAGGTGGTGCGCGATGACACCGGTAAAAAGATTTCGACCTTCGAGCCCGAAGATCAGCTCAGCTTCTACACCATCTACAAACTCAAGGGTGATCTGAACAAAGTCTCCGTGGGCGGTGGCGCACGCTGGCAGAGCACAGCCTGGCAAGAGATGTACAACAGCCCCAAGGATCGCTACGAAGATTTCTCGCAAAAACCCTACTGGGTTGTGGATCTGATGACCCGCTATCAATTCACGGAAAACCTGTCGACCACGCTCAACGTCAACAACGTGTTCGACAAGTACTACTACACCAACATCGGCTTCTATAACTCAGCGATCTATGGCGAGCCACGCAACTTTATGCTGACGACGCGTTGGGATTTCTGAGGCTCACCGCCAATCACTCAGGCGGCTGAGTTTCACCTGCAGGAGCGAGCACGCTCGCGCCTGCATTTGTCCTTCAGTGCACCGCAAGGCAGGCCTTTGGCCTGCACACACACCCGACAGATGACCCCACATCATCTATCCCTTGAACATTCATCCTTTGTCAGCCTGCGCAGCGATGCCCTTTAATGGATGAAAATACAGGGAGGCCGACATGATTTTGGGCAAAACACTTGAGAGCTGGTGCACCCGCTACCCGCTGATTCGCGAGCTGATCGCGCTGCAAGAAACCACCTGGTTCAACCCTGGGGTTGCGCCGGTGGCACAGGCGCTTACCGATACGGGGCTGACTGACGCGGATGTCGCCGACGCCAGCGCGCGCCTTGACCGGTTTGCGGCCTACCTGCGGGTGGCCTTCCCTGAAACAGAGAGCAGTGCTGGCATTATCGAGTCCGACATCCAGCCCATGACGCATCTGCATCCATTGCTAGCCGAGCGTTACGGGCAAAGCCTCAACGGCGCGCTGTGGCTCAAGCGCGACAGCCATCTGCCCATTTCAGGCTCGATCAAGGCCCGTGGCGGGATTTATGAAGTGCTCAAGCAGGCTGAAGACCTGGCCCTGGCCGGGGGGCTGCTAACCCTTGATGACGACTACGCGCTGCTGCACAGCGACAAGGCTCGGGCCTTTTTCGGCCAGTACAAAATAGCCGTCGGCTCCACCGGAAACCTCGGCATGTCGATCGGCATCATGGGTGCTGCACTGGGTTTTCAGGTGACCGTGCATATGTCGGCAGATGCCCGGCAATGGAAGAAAGACAAGCTGCGCTCACACGGTGTAACGGTGGTCGAATACCAAAGTGATTACAGCGTGGCCGTAGCCCAGGGTCGCCAGCAAGCGGAGTCCGATCCGTCCTGCCATTTCGTCGACGACGAAAACTCGGTCAATCTGTTCCTCGGTTACGCGGTGGCCGGCGAACGCTTGAAGCAACAACTGGCGGCGGCACAGATCAGCGTGGATGAACAACATCCGTTGTTTGTTTACCTGCCCTGCGGAGTAGGTGGCGCGCCGGGCGGGGTGGCCTTTGGCTTGAAGCTGGCCTTCGGCGATGCCGTGCATTGCATTTTCGCCGAGCCGACTCACTCACCCTGCATGCTGCTGGGCGTGTACACCGGGCTGCACGATGAAGTCAGCGTGCAGGATTTCGGTATCGATAACGTGACCGCTGCAGACGGTCTGGCGGTTGGCCGGGCTTCCGGTTTTGTCGGCAAGGCCATGCAGCGCATGCTGGACGGCTTTTACACCGTCAGTGACGAAGAAATGTACAGCCTGCTGGCCCTGATGGAGCGCAGCGAAGGCTTGCGCCTTGAGCCTTCCGCGCTGGCGGGCGTGCCCGGCTTTGCCAGGGTGCAGGCCGAACAGCAAGGCTATCTGACCCGCGCAGGCTTGAGCCCGCAAGCCATGAACAACGCCACCCATCTGATATGGGCCACAGGGGGCAATATGGTGCCTGCAGACGAGATGGACGCTTACCTGGCCAAAGGTCGTGAGTTGCTGGGCTGACTCAAGCGCAAAGCGGATGTGGCAAGATGCACACATTGCCACATCCCGTAAGAAGTCAGCCTTTGGCTTGAGGGAAAACCGCTGTGCTTAACCTTCCACCTCGAATCAGCGCCCGGCTCGACAGTCGCCAGTTCGCCAACCTGCATACCTTTCTGGTCGCCGCTCGTCATCTGAGTTTCGCCCGGGCAGCACAAGAACTGTGCTTGACCGCCAGCGCCGTCAGCCACCGTATCGGCCGACTCGAAACGGCGTTGAACATGAAGCTGTTCCAGCGCCTGACCCGCCAGGTCAGCCTGACGGATGAGGGCGAGCGCATCTTCGACGTGCTGCAGCATGCAATGGGCGAGTTGTCCGAAGCACTGGAGCACTCTTCACGCGTCGAAGTTACCGGCTCCATCGCCCTCTATGTACGGCCCTCGATCGCTCAATGCTGGCTGGTGCCCAGGCTGGCCGATTTTGTCGAGCGTTATCCTCTGGTCTCGCTGGACCTGCGGGTAGGCAATGACAATGTTGATTTCCGAACCCGCAAAGTTGACTTGGCCCTGTATTACGCCAATGGCGAATTCCCCGGACTGAAAAGCCATCGATTGATGCGCGAACAGTCGGCCCCGGTGTGCAGCCCTGAATATGCAGAGCGCCATCGTCTGTATGAGCAACCGGAAAACCTCAAGCATTGCACCACGCTGCATGACGCTCTGGCCTGGGATCATGCGGCTTTCGATGCCGAATGGACGCTGTGGGCAGAACAACACAACCTGCTAGGGGCTCTGCCCAAACGGACCTTGACCTTTGACCGCTCGGACCTGAGCGTGACAGCGGCCCTGAATCACGCCGGCATTGCCATTGGCCGCCAGCAGTTGGTGCAGAAGCACATTGATAGCGGCGAACTCGTGCTGCCCCTCGCCGGGTTCAGCCGTTCTGGTCACCACGATTATTATCTGGTGCATCCACCGCTCAGTATCGTCCCCAAGCGCCTGCTGGTGTTTATGAACTGGCTGCGCGAGTGCGCACGACAATCCGCTGCGCTGGATGATCAGGAGCACGGGTAGGTGGTTGTCCGCGCCAATAAAAACGCCCCGAACCAGTCGGGGCGTTTTTTGTTGTTCTGTGCGGCCTGTTTAACAGGCCATTGGCATCAGAACACGCTGATCGGGTAATCCACGAACACGCGTATTTCGTTGCCGCCAACGTTGTAGTTGCTGGCGTTGTTCGACACGCGCAACCACGAACCGCGCAGGCGCACGCTCAGGTCTTTGACCGGGCCGCTTTGAACAACGTATTTGGCCTGGTTGAAGATTTCGCGTTCGGTACCACGGCCACGGCCTGAACCGTCGTCGATGTTGCTGCCGCGTACGTAAGCGATGTTGTAGGTCAGGCCCGGGATGCCGACGGAACCGAAGTCGAAGCCGTAACCCAGCTGCCACGAACGCTCGTCCTTGGCATTGAAGTCGGACCAGTAGGAGTTGGCCAGCAAGATGGTGTTGCCGCCATCGCCGATACCGCCGGCGTTACGGTAGCCGCCGTACGGGTAGCCGATCTCACCGGTGCTGCTCTGGTAGGCCAGCAACAACGAGTGCGCGCCAAAGGCGTAGGTGGCACCCAGGCTCCAGATCTTGTTGTCATCACCGTCGACTTTGAGCTCGTCACGGGCGAAGTCTTCGTTGAGGTGAGTGCGGTAGCCGTTGAAGTCAAACGTCAGCGATTGTTTGTCTTGCAGCGGGATCGCGTAAGTCACGCCCAGGTACTGCTTGCGCAATACGTCTTCCATTTCGGAAGCGTACAGCGACGCCGACAGGTTCTCGGTGAACTTGTAGCTGCCGCCAAACACGTTGATGCTTTTCAGGTCACCGCTGTCGCGGGCTTCGGCACTTTTACGCGACTCTGCGGTGAAGCGACCGACGTTGAGTTCCAGGCCGTCGATTTCCTTGGAGGTCAACAGCGTGCCGGTATAGCTCTCTGGCATCAGGCGCGAGTTGTCATACATCAGCACCGGCAGCGCAGGCATCTGATCACCGTATTTGAGCACGGTGTTGGATACGCGAAACTTGACAGCCGCGCCAGCCTTGGCAATGTCGTTAGCCGCCTTGCCACTGTCGCCCTGCTTGAAGAAGTCGATGCCACCTGCACCGCTCTTGCCGCCACCGCCATCAAGACGCAGCGCGTAAATGCCGAAGGCATCCACACCCACACCGACGGTGCCTTGGGTAAAGCCCGAGGTAAATGTACCCAGGAAGCCTTGGCCCCATTCGGCTTTATCTTGTTGATGGTTTTTATAGTCGCGGCTGATATACGCGTTACGCGCCAGCACGTTCAGATGACTGTCTTCGACAAAACCTTTTGCATCAGCTTGATCGTTGGCCATGGCCTGGGTGGCACTAAGCACGCCCAATGCAAGCAAACCTATCCGTTTGTTCAACATTTTATTTTCCTTATTTCTGAATAAAGGCGCGCTGTGGGTTTCAAGCTGAAACATTGAGTGGTGGTTGCTTCACATAAACAAAAAAGACCCGCTCGAAGACTCGATGCAGGTCTTTCGCAAAGTTTGGTGCATGGCTTATCGCCACAGGCGTTGGCGGGAATCCTAGCCGCCGTGAAGGCAAGGTGTCAATTTCGTGAAAAATTCGTTACTTGGTACAAAACTTCAAAACTTTTCCCGAAGTAGCCTGGAGGGTTATTCGCAACCATCCAGACCGCAGACTGGGGCGCAAACACCTTCGCGTTCTGCGCTTACGCCTTCGCGCTGGCGCAGCCAGGCAGTAAATGCTTCGGGCTTGCCCAGATAGGGTCCCAGGTCGATGACTTGATACTGACCGGACTGTTCCAGCACAACCGTCGGAAAGCCCTGGCCACCGACCTGTGACAACAGCTGACGACTGGCCTTGAAGTGCGCCTGGGTTACCTCCCCACTCATCGCATCGTATGCCGTTCGAAATGCGTCGGCCTCCAGGCCCATCTCAACAGCCACCGCCATCAGCACGTCGTGATCGGCAATGCGCCGGCCATTTACGTAGTGCGCCGTTTGCAAACGCCCCAGCATCTCAAGGCCACGTCCGCCCAACTGTTCAGCGGCCAGCACCGCAGTGGTCGGCGGCGCCGAATCAAACACCGCCGTGGTGTCGCGCAATAAACCCTCGAAATACACCTCGCCAAAGGGCTGCCCGGTGTACTGCGCGATACGCAGATCGTGAGGCATCACGTAGTCGCGCAGTTGAGCGGACACCGGCTGGCGTTGCGCGCCGGTCATCATCCCGCCGCCGTGGGCAACGACCGGCAAAATGCCGCGTGCCGCGTCGATCAATGGCTTGGCGCCATAGCACCAACCACACAGGGGATCGTAGATGTAATGCAGGACGGGTGTCGCAGTCATGGCTTGCTCCGCAGAATCAATAAATCAGAGCACTAGCCTAGCCTTGCGAGGTGAGCGGAAAAACGCCGGTATGGCTTTTAGTCTGTTTCGCGAACCGGGCGAATCCGGTGTGGTGAGATCCGGAAGAGATAGAAACAAACAGATACATATTTACAGGTAGCGCAAATGGTAATACTTACCACCAACTAACAAGAACCATTACCATTCGCGCCCTAAAAAATATAACCCCCCTCTCAACCGCCCGGACACTTCTCAACCATGCTTTCCCCTCGCCGTTTAACGCCCTTGAATCTGGGGCTGTGCGCCTTGCTGTACGCCGGATTCGGCACCGCTGCTACCGTGCTTCCCGAACTGTCGATCAATGCCAGCGAAGCCGAGGCCGATGACCCGCGGGTCAAAGACGTCACCACCGCCACCCGCACGTCAACTCCGGCGCGCTATGTACCGCAAGCCATCGATTCCGTGAAAACCAGCAACGTCCTCGATTACGGGATCAACAGTCTGGGCGAAGCCCTGAGCGGGATTCCCAACGTCAGCAGCACCGCCGATACCCGCTTCGACAGCCTGCGCATTCGTGGTTTTGACGCCAGCAACGACTTTTATCTCGATGGCATTCGCGACGACAGTCAATACGTGCGCGACCTGCATAACATCGAGCGCATTGAGGTCCTTAAAGGGCCTGCGGCCGTGTTGTATGGCCGGGGCAGTCAGGGCGGAATCATCAACCGCGTCAGCAAAATGCCGCAATTCGGGCGTCAATCGAGTGTTCAGGCCCAGGGAGGCAGCGAAGATTTGCGCAGCCTGTACGCCGACCTTAGCGCGGACCCGAGCGACACCGTCAGCCTGCGCCTGAACATGGGCAATGAGGACAAGAACAGTTTTCGCGATCATGTCAGCGGCAATCGCCAGCTTTTTGCACCCTCGATAAGCTGGCAAATTACCCCGGATCTGAACTGGCTGGTGCAGTACGAATACAGCCGCTACAACCGCACCCCTGATCGCGGTATCCCGAGCATCAACGGACGTCCCGCCGATGTCAGCCGTGGCACGTCGTACGGCGGGCAAAACGACTTTATCGATGACAAAACCCAGAACCTGCGCTCGCGCCTGAGCTATGAATTAAGCGACAACTGGCAACTGCGTCATACCCTGGGCGTATTCAAGCTCGACAGTCAGTTCGACAACACTTACCTGACCGGCTACGACCCCATCATCAACAAGGTCAATCGCCAGAGTTGGCAGCAGGACATGAGCACCCGCAACATCTTCAATAACATCGAGATCGAAGGCGGCTTTGACACGTTCGGTCTGGAGCACCGCTTGCTGACAGGGCTGGAAATCGGCAACCAGCGTCGGGACCCGAAACTCTACAGTGCCAAGGGTGTACCGGCGGTCGATGTGTATAACCCGGACCGCCACCTGCGCCCAACCGGGCCGATGCTGATATCCAGCGATAACCACACTGAAGTCGAAAGCCAGGGCCTGTACGTTCAGGATCAGCTTCGCCTCAACGATCAATGGCAGGTGCTGGCCGGCTTGCGGTATGACCGCTTTGATATCGAGTCCACCAACAACCTGAAAGAAATCTCTGAAGAGCGCAAAAGCCACAGCACCAGCCCGCGTCTGGGTGTGGTCTGGACCCCGCTGGAAAATCACTCGTTTTACGCATCGTGGACCAAAACGTTTTCCCCGGCAGGCGGCGGCTTGATCGGCATCACCCCGGGAGCTGCCGGCAACACCAATGACCTGAGCCCGGAGCTGACCAAGCAGAAAGAGGTCGGAGTGAAAAGCGACTGGATGGGGGATCGCCTGAGTACCACGCTGGCCGTGTATGAGCTGGAACTCTACAACCGTCGCACCAAGGACCCGGACGATCCGACCATTACCCTGCTTTCCGGGCTGCAACGCTCGCGCGGTATTGAACTGACGGCCAACGGCAAACTCGGTGGCAACTGGTACATGCGCGGCGGCATTGGCCTGCAGGACGCAACCGTGGTCAAGGACAACAATGGTTTCGAAGGCAAACGCATCAACGGCGTGGCCAAGCGCAATGGCAGCCTGTTTATTACCTGGAAACCGGAAATGGGCTGGTACGCCGAAACGGGCCTGACGCTGGTGGGGCAACGTTATGCCGACAACCTGAACACTGTCGTCTTGTCGGGTTACGGGCGCTGGGATGCGCTGGCGGGCTATCGCGAAAAAGACTGGGATGTGAGGGGAGCGCTGACCAACCTGACCGACCGTGATTACTATGCCTCGGCCACCAGTGCATCACAGATCATGCCGGGCGAACCGCGCAGCCTGGTGATGACGGGTACGTACAAGTTCTAAAGCCCGCATCCCCCCTCTCCCTTTGGGAGAAGGCGGGAATGCGGGTTAAACGGCCTTACGCCTTGTGCGGCGCGGGCTGTTGCTGGGTCAGGCAATGGATATTGCCACCGCCCAGCAACAGTTCACGGCCCGGCACCATGACCACTTCATGGTCAGGGAAGAGGTTTTGCAGGATGTTCTTGGCTTCGGCGTCCATCGGGTCGTCAAAGCTCGGCGCAATCAGGCCGCCGTTGACGATCAGGAAGTTCACATAAGAACCGGCCAGCCGTTCCGACGGATTGCGGTCCTGGCTACCGGCGACCTTGTCCACGCCATCACACTCTTCTTGAGTGGCGTACATCGGCCCCGGGATGGGCATTTTATGCACCACGAACGGCCGACCCTTGGCGTCAGTGCTGTTGAGCAGCACGTTCATGGCCGCCTGGCAGCGCCCGTAGTTCGGATCGAGTTCGTCATCGGTCCAGGCCAGCAACACTTCACCCGGACGCACGTAGCAGCAGAAGTTATCCACATGGCCGTCGGTTTCGTCGTTGAACAAGCCGTCCGGCAGCCAGATGATCTTATCCACAGCCAATTGCATGCGCAGCACGTCTTCGATCTCTTCACGAGACAGGTGCGGGTTACGGTTGCGGTTCATCAGGCACTCAGCCGTGGTGATCAGCGTGCCTTCGCCATCCACATGGATCGAACCGCCTTCGAGCACAAAACCTTCGGTGTAGTAGCGCGGGCAACGCTCGATCTCCAGTACCTTGCTGGCCACTTGTTGATCGCGGTTCCACGGCGCGTACAAGCCGCCGTCAAAGCCGCCCCACGCATTGAAATCCCAATTCACGCCACGTACTTCACCGCTGTCGTTGATCACGAAGGTCGGCCCGCTGTCACGGACCCACGCGTCGTCACTGGACATTTCGACCACGCGAATATTCGGCACGTCGAGTTGGGCACGGGCGTTTTCGTACTGGCCGGCCGAGACACCTACGGTCACCGGCTCAAAGCGCGCAATGGCCTTGGCCACAGCGGCGTGCGCTGCCTGTGCGGGTTTGCCGCCCAAGCGCCAGTTGTCCGGACGCTCTGGCCAGATCATCCAGGTCTGGGTCTGTGCAGCCCATTCAGCCGGCATGTAAAAACCGTCAGCGCGCGGCGAACTATGCAAAGTGGTCATAACAATCAGGACTCCAGGTAACCGTCGAAGGGTTTGATCGGGCCGTAAAGGTCAGGACGGCGATCAGGACAGGCACAAAACTGTGGACGCCGGCAGGATCTGCGTCAATGAGGAAGGCTTTAATTATCGATAAAAATCTATAGTTAAAGGCCAGAAAACAAATTATCCCTCGTTAACTTAATATTTTACCGATATAAATCGATATTAGACACCCTCGTCGTCGCGGCCTTTGGTCAACCTCTGAAGCCCCCCGGTCACGTCGACTTGCACCCCTTCCTGTATCCCCACAAGCTAGGCCTCGAACGCTTAACGACTGCCTGGGCATCAAGGATTATCCACATGCGCATTTTAGTGACTGGCGGGGCCGGTTTCATTGGTTCAGCCCTGATCCGTCATCTGATCAACAACACCGGGCACGAGGTGCTTAACCTCGACAAGCTGACCTACGCCGGTAACCTTGAATCGTTGCAGGGTATCGCCACCGATACCCGCTACGAATTCGTTCAGGCCGATATCGTCGTTCAAGCCGCCGTGAGCGCGACGCTTCAACGCTTCCAGCCCCAGGCGATCATGCACCTGGCGGCCGAGTCGCACGTTGACCGCTCCATCGATGGCCCCTCGAATTTCATCCAGACCAACATTGTGGGCACTTACAGCTTGCTCGAAGCCGCTCGCGCTTACTGGATGACCCTTGAGGAGCCCGCCAAACGCGCGTTCCGCTTCCACCATGTGTCGACCGACGAAGTGTATGGCGACCTGCACGGTGTCGATGAGCGGTTCAGCGAAAGCACACCCTACGCACCCAGCTCGCCCTATTCGGCCAGTAAAGCGGCTTCGGATCATCTGGTGCGGGCCTGGCACCGCACCTACGGTTTGCCGGTGGTGCTGAGCAATTGCTCGAACAACTACGGGCCCTTTCATTTCCCGGAAAAACTCATCCCGCTGGTGATTCTCAACGCGCTGGCCGGCAAACCATTGCCCGTGTATGGCGATGGCCAGCAAGTACGCGACTGGCTGTTCGTTGAGGACCACGCCCGTGCCCTGCTCGATGTCGTGACCAAGGGTGTCGTTGGAGAGACCTACAACATTGGTGGCCACAATGAGCAAAAGAACATCGACGTGGTACGCCGTATTTGCTCACTGCTTGATGAACTCGCGCCAGAGCGTCCCGCCGGCATTGCACAGTTTGCCGACCTGATTACCTTTGTCGAAGACCGCCCCGGTCACGACCGACGTTATGCCATCGACGCCAGCAAGATCGAGCGCGAACTGGGCTGGGTGCCCGAAGAAACCTTCGAAACCGGCCTGCGCAAAACCGTGCAGTGGTATCTGGATAACCTTGACTGGTGCAAGCACGTTCAGGACGGCAGCTATCAGGGCCAGCGCCTGGGCTTCACTGCTCCGCGGGATCTGATGGCATGAAGCAGCCCGCAGCGCCCTTGAAAATCCTCGTCATCGGCAAAACAGGGCAAGTGGCAATCGAGCTGCAAAAGCACCTGACCGGACTTGGCGAACTGATTGTGCTGGGCCGCGACACGCTTGATCTGAACCAGCCCGCGCAAATCCGTGCTCAGGTGCGGGCACACACGCCCGACCTGATCATTAACGCCGCCGCACACACCGCGGTGGATCTGGCTGAAAGCGAACCGGCGCTGGCGTATGCAATCAATGGCACCGCGCCTGGCGTATTGGCTGAAGAAGCGGGTGCATTGGGCATCCCGCTGATTCATTACTCCACCGATTACGTGTTCGATGGCACCCAAACAGCACCCTATACCGAAAACGACACACCTAACCCGCTGGGTGTCTACGGCAAGAGCAAGTGGATGGGCGAACGCGCAATCACCGCGACCGGCGCTCAACATCTGATCTTGCGCACCAGCTGGGTGTATTCCACCCATGGCAAAAACTTCCTGCTGACCCTTCAGCGTTTGCTGCAACAACGACCCGAAGTCCGCGTGGTGGCGGATCAGATCGGCGCACCGACCTGGGCCGGCACATTAGCCCAAAGTACACGAGCCTTGATCGAGCGTTGGCACGCCGGTGAGGCCGGTGCCTGGGGCACTTATCACCTCACGGCCAGGGGTGAAACGTCGTGGTTTGGTTTTGCCCAGGCCATTGCCGAAGACTTGATCGCCCAAGGCAAACCGTGCGCAACCCTCGAAGCCATCCCCACCCGCGCTTACCCGACCCCTGCGCCGCGACCGCTGAACTCGAGGCTCGACTGTGGCCGTCTGGAACGCGAATGGCACATCATCCTGCCCGACTGGCGCCGCGCCTTGAGTGAGTGCCTGATCGAGCAAGACTGAACTGCTCTCCTGGCCGCACTCGTCGATTTTGTAAGATCCATACACAGACAAAGTCAGAAACATCTGTTTATTCGAAGTTAACTTTTTATACCCATGAATTCGGTTAGGGTCGGTGTTCTTCAGAACACAGCATTCACCTTTGCGAGTTACACGACATGCGGCAAATAGCATTCAGCAACAAGAAAGTCCGGGGCATTCCAAGACGGCTCAGGGCCGTGGCTCGCTGGGCGAACAGTTTCAAAGGCTATTTCCCCGATGACCTGGCTCAAGCTGCGCGCTATTACAATTTCAAGATCCCCGTCCTGGCGACGATGGTTGAAGGCAAGCAAGCGACCGACGCCATTCGCAGCCAGTGCGCCCAGCACCTGATCAACGCGTGTCAGCACCTGATAGACGCCCGTCCTGACAATGCCTCCGGTTGCAAAATCGTGGCTTCAATCTCGTTGCCCGATATGTTCTCCAGTGAAGTGTGCATCTATACCGATGCGGACTATCACCGCACTCATACGCAGCCCTCGCACGATCAATACGGCTACAGCCTGTGCATAACCGGTCACAACCTGGCCGAGCAATGGGGACTGAAGATTCCTCCCGGCATGCAGTGCGTCGGCCTGACGTTTGAGTGCAAAGGGTTTGAGGCAAACGGGAACGCGTGCATTAGCCAACGCTGGTACTTCGGTGAAGTCACGGCCCAACCGGATCAATCCTGACATTCAGCCCCCATGACACGCTCGACATGCCTGCGGGTCGACGTCTCTCGCCGGGGATTCACCTTATCCCCATTACACGCCCCATGAGGCTAGGCATAATGCACCGTACTTCAGTGGCGCATTCTTCCGATGATCACAAATCCCTCAGCTCCTCGCAGACCCCGCTGGCGCAGCCTGGCCTTACTTGCGTTGTGTCTGGCGCCTTTACTGTGGCCCCTGCAGCATTTGGCCGAGCGCTATTACCGCAGTGAGCTGACCAGCCAGAACCGGCAGACGCTTGATCTGTATGTCGCCAACTTGCTGGGGACGTTGCACCGCTACGAAGTGCTGCCGCAAATTCTCGGCGAGCTGCCGGCATTGCAAGCCCTGCTGGCCGACCCCGAAAACCCGTTGAACCTGGCCAAAGCCAATCAGTTGCTCAATGAAATCAGCAACCAGACGGGCGCTGAAGTCATGTACCTGGTGGATGCTCACGGCGACACCCTGGCCGCCTCGAACTGGGACAAGAGCGACAGCTTTATCGGGCGCAACTTCGCGTTTCGACCGTATTTCAGCGAGGCGATGGAAGGCAAGCTGGGGCGTTTTTTTGGCCTGGGCACTACCTCCGGCAAGCGCGGTTACTACTTTGCTGCCCCCGTGCTCGATGGCGATAAAAAAATGGGCGTGCTGGTGGTCAAGGTTGACCTGGACCACACCGAGCAGCTGTGGGGCAAGACACCTGAACAACTGTTGATGACAGATAACTATGGCGTGGTAATCCTCACTTCGCGGCCAGAATGGCGCTTCAGAGCGACCCGTGAGCTGTCGGAAGAAGAGCGCCAGGCCATTTTTGCAGTCTTGCCTTACCCGACTAGAGACCCAAAGCCGCTCAAACTCGATTTCAATGCCTGGCTGGTTCAGACCCAGAAGATCGATGAGACAGGCTGGAGCGTCAATATTCTTGCCCCGCGAACGCTGATCGATCGCCCCGTGCGCACGGTGCTGGCCATTGGCGGAGCCACCTTGCTGGTGGTCATGCTGCTGATTGGTTTGATGATGCAACGCCGGCGCCACTACCTGGATCGCATCGCGTTTGAAGCCAAGACCCGTCGCGAACTTGAAATGCGCGTGGCAGAACGGACCAGCGACCTGGAAGGGCTCAACCGGCGTTTGCGTGAAGAAGTGCTGGAGCGCGAGCATGCGCAACAGGAACTGGTGCGTGCCCAGGACGATCTGGTGCAGGCGGGCAAACTGTCAGCGCTGGGCACTATGTCCGCCAGTATCAGCCATGAGCTGAACCAGCCTTTGGCGGCCATCCGCAGCTATGCCGAAAACGCCGAGGTGCTGCTCGATCACCAGCGTATTGATGATGCCCGCGGCAACCTCAAGCTGATCAACGAACTGACCGGGCGCATGGCCTCGATCATTGCCCACCTGCGTGCTTTTGCCCGCCGCGATCGGCATGCACCGGAAAGCGTCGCCCTGCAACCGGCACTGGATGATGCCCTGGCGTTGCTGGCCAAGCGTCGACGCAGCATGGAAGTCGAACTGATTCGCGACTTGCCCGCAGCCACGCTGTGGGTCGAGGCCGGTGAAACCCGTTTGCGTCAGGTGCTGGGCAACTTGCTGGCCAACGCCCTCGATGCTTTGACCGAAAAAGGGCCGCCGCGACGCTTGTGGCTGAGTGCCGAATCCACCGCAGAAGGCGTCACTGTGTACATTCGCGATAATGGTCCAGGCTTTTGCATGGAGGCGCTGGGCCGCGCCGGTGAGCCGTTTTACACCACCAAAACCCGCACTCAGGGGCTTGGCCTGGGACTGGCCATATGCGACACCCTGATCCGCGGGTTTGGAGGCGAGTTGCTGTTCTCCAACCATAAGGAAGGCGGCGCGTTAATTACCCTGCGACTGCGCGCAGGCGCGCCAGGCGTCAGTTTGCAAGCACCCGAGGACTCCAGGTCATGAGCCAACCCATCGATCCGCGCATTCAGATCATCCTGATCGATGATGACCCGCACCTGCGCCAGGCGCTGTATCAAACCCTCGACCTCGCGGGCCTCAAGGTGTTGCCGCTGGCCGAAGCCAGCGGTCTGGCCGAGCGCATTGAACGCAACTGGCCAGGCGTCGTGGTGAGTGACATCCGTATGCCGGGCATGGACGGCCTTGAGTTACTGGCCCAGTTGCACGGCCAGGACCCGGATCTGCCCGTGTTGCTGATCACCGGCCATGGTGACGTCCCGCTGGCCGTGCAGGCCATGCGTGCCGGCGCCTACGACTTTCTTGAAAAACCCTTCGCCAGCGACGCCTTGCTCGACAGCGTACGTCGGGCACTGGCCCTGCGTGCCCTGGTGCTGGACAACCGCAGCCTGCGCCTGGCCTTGAGCGATCGCCAGCAATTGAGCACACGCCTGGTAGGCCTGTCACCGGCCATGTTGCGCCTGCGTGAGCAAATCGGTGCCTTGGCGGCGACCAAGGCCGATGTGCTGATTCTGGGCGAAACCGGCTCTGGCAAAGAGGTCGTTGCGCGCGCGCTGCATGACTTGTCGAGCCGCCGCAACGGCCCGTTCGTGGCAATCAATGCCGGTGCGCTGGCCGAATCGGTGGTTGAAAGCGAGCTGTTCGGTCATGAACCCGGAGCCTTTACCGGTGCGCAAAAACGCCGTATCGGCAAGTTCGAATTTGCCAATGGCGGCACGCTGTTTCTCGACGAAATTGAAAGCATGAGCCTGGACGTTCAGGTCAAGTTACTGCGCATGCTGCAAGAGCGGGTGGTCGAGCGCCTGGGGGGCAACCAACTGATTGCGCTGGATATCCGGGTGATCGCCGCCACCAAGGAAGACTTGCGCCAGGCGGCCGATCAGGGCCGGTTCCGCGCTGACTTGTATTACCGTCTCAACGTTGCACCGTTACGCATCGCACCCTTGCGCGAACGGGGTGAAGACGTGCTGATGCTGTTCAAATACTTTGCCGACGAAGCCAGCATCCGCCATGGCATGCCCCCCAATGTGCTGCAGCCGGCACAGCGTGCGCTGTTACTGCGCCATACTTGGCCTGGCAACGTGCGCGAACTGCAGAACGTCGCCGAGCGTTTTGCTCTTGGGCTGGAGCTGGCCCTCGATGAAAGCCATGACGAGGCCATGCAGGCGTCCATGCCCGAGATTTCGGGCGGGCTGAGCGAGCAGGTTGAACAGTTCGAAAAGAGCCTGATTGCCGCCGAACTCGAACGCTCTCACAGCTCAATGCGCAGCCTGGCCGAAGCCCTGGGTGTGCCGCGCAAGACCTTGCATGACAAGCTGCGCAAACACGGATTGAATTTTGAGAGCGGCAATAACAGCCACACTGATGATCTCGATTGACCTGAGCAAGGAGCCCATTGCATGAACCGCGACAGTCGTTACCTGGAATCCGTCCTCCACCACGACATTCCGCTCACCCGTGAAATGGGTCTCAAGGTACTGAGCTGGCAAGACCATCAATTGCGTCTGCATCTCCCCCTGGCCGCCAATATCAATCATAAAAGCACCTTGTTTGGCGGCAGCCTTTACTGCGGCGCCGTGCTCGCCGGCTGGGGCTGGCTGCACATGCGCTTGCGCGAAGCGGGAGTCGAGGACGGGCATATCGTGATTCAGGAGGGCCACATCAGCTACCCGCTGCCGGTCACCCAGGACGCAATCGTGCTGTGCGATGCACCCGCAGACGCTGCGTGGAACAAATTTCTGACGATGTACAAACGCTATGGCCGGGCACGCCTGAGCCTCGATACGCGGGTGATCAATGCTGAAGGCGCGGACGATGCGGTGCGGTTTACCGGGCAGTACGTTCTGCACCGCTAATCGTCCGGGCTCGGCTACCGGCGATTTACCCCAGGCCCCGGGCCAATGTCAGCAAGCTGTCGCGCCACGGCGCATCGGCCGGCAGCGCCAGAAACGAGGCGTTGAGCAGCGACTCCCGGGGGGGATAGCTGAATGACGTGCCGTCCAGTTGCAGCACCACTCCGCCTGCCCCTTCGAGCACGCCCTGGGCTGCAGCGGTGTCCCATTGCGAAGTCGGCGCCAGGCGCGGGTAACAATCAGCAGCGCCCTCGGCCAGCAGGCAAAACTTCAGGGAACTGCCGATATTGGCCATTTGCAGCGAGCCCACACACCCTTCAAGGCCGGCCAGCAAATGCTCTTGTGCGGGGCTGGAATGCCGACGGCTGGCAACCACGATCAGTGCATCGCCTTCGGGCGGCTGAGTGCGCACGGTGATCGGGACAATCACGTCCGCATCGGCACGCCATGCGCCCAACCCTGCGCCACCGTAATAGCAACGGCCGCTGGTAGGCATTGAAACCACGCCGAATACCACTCGGCCCTGTTCAATCAGCGCGACATTGACGGTGAACTCTTCACTGCCCGAAATGAACTCTTTAGTGCCATCGAGCGGATCCACCAGCCACCAGCGGGTCCAGCCGGCACGCACGCTTTGCGGGATATTGGCGTCTTCTTCCGAGAGCACCGGAATGCCCGGGTCCAGCGCCGTCAGGCCATCGAGCAAGACCTGATGCGCCGCCAGGTCCGCTGCCGTGACCGGGGAATCATCGGCTTTGGCCGTAACCGCCACATCAGCGCGCCAGAATGGCAGGATCGCTTCACCAGCACGATGGGCCAGCTCAATGACCGGGGCCAGCAATGGATGGGGTAAATGAGCCATCGCGGGGGTCATGGCTGAAACACACCGCGCTGGGTCAACAGATCACGCACCAGGTACAGCGCCGCCAAGGCACGTCCCTCGCTGAACTGCGGGTTCTGTACCAGCGTCGACAACTCACGCAGATTGACCCGATCCACTCGCATAGGCTCCGGCTCATCGCCTTCCAGCCGTGCTTCGTAAAGCTCGGTGGCCAGCACCACCTGGATTTTCTGGCTCATGTAACCCGGCGACAACGACAGCTCCGTCAGGTGCTCGAGTTGGCGGGCGCCGTACCCGGCTTCTTCTTTGAGCTCACGCTCGGCTGCCGCCAGCACATCTTCGCCCGGCTCGATGAGGCCTTTGGGCAACGACACTTCATATTCATCCGTGCCGCCACAATATTCTTCAACCAGGATGGCGTGTTCGGCATCGATCATCGCCACAATCATCACAGCCCCATAACCATTGCCACGCCCCACCAGCCGTTCGTAAGTGCGTTCAACGCCATTGGAGAAACGCAGCTGTACTTCTTCGACCCGAAACAATCGGCTACTGGCAACAATTTCACGGGCAAGCACGGTGGGTTTTTGGCGCATAGGGGCTCCTTAATATGAACGGGTTACTATACCCCGGCTTTTCCGATTGTTTGTGTCGGATGTTTTTCTATTGCGGGAGAAGTTTGCATGACGGCGTTACCTTGGCGCGACATTGATACCGTGCTGCTCGACATGGACGGCACGCTGCTCGACCTGCACTACGACAACCATTTTTGGCTGGAACACCTGCCCCAGCGCTATGCCGACCTGCATGGCATCAGCCGTGCAATGGCAGAGCTTGAGCTGACGCCTTTGTTCGAACGGAATGCCGGGCAGCTGCAATGGTATTGCCTGGACTTCTGGAGCCGCGAACTGAAGATCCCGGTGCGCGAGCTCAAACTGGAAACGGCCCACCTGATTGCCTTGCGCCCCGATGCAGATACCTTTTTAGCCGCGATCAAGCAGGCCGGCAAGCGGGTCATCATGATCACCAATGCTCACCGTGATTCGTTGTCGCTGAAACTGGAGCGGATCGAGCTGGCGCCCTATTTCGAGCGGCTGATCAGCTCCCATGATTATGGCTTCCCTAAAGAAAGCCCCGCGTTTTGGGACGCACTGCACGCGGATATCGGCTTTGAGCCCGGCCGCAGCCTGTTTATCGATGACACCTTGCCGATTTTGCGCAGCGCCCGGGATTTTGGCGTGGCCCACTTGCTGGCCGTCAAACAGCCGGACAGCCGAAAAGGCCCGAAAGACACTCAGGAGTTTGCAGCGTTGGGGGATTACCGCGAGTTGCTGGAAGGGCTTTAACACCTGCAGCCTCTGACAGGCGCGAGCTTGGCCGCGCCTGTCAGAGAGCGGGATTACTCAGGAATACGCAGGGTTTGACCCGGGTAGATCTTGTTCGGGTCCTTGAGCATCGGTTTGTTGGCTTCGAAAATTTTGTTGTACTGGTTGGCGTTGCCGTAGACCTGCAGCGAGATCGCGCTCAGGGTGTCGCCTTTTTTCACCACGACGAAACGCGAAGCCACAACGGACGGACCCGTCACGGTAATTTGGTCGTCAACACTGCCGACGCCTTCGATGTTACCGGCCGCCAGAATGATTTTTTCTTTCTCTTCCTGAGTGGCCACTTCGCCGCTCACCGTCACCTTGTCGCCTTCGACGGTGGCCGTAATATTAGGGTTACCCAAACCTACTTTTTGTACGTGCTCTTTGAGTTGCTCGCTGGCATTGGCATTGCCCGGTGTCAGCAGGTCGATCAGTTTTTCGCCGGCTTCTTTCACAAAGCTAAAAATACTCATTCGTCACGCTCCTAGGGTTGGAATATCCAGATACATGAGCGTAGACCAATATTGCCAAAGCGGGTTCCGAGGCACGCGCGTTGAAAGTGTTCTTGATCGACGCCATCTATCAATAGATCAGTACTAGCAATTAGACGTGACACGGTGTCGCGCCTAGGCTAAGCACTTGAGATTAATCTCGGTAAAGTCCTATGAACGCCAAGCCCCCCCAGTGCGCGGCGCCTGCCTCTGTTTCGTCCGCGCCGGCTGCAAGTCAGACTTATCACTACGTTACGCTGGATCACAGCAGTGGCGCTGAAACCGCTCTGGCCGAAGAAGTCGCTTTGGCGATTGCCTTTAACGGGATCAGCCAGGCCGTGATGCTGGTGACCCCCACTGACCTCGAAGACTTTATCGTCGGCTTCAGCCTGGGCAGCGGCATCATTCACGATGCCAGCGAAATCTACGACCTCAAGCTCACAGGTAACGGCTCTGCCCAATACGCAGACGTCGAAATTGCCAGCCGTGCGTTCTGGAACCTCAAGCAGAAACGCCGGCAACTGGCGGGCACCAGCGGCTGCGGCCTGTGTGGCGTCGAAGCCCTGGAGCAGGCACTGCCTGAGCTCAAGGTCCTTGCCGGGGCAGCCCTGCCACCCGCGCAGTGGCTCGACGGTTTGCGTCAGCGCATCAGTGCCTTTCAGCCACTGGGCCAACATTGCGGGGCGGTGCATGCCGCCGTGTTCATGAATGGCCAAGGTGAGTTGCTGTTGGGCCGCGAAGACATCGGTCGCCACAACGCGCTGGATAAACTGATCGGTGCTCTGATACGCCAGGACATTGACCTGGACGGCGGAGCTGCGATCGTGACCAGCCGTTGCAGCCTTGAGTTGATCCAAAAAGTGTTGCGTGCCGGCATCCAGACCCTGATCAGCCTGTCCGCGCCTACAGGTCTGGCGCTGCAGTGGGCTCGCCGCCACAACCTCAACCTTATTCATCTGCCACAAAAAAGTGCGCCACGGGTGTACAGCCCCGCGCAGGAGAATCAAGCGTGAGCACCCATCATCAAGCCGATAAGACCCCAACCCCGCGCTACAAGCCTTACAAAGGGCCGGCCGGCGGCTGGGGTGCACTGATCAGTGTGGCGCAAGCCTGGTTGACCAGTGACAACGCCTTGAAGAACCTGCGCATGATGCTCAAGACCAACCAGAACGGCGGCTTCGACTGCCCGGGGTGCGCCTGGGGCGATTCCCCGGAAAGCGGCCTGGTCAAATTTTGCGAGAACGGCGCCAAGGCGGTGAACTGGGAAGCCACCAAACGTCGCGTCGATGCCGCCTTTTTCGCCAAGCACAGTGTCAGCGCGCTGCTGGAGCAAAGCGATTACTGGCTGGAGTATCAGGGCCGCCTGACCGAACCGATGCGCTACAACGCAGAAACCGACCGTTACACCCCCGTCAGTTGGGAGGCTGCGTTTGCGCTGATCGCCGAGCATTTAAAGAACCTCGCCAGCCCAGATCAGGCCGAGTTCTATACCTCGGGCCGTGCCAGCAACGAAGCTGCGTATCTGTACCAACTGTTTATACGTGCGTTTGGCAGCAACAACTTTCCCGACTGCTCGAACATGTGCCATGAAGCCAGCGGTGTGGCCTTGGCGCAAAGTATCGGCGTCGGCAAAGGCACGGTAACGTTCGACGACTTTGAACACGCCGACGCCATTTTCGTGTTGGGCCAGAACCCGGGCACCAACCACCCGCGCATGCTTGAGCCGCTGCGAGAAGCGGTTAAACGCGGCGCACAGGTGGTGTGTGTGAACCCGCTCAAAGAGCGCGGCCTGGAACGCTTCCAGCACCCGCAGCACCCGCTCGAGATGCTCACCAACGGCGACCGTCCAACCAACACCGCCTACCTGCGTCCCGCATTGGGCGGCGACATGGCGCTATTGCGCGGCATGGCCAAGTTTCTTTTGCAGTGGGAACGCGATGCCCAGGCCGCTGGCGAACCAGCCGTGTTCGACCATGGCTTTTTGAATGAACATACGACGGGCATCCTTGATTACACCGCCAGCCTCGATGACACCACCTGGGATCATCTTGTCGAGCAGTCCGGCCTGACGCTGGTCGATATCGAACGTGCCGCTCGCATGTACCTCAAGGGCAAAAGCGTCATCATGTGCTGGGCGATGGGGATTACCCAGCATCGTCATTCCGTACAGACCATCCAGGAAATCGCCAACCTGATGCTGCTGCGCGGCAACATCGGCCGCCCGGGAGCCGGCCTGTGTCCGGTGCGCGGTCACAGCAACGTGCAGGGCGACCGCACCATGGGCATCAACGAACGCCCGCCCGTGGCCTTTCTTGACGCACTCGAGAGTCGCTTCAAATTCAAGGTCCCCCGTGAGAACGGCCACAACGTGGTGGAAGCCATCCACGCCATGCTCGAAGGCCGGGCCAAGGTGTTTATCGGTCTGGGCGGCAACTTTGCCCAGGCCACCCCGGACAGCCCGCGAACCGCGCAAGCCCTGCGCAATTGCGATCTGACGGTGCAGATCAGTACCAAACTCAACCGCAGCCATCTGATGCACGGCAAGGAAGCGCTGATTTTGCCGTGCCTTGGCCGCACCGATATCGATATCCAGGCCCAAGGTCCGCAGGCCGTCACCGTGGAGGACTCGTTCAGCATGGTGCACGCCTCCAACGGCCAATTGCAGCCGCTGTCCAGCCAGATGCGTTCGGAGCCTGCAATCATCGCCGGTATGGCGGCTGCCACATTGGGCACCCACCCCATCGACTGGAACTGGGTCGTGGCTGACTACAGCCGTATTCGCGAACTGATCGCCGATACCATTCCCGGCTTCAAGGATTTCAACACCCGCCTGCAGCACCCGGGCGGCTTTTATCTGGGCAACTCGGCCGGGGCCCGACAGTGGAACACCCCGACAAAACGGGCCAACTTCCGCCCCAACGTGCTGCCAGGTGACCTGGTAGACGAACGCACCCGTTCCACAGGCCGGCTGCCCGACCTGATCCTGCAGTCGATGCGCTCACATGATCAGTACAACACCACGATTTATGGGCTCGATGACCGTTACCGTGGGGTGAAGGGTCAGCGCGATGTGCTGTTCGTCAATGAAGCCGACATTGTTCGACTGGGCTTCAAGCCGGGACAAAAAGTGGATATCGTTTCAATCTGGAACGACCAGCATGAGCGCCGGGTCAAGAACTTCACCTTGCTGGCCTTTGATATCCCGGCCGGACAAGCCGCCGCTTATTACCCTGAGGTGAACCCGCTGGTGCCTCTGGAAAGCACCGGCGCCGGCAGCCACACACCGACATCCAAGTTCGTGGCCATTTGTCTGGAGGCGGCCAGCCCTTCGGTACTGATCGCGGCCAACGCGGGATAACCCGTCGCAGCGCGCGCGGGTCATATTCCAGGCACAAAAAAGGCCGCTTTCCTGCGAAAACGGCCTGTCCGAACTAGTAAACAGACCTTCGAAATCTGATTAAGTTCCCGTCTAAAAACAATAACTTAGCAAATTGTGTACAACTCGTGTTACTGGTCGGATTTTGATTGTCAGCAACGTCCTACAGCCTCAGGATCGCGTCGTCATCCCTTTGAGGCTTACTTATGAAGCTCACCTCGATTCTCTTGTTGTCCCTTGGCCTGGTCAGTGGCGTAGCCTCGGCCGGTGGCTCCACCGAAGCCGGTGTAGGCGGCGCATTAGGAGGTGTTCTGGGCGCCGTGGTCGGCCAACAAATAGGCGGCTCCACTGGCTCTGCAATTGGTGCAGGCCTGGGCGGCGCAGCGGGTAGTGCCGTGGGTGCCGACAGACGCAGCCGTGGCGAAGCGGCCATTGGCGGCGCGCTGGGCGCTGCAGGCGGCAACGTGTTGGGCCGCAGTGTCGGCGGCAGCACCGGCGCCCTGGTAGGCTCGGCTGCTGGTGGTGGTGCAGGGGGTGCCCTGGGCAACTACATGGGCAATAAGAGCGATTACGACGATCATCGTTATCGTGACCGCGACCGTCGCTACTACCGTGATGACCACCCTGGCCGTGGCCATGCGTATGGCCACCGCAAGCGCAACAAGCATCGTCATTGATGCACAAGAACGGGAGCCGAAAGGCTCCCGTTTTTTTTGGCCCCAGTACAGCAGGATCAATGCTGGCACTTTAATGCATTAAGCCCGTAACAAAATGCGTCAATCATGCAACCTGCATGACCGCAATGACGCTTCAGTTTTTTAACGCGCTGATAAATAACTGATTTATTCCAACCTCCAGAGTGGCACATGTTCTGCAATCTCCTGAGTGAACACCGCACTTCCCCACTTCAGGAGCACAACAACAATGATCGGGACAACAGAACACTATCCCGCTGCCCTGCCTGACACGTCTGGTCACTCAGGCGTTTCCTGGGCCGCGATCTTTGCAGGTGCCGCTGCTGCTGCCGCACTTTCTCTATTGCTGCTGATGCTTGGAGCAGGCCTGGGCTTCTCGGCCGTCTCACCATGGGCCGGTGAAGGGGTGGGGGCCAAAGGACTGGGCATTACCGCCATTGTCTGGCTGGCGATCACGCAAATCATCGCCTCGGGCATGGGCGGCTACCTGGCCGGTCGCCTGCGGGTCAAATGGACCAGCGTGCATGGCGATGAAGTGTACTTTCGCGACACGGCACATGGCTTTTTGGCGTGGGCCGTCGCGACGCTGGTCACCGTCACACTCATTGCAGGTTCGGTCAGCAGCGTAATTGGCAGTGGCGTACAGGCGGGTGCCAATGTTGCCTCCGGTGCCGCGAGTGCCATGAGCAACGCCGCAGGCAGCCAGGCCAATCAAGGTTCGGGCAATAGCTCCGATTACTTTATCGACACGCTGTTTCGTGACGAGCGCGGTACGGCTGTCAGCGAAGATGCGGCCCACGGCATTGTGACGCGCATCTTTGTCCGCAGCCTGGGCAATGACGGGCAACTCAGTGCCGAAGACCGTACTTACCTGGCACAAATCGTCGCCCAACGTACCAACCTCAGCCAGGCTGAAGCCGAGCAGCGGGTTGATCAGGTCTATGCCAACGCACATCAAGCCGTTGAAGACGCCAAGGTCAAAGCCAAGGAAGCAGCCGACACCGCAGCCAAAGTAGCCGCCTGGACCACCTTGTGGATGTTCATCACGCTGCTGATCGGCGCCTTCTTTGCCAGCCTGTGCGCCACCTTTGGTGGGCGTCGTCGCGATGCCGTGACGTCTCTGGAAACTGTTCCCCCATCCCCTGCAGCCTACTGATTCTGGAGAATAAAAATGCGCTCACTTCTGCTGTTTTTTCTCGGTATCCCGATCCCGATCATCATTCTGATCGCCCTGTTTGTGCACTGACCGACTAAAAAAACGGCCTTCCTCGCGAAGGCCGTTTTTTATGGCATGCGTTACACCGGCAAGCAGGTGGTGGACTTGATCTCGGAGAGCGCAACGATCGAGTTCACTTCTTGAATACCGGGCACCATGGACAGTTTCTCAAAGAAAAAACGTTCGTAGGCTTCGATATCGGCAGTGACGATGCGCAGCAGGAAATCCACAGCCCCCATCAGCACGTAGCATTCCAGCACCTCGGGAAAACCGCGGATCGCGTCGGTAAATTCGGTGAAGTTGGACCGCCCGTGAGCATTGAGTTTGATTTCGGCAAAAATCTGCGTATTGAGGCCGATTTTCTTGCGATCCAGCAAGGTCACCTGCCCGCGAATGATGCCTTCATCTTTCATCCGCTGGATGCGGCGCCAGCACGGTGATTGCGACAACCCCACCTTTTCTGCGATCTGCGCACTGGACAGCGAAGCGTCCTCTTGCAACAGCGCGAGAATACGCCGGTCGTAAACATCCAGACTGCCGTGCATAAAAACTCCTGAAAATTGATAAACACCGAATTGAACAAATCTATTACTGGCGAATTCATTGCATCTTAGATAAAAAAATTCCCACGCGGCGTGTAAATATTTCTCCAGTCTTGAGAGGAGCTATTTCATGCCGCACCTGGAAGCCGTTCACACGTCGACCCGCCCCGATGTCTGGGCCAGCAATGCCGCGCCCTGCCCCGTGTTGTTTCGTATCCAGGCCGAGGCGGATGCTGATGTGGTGTGCCGGGTACTCAACCTGTTTGCCTTGCAGCAACTGATGCCTCAACGCGTCGAGTCCATACGCAACGGCGATACCGTACGCATTGAGATACTCAGCCACGAACAGAGCTGGCATCGGGCCCAGGTGATCGGTGAAAAGCTGCGCAATCTGGTCAGCGTTTTCGACCTGCAAGTACAGCCGGCGCATGCTGCAAAGGCGGCAGAATTTGCAGATATCGCCATCAGACACTGCTGAGCCGGCGGGTAATAGACAGCAATCATTGAGCGCTTCGGGGTAGCCACGACGCGACTAGGCTTGGGTTTCACGGTCAGGACAAGGAGATGTCCGGGCCGATGCTTAGCCGATGTCACCCAGGAGCCTTTATGCGCAACCCCCTCTCCCGTGACCAGCCGCTGGACCTCCAGCAGCTGGTATCCACCTTGCTCACTCAAGGCCGGCTCCGGCAAACCTGCGCCGAACAGGTGTTGATCACGGGCCGCAACGCCCCGTGCAATCTGTTGCACCCGCTGGTGTTTCTGGCCGAACAGCGCCTCCAGGACCTCAGCCGTCCCGGCAAAACCCTTGACCTGGAAACCCTGACCGCCTGGCTCGCCGAACAGTGCCAGCAACCTTACCTGCGCATTGATCCGCTAAAAATCGATGTGGCCAGCGTCACCGGGCTGATGTCTTTTGCCTTTGCCCAGCGCCATGAAATCCTCGCGGTGGCGGCCAACGAGCAGGCCGTCACCATTGCCAGCGCACAGCCCTGGATCAGCAGTTGGGAGGCCGACCTCAGGCAGGTACTCAAGCGACCGATCAAGCGGGTCATTGCCAACCCCCAGGAAATCCAGCGCCTGAGCGTGGAGTTTTTTCAGTTGGCCAAATCGGTCACCGGGGCTGCGCTCAATGACCAGAAAGGCGTTCAGCAGCACGCCCTCGAACAGTTGCTCACCCTTGGCGCCAGCAATCAGGAGCCCGATGCCGACGATGCGCACATCGTAAATATCGTCGATTGGCTGTTGCAGTACGCCTTTGAACAGCGAGCCAGCGATATTCACATCGAGCCGCGCCGAGAACAGGGCTGCGTGCGTTTACGCATCGACGGGGTGCTGCATAACGTTTACCAATTTCCACCTCCCGTCACGACCGCCATCGTGAGTCGCCTGAAAAGCCTGGGCCGAATGAATGTCGCCGAAAAACGCAAACCTCAGGACGGCCGGATAAAAACCCAAACGCCTGGCGGGGCTGAGGTGGAGTTAAGGCTTGGCACCTTGCCCACCGCCTTTGGCGAAAAAATGGTCATGCGTGTTTTCGACCCGCAGGTACTGCTAAAGAGCTTCGATCAGTTGGGTTTCAGCGCCGAAGACATGCATCGCTGGCAACAGATGACCACCCAGCCCAATGGCATCATTTTGCTCACCGGGCCTACCGGCTCGGGCAAAACCAGCACCCTCTATGCCACCCTCAAACAGCTCGCCACACCCCAGATCAATCTCTGCACTCTGGAAGACCCCATCGAGATGATCGAACCGGCCTTCAACCAGATGCAGGTTCAACCCGGTATCGACCTGACCTTCGCCAACGGCGTACGAGCCCTGATGCGCCAGGACCCGGACATCATCATGCTCGGCGAAATACGGGACCTGGAAACCGCTGAAATGGCGATCCAGGCCGCCTTGACCGGGCACCTGGTGCTGTCGACGCTGCACACCAATGACGCACCGAGCGCGATCAGTCGCCTGCAAGAGCTCGGGATCGCCCCCTACTTGATCAAGGCCACTCTGCTGGGCGTCATGGCCCAGCGTTTGGTCAGAGTCCTGTGTCCTGACTGCAAGACCGAGCAGGCGCTGGCGCGCAGCGACTGGCAAAGTTTTGCCCCGGGCTGGGCTGAACCGTCACCTGCTCGTGCCTGCCGGGCTGTTGGCTGCGTGGAGTGTCGAGACACCGGTTATGGCGGGCGGGCGGGGGTGTATGAAATGATGCTGATGAGCCCTCGCCTCAAGGCACTGATCGGCTCGCAAACAGACGCCAGCGCCTTGCACCACTTGGCCTGCAGCGAAGGCATGCAGCCCTTGCGGCTCGCGGCGGCGCACAAAGTGGCGACGGGAATGACCACGCTGGAAGAAGCCCTGAGAGTGACACCCAACAGTTTTGTGGAATAAGCCTCTGGCCATATGGCTAAATGTTGCATAGAGCCGTTAGTTTGCGGAACTAGACTGGCCTGACCAGGATCAAACTTGGCAGTTAACTAATATCGGAGTCACCCGTCATGCGCCTTAAATATGCTGTAGCTGCTATCGCACTGCTGTCCCTTCCTGTTGGTTCTGCAATGGCCGATACGTTCTGGCGTAACGTCCTGTCCTCGGGTGCTACCACAGGTTCCACTTATCTGACCTTCAAAAAGGACCGTAAAGTGATCGCCGCCCAGGATGATGCTGGCAGCTTTGTAGCCAGCAACGGCTCGATCCGCGGTCCATACCTGGAGTCCGCCATGCAGCAAGTGCGTGCCGACAATCCAGGTCTGAAAGCGACCGATATGGATCTGGCAAACGCCATCCTGGCGAAAAACGCCACCGCCGAGTAAGCCCGGCACTTGCAGGAGCGGGCAAGCTCGCTCCTGCAAGCCGCTTCATTCAGCGTTGATACAGTATTTTCAACTGATGTGAGCCATGCTCTGGGTATGATCTTGTGGTTACGGATCACCTCTCTTCATCTCACATCGGACGCCTTGCCTCTATGAGCTCGTTGCCTTTCCTGCCGTTTTCCAAACCCTCCATCGATGAAGCCACCATTGCCGCCGTAGGCGACGTGCTGCGCTCCGGCTGGATCACCAGCGGCCCCAAGGTTCAGGCATTCGAAGCGCAACTGTCCGAATACTTTGGCGGACGCCCGGTACGAACCTTCAACTCCGGCACGTGCACCCTGGAAATCGCATTGCGCATCGCGGGCATAGGTCCTGGCGATGAAGTGATCACCACCCCGATTTCATGGGTCGCCACCGCCAACGTGATTCTGGAAGTAGGCGCTACCCCGGTGTTTGCCGATATCGACCCGGTCACCCGAAATATCGATCTGGCCAAGGTCGAGGCAGCCATCACGGCGCGTACCAAAGCCATCATCCCGGTGTATCTGTCAGGCCTGCCGGTCGACATGGATGCGCTGTACGCTCTGGCCGACAAGCACCATCTGCGCGTTGTCGAAGACGCCGCCCAGGCCCTGGGCTCGAGCTGGCAAGACCAGCGCATCGGTGCTCGCGGCGATCTGGTTTCATTCAGCTTTCAGGCCAACAAGAACATCACCTCGTCCGAGGGCGGCTGCCTGGTGCTGAACAATGAAGACGAGGCCAGACTGGCCGAGAAATACCGCTTGCAGGGCGTGACACGTACCGGCTTCGACGGGCTCGATGTCGACGTGCTGGGTGGCAAGTTCAATATGACGGATATTGCTGCAGCCATCGGGCTGGGCCAGTTTGCCCACATTGAAGCGATCACGGCCCATCGCCGGGAATTGGCCGAGCATTATTTCGCCTGCTTCGGACCCGATTTTGAAGCCGCCTACGGCGCGCAATTGCCGGTGGCCGACTTCACTAACACCAATTGGCATTTATTCCAGCTGGTGCTGCCAGAACGCAAGGATGGCCAGCCGGCCCGCGCCACCTTCATGAAAGAGATGCAGGCGCTAGGTGTCGGCGTGGGTTATCACTACCCGCCCATTCACTTGCTGAGTCTTTATCGTGCGCGCGGATTTAGCGAAGGGATGTTGCCGATTGCCGAACGTGTCGGGCGATTGATCGTGTCATTGCCGATGTTTACGACGATGACCAAAGCTGATGTCGAGCGCTCGGTGGCGGCGGTAAAAGCTGTGCTTAACGCCGTGTAAGAGTGAGCTTGTTCACGAAACATACAATGCAGTGTGTGTTTCACCGCAGTGATGCTATCGCGAGCAAGCTCGCTCCTTCAGGAGTCAGGGCGTCTGGCTTACTCGCCGATAGCGGCTTTGTAACTGGCAGCGTCCAGCAGTTTTTCCAGCTCTGCCGTGTTGCTTGGCTTGAGCTTGAAGATCCAGCTTGCGTACGGCGCGTTGTTCAGCTCTTCAGGGCTGTCCGCCAAGGCTTCGTTGACCGCAATCACTTCGCCAGACACCGGCGCGTAGATATCAGAGGCCGCTTTTACCGACTCTACAACACCCGCGGTATCACCTGCCGCGAACACCTTGCCGACTTCGGCCAGTTCAACAAATACCACATCTCCCAAGGCTTCCTGAGCGTGATCACTGATGCCCACGGTAACCGTGCCATCCGCTTCCAGACGCGCCCACTCGTGACTTTCAGCAAAGCGCAGATCAGCAGGAATTTCGCTCATATTCAGTGTCCTCAAGAAGAAATGTCAGCAGCCCGCACTCTGCGCGGGGCCGCCAGTAAACGTTAGATCAAGGCTTTGCCCTGACGAACAAAAGTCGGTTTGACTACACGAACCGGGTACCACTTGCCACGGATCTCAACCTCGGCCCGGTCAGCCGTGGCCATCGGCACTCGCGCCAGAGCGATCGATTTGCTTAGCGTAGGAGAGAAACTACCACTGGTGATCTCCCCTTCGCCAACATCGGCGATACGCACCACTTGATGAGCGCGCAAAACGCCTCGCTCTTCAAGCACCAGCCCCACGAGTTTGAGCTGTACGCCGCCAGCTTTTTCGGCTTCCAGCGCTTCACGTCCGATGAATTTTCGCGAGGCAGGTTCCCACGCGATGGTCCAGTCCATATTGGCGGAAAGTGGCGACACCGCCAGGTGAATATCCTGCCCGTAAAGGTTCATGCCCGCTTCAAGACGCAAGGTATCGCGGGCACCCAAGCCAATCGGCGAGATACCCGCACCTACCAGATCGTTAAAGAAGGCCGGGGCCTGATCGGCCGGGAGCACAATCTCCAGGCCATCTTCGCCGGTGTAGCCGGTGCGGGCAATAAACCAGTCACCGCTGCTCTGCCCTTCGAAGGGCTTGAGCTGCTGGATAAGCTGGCTGCGAGCCTGATCCACCAGCTCGGCGACCTTATGCCGTGCATGCGGCCCCTGAATCGCCAGCAAGGCCAATTCGGGACGTTCACGCAGTTGCACGTCATAGCCTTGCAGCTGGGCGGTCATCCACGCCAGGTCCTGATCGCGAGTGGCGGCGTTGACAATAAGCCGATAACCCGCAGGCATCAGGTAGACGATCATATCGTCGACCACACCGCCTTTTTCATTGAGCATGGCGCTATAGAGCGCGCGGCCGGGCGTGTTAAGACGTTCGACATCGTTAGCCAATAAATACTGGAGCCATTCCTTGGCCTGAACCCCGGTGACGTCAATCACGGTCATATGCGAGACATCAAAAACCCCGCAGTCTCGACGCACCTCATGGTGCTCCTCGACTTGCGAGCCATAATGCAAGGGCATATCCCAACCGCCAAAATCGACCATCTTCGCGCCAAGGGCGAGATGCAGGTCATACAGAGGCGTACGCTGTCCCATGGGTTTCTCCTTCCGGGCTTGGCGAAGGTGCGGACAGGCTTATCAAGCGTTTGAAGCCGCTAGGGGTGGCCATCTTACGCTTGGCATAGAACCTGATCTGACAGACAGACCGCACCGAATGCCGCGCATTGTATCCGCATGGGGAAGGACTGGCACCTAGCCGATTCGATGTGCCGAGCGCCGGATCAGCCCGATCACGGGCAACAAGCCAACCAGCACCAGTGTCAGGGCCGGCAATGATGCCCGCGCCCATTCGCCTTCACTGGTCATTTCAAAGATGCGCACCGCCAACGTGTCCCAGCCAAACGGGCGCATGAGCAAGGTGGCGGGCATTTCCTTGAGTACATCGACAAATACCAGCAGCGCCGCACTCAAGGTGCCCGGCAGTAATAGCGGCAGATACACTTTGAAAAAAAGTCGTGGCCCACTCACGCCCAGGCTGCGGGCGGCTTCCGGCAATGACGGTCGAATCCGCGCAAGGCTGCTTTCAAGAGGGCCATAAGCGACGGCAATGAATCGCACCAGATAGGCCAGCAGCAAGGCCGACAGGCTGCCCAGCAACAACGGTTTACCCGCGCCGCCCAGCCAGCCGGACACCGGTATGACCAACTCACGGTCCAGATAACTGAACGCCAGCATGATCGACACGGCCAACACCGACCCAGGCAAGGCATATCCCAGGTTTGCCAGGCTGACACCGGCGCGAATGGTCGGGGTCGGTGCCTGGCGCCGGGCAAAGGCCAGCACCAGCGCCACACTGACGGTGATCAAGGCCGCCATGCTGCCCAGGTACAGGGTATGCACGATCAAACCGGTGTAACGCTCATCCAGGTCAAAGCGCCCGCGCTGCCAAAACCACACCACCAGTTGCAGCATCGGGATCACAAAAGCGCAGGCGAACACCAGCAAGCACCAGCCACTGGCCAACCAGGCCTTCAGCCCCCGCAGGTGATACAGGGCCTTGACCCGTGGTCGTTCGTTACTGGCGCGGTTGGCCCCGCGGGCTTTGCGCTCACCGTAGAGCACCACCATCACCACCAGCAACAGCAAGCTGGCCAGTTGCGCTGCCGTCGACAGACTGAAAAAACCGTACCAGGTTTTGTAGATGGCAGTGGTGAACGTGTCGAAATTGAACACCGACACGGCGCCAAAATCAGCCAGGGTTTCCATCAACGCCAGCGCCACACCGGCCCCGATCGCCGGGCGGGCCATCGGCAATGCCACGCGCCAGAACGCCTGCCAGGGGCTTTGGCCCAGCACTCGGGCGGCCTCCATCAGGCCTTTGCCCTGCGCCAGGAAGGCGGTGCGCGCCAGCAAGTAAACGTACGGGTAAAACACCAGAATCAGGACAATGATCACGCCACCGGTAGAACGCACCCGCGGCAATCGCAGGCCCATGCCAAACCATTCACGCAGCAGGGTTTGCACTGGCCCGGCAAAGTCGAGCAAACCCACAAACACGAATGCCAGAACATAGGCCGGAATCGCAAACGGCAGCATCAGGGCCCAGTCCAGCCAGCGCCGGCCCGGGAACTCGCACAAACTGGTCAGCCACGCCAGACTCACGCCAAGCAGCGTCACCCCAATACCGACCCCCACGATCAGTGTCAGGGTGTTACCCAGCAAACGTGGCATTTGCGTGTCCCAGAGATGGCTCCATATCTGGGTATCAATGCTTTGCCAGGACAGCAGCAAGACGCTCAGCGGCAATAGAACCAGAGCTGCAATGACAAAGACCAGCGGATACCAGCGACGTTGGGCAGGATGGGCCACGAAAAACTCTCGGAAGGTGGGTGGAGGTACAACACGCAGAAAGCATATAGCCGCTGCCGCAGAGTGCGACGGGGCGCGCAGTACCCTCAATAATTTGAAAGTCCTGCGGCCCCTGTCTCAGCCTGCGGCAGCGGCTACAAAGGTAGAGCGTTTTGAGTATTTATCAGTTCCAGCCAGCGCGGTCCATCATGCGGATCGCTTCGGCCTGGCGCTTGCCTGCAACTTCAACGGGCATGGCGTCGGCCTTGAAGCTGCCCCAGCTGGCGACTTCAGCCGAAGGGGCAACGCCTGGATTGGCCGGGAATTCCTGGTTGGTGCCGGCAAAAATCGCTTGGGCTTCAGGTGTGGTCATCCATTCGACCAGTGCCTTGGCCGCTTCCGGGTGCGGCGCATATTTGGTCAGGCCAATGCCCGACAGGTTGACGTGCACACCCCGGTCCGCCTGGTTCGGCCAGAACAATTTGACCGCCAGATCCGGCTTCTGCTTGTGCAGGCGACCGTAGTAGTAGGTATTGACGATGCCGACATCGCACTGCCCGGCGTTGATCGCTTCCAGCACCGCGATGTCATCCGAGAATACGTCAGTGGACAGGTTGTTCACCCAGCCCTTGAGGATCTCTTCGGTTTTTTGCGCACCGTTCACTTCGATCATGGTGGCGGTCAGTGACTGGTTGTACACCTTCTTGGCCGTACGCAGGCACAGGCGGCCTTCCCACTCTTTGCCAGCCAGGGCTTCGTAGGTCGACAGTTCTTCAGGTTTAACGCGGTCGGTCGAATAGGCGATGGTACGGGCGCGCAAGCTCAGACCGGTCCACTGGTGGGAAGAAGAGCGGTATTGCGGCGGAATGTTCTTGTCGATCACCTCAGAAGTGAGCGGCTGCAGGATGCCCATTTGCTCGGCTTGCCAGAGGTTGCCGGCGTCCACGGTCAGCAACAGGTCGGCCGTGGCGTTTTCGCCTTCAGCCTTGATGCGCTGCATCAATGGCGCCTCTTTATCGGTGATGAACTTGACCTTGACCCCGGTCTTGGCGGTATAGGCATCAAATACCGGCTTGATCAGCTCATCGATACGCGAGGAATAGACCACCACTTCGTCGGCAGCAAATACGCTGCTCCCGAAAAGGGTAAGGGCCAGGGCAGTCAGTAGACGCTTGGGTGCCAACATGGAGGGCGGTCTCTCTTAATGCGAATCGGGCGTAAATGGTAGTGAATCACATTTGCCAGCTCAACCTAACTCGCCCCCGAGGCGTTACCAGATGTTGCAGGCCCGACAAAAGCCTGCGGTAGCCTCTGACGCAATCGGTCAGGGTTTGGCCAGCGGCGGCAAATCACCGGTCAGGCCAAGGGCCTGGCGCACAAACACGGCTTTGGCCTCGGGCATGTTGTTGACCCATTTCAAACCGGTGTTACGCAACAGGCGCACGGCCAACGAGTCGGCCTGGAACAATCGCTCAAAGCCTTCCATTGCGGCCATGAGCGCCAGGTTATGCGGCATGCGGCGGCGCTCGTAACGGCTCAGCACACGAACATCGGCCAATCGTTCGCCACGATCGGCGGCGTGCAACAGCACCTGGGCCAGGACCGCCGCATCCAGGAAGCCCAGGTTAACGCCCTGCCCGGCCAGCGGGTGAATGGTATGCGCCGCATCACCGATCAGCACCAGCCCCTCGGCGACATAGCGCTTGGCATGACGCTGACGCAAGGGCACGCACACCCGCGGATCGGCGCTGAGCACCTGACCCAGACGCCCTTCAAAGGCCAGTTCGAGCTCACGACAAAAGGCAGCATCGTCCATCGCCATCGCCCGTTCGGCCAGCTCAGGTGTGGTCGACCAGACAATCGAGCACCAGTCCTGTTGCCCGTCGCGCGCCAACGGCAGGAATGCCAAGGGGCCGTGGTCAGTAAAGCGCTGCCACGCGGTCTGCTGATGCGGCCTGGAGCAACGCACGCTGGTCACGATGGCGTGATGCTGGTAATCCCACTCGCGGGTCTCACAGCCTGTCAGGCGGCGCACGGCCGAGTTGGCGCCATCGGCAGCCACCACCAGCGGCGCGCGCAGCGTACGGCCATCAGCCAGAGTCAGAAGCCAGTCGTCGCCGGAGCGGCGCATTTGTTCAAGGCGCGCATTGGGCAGCATTTCGATGGCGGTGCCGTGCAGGCAATCCAGCAGGGCGTCTTGCACCACGCGGTTTTCGACGATATGCCCCAGGACTTCGGCATGCACGCTGGCCGCCGAAAAATGGATCTCACCTGTGCCACTGCCGTCCCACACCTGCATGTGCGCATACGGACTGGTGCGCCGACCGGTGATGCCTGCCCAGGCGCCAAGGCGCTCCAGAATGCGCTGGCTGGCGGCCGACAAGGCGCTGACACGCGGTTCAAACGGCAGCTCGGCAGCAAAGGGTTTGACACTCAGCGGGCTGCCATCGAGCAGCAGGATTTTCAACCCGCTGTCCTTGAGCGCCAACGCCAGTGCGCTTCCGACCATTCCGGCCCCTACAATCAGCAGATCTGCGCGCATTTCCATGCTTTAAGCCTGTCTCGCTAGCGGCCTGGGCCGCACCTGAAAAAAGAATCGACACGGGGCGTGCTCGCCCCGGTCGCTATCAACTGTCCGGGCGGGTGCCCAGGCCCATGGCCTGACGGGCAAACCAGCGCTTGGCCGGCGGCAATAAATCGAGCCCCAGCAAGCCCAGGTTACGACCAAACGAGAGCAGCGTCTGATCACTGCCAAACAGACGTGTCACTTGATCCGAAAAGCCAATCGTCAGTTGTTGATCCAACTGTTGGCGCTGTTGATAACTCAAGAGCGTTGCCAGGTCACCGGGCTGCTTGTCACTCGCCAGCAAGGCATCCGCCAGGGCCTGGGCATCACGCAACGACAGGTTGAAACCCTGCCCGGCAATTGGATGCAGGCTATGAGCCGCATTGCCCAGTACCGCCAGATGCGGGCGTACCTGTTCTTCAGCTTCAATCAGCGTCAGCGGGTACAGGTGCCGGGCACCGACCTGCTTGAGGGTCCCAAGGCGATAGCCGAACACGCCCTGCAACTCTCTCAGAAAACTGCGCTCATCCAGTTCGGCCAGGCGCTGGGCGTCCATGCCGAGGCGGGTCCACACCAATGCGCAGCGGTTATCGGACAAGGGCAGCAGGGCCATCGGGCCTTCGTCGGTGAAGCGCTCGAAGGCCATCCCGGCGTGGGGCTGACTGGGGGTAATGTTGGCGATTAACGCACTTTGATCGTAGGGTCGCTGGCGCACGTTAATACCCAACTGCTCGCGCAACCCGGAGCGCCCGCCGTCGGCCAATACCGCAAGGTCGCATTCCAGCGTGGTTTCGTCATTGAGCGTCAGGCGATACCCGTCTTCAAGCGGCTGCAGGCGAGTCACTTCAGCCGGGCAACGCCAAATGATCACGTCCGGGTCCAGCCCCTTCCACAGGCACTGGCCGAGCCAGGCGTTTTCGACCACATAACCCAGCGCCGGAACACCTTCCTCGCCAGCCGACAGGCGCGCCGTCGAGAAGCGCCCCCGATCGGACACGTGAATATCCAGGATCGGCTCGGCCCGCTCGGCAATGGCAGACCAAAGGCCAAGGCGCTCGTAGATTTGCCGGGCGCCATAGCTCAGTGCCGATGAACGGGCATCGTAACTGGGCTGGTAACTGTTCCCGGGGGCAAACGGCTCAATCAATACGATCTTCCAGCCCCGGGCCTTGGCTCCGGCTTGCAACGCCAAAGCCAGGCTGGCGCCAACCAGACCGCCGCCGATGATTGCCAGATTGACTCGATTCATGCCGCGCTCGCTCGTGCTGCCGCCATCAAGGCTTCGATTTCAGCAACGGTTTTTGGCACGTCGCCGGTCAGGATTTCACAGCCGTTTTTGGTCACCACGACATCATCCTCGATGCGCACACCGATGCCGCGCCATTTTTTGGCAACCTGCTGATTATTCGGACTGATGTAAATGCCGGGCTCCACGGTCAAGGTCATGCCGACCTCCAGCACGCGCCACTCGCCGCCCACTTTGTACTCACCGACATCATGCACATCGAGCCCCAGCCAATGACCCGCGCGGTGCATGTAAAACGCTTTGTAGGCTTCGCAGGCAATCAACTGGTCGACATCGCCTTCCAGCAAGCCCAGCGCCACCAGACCTTCGGTAATCACTTGAACCGTGGCTTCGTGCGCCTGATTCCAGTGCTTGTCCGGGGCGATCTGGGCAAAAGCGGCCTCTTGCGCTGCCAGCACCAATTCGTAAATGGCTTTTTGTTCCGGCGAAAAGGTGCCGCTCACCGGGAACGTGCGGCTGATGTCGCTGGCGTAGCAGTCGATTTCACAGCCCGCATCAATCAAGACCAGATCGCCCTCCCTGAGCAGGGCGTCGTTTTCCTGATAATGCAGGATGCAGCTGTTGTCGCCGGAAGCAACGATCGAACCGTATGCCGGCATTTTTGCTCCGCTTCGCCGAAATTCGTAATCCAGCTCGGCTTCAAGGCTGTACTCATGCAAGCCGTGACGGCTGGCCTGCATGGCACGGACATGGGCGCGGGCTGAAATCTGCGCCGCATGGCGCATGACCTTGATCTCTGCCGCTGATTTATACAGACGCATGTCATGCAGCAGATGATCCAGCGCAACGAATTCGTTAGGCGGCTGGGCCCCGAGGCTGGCCTTGGAGCGAATCGCATTGATCCACTCCATCAGATGACGGTCGAATTCGGGATTGCTGCCCATTGCCGAGTACACCCGGTCACGGCCTTCAATCAGGCCGGGCAGGATGTCGTCGATGTCGGCAATCGGGAACGCGTCATCAGCGCCAAAGTCACGGATGGCGCCTTCTTGCCCCGCGCGCAAGCCATCCCACAACTCACGCTCGGCATTGCGCTCACGGCAAAACAGCACGTATTCACCGTGTACCCGGCCAGGGATCAATACGATCACCGCCTGAGGCTCGGGAAAACCGCTCAAATACTGGAAGTTGCTGTCTTGACGATAAACATGTTCAACATCGCGGTTGCGAATGGCCACCGCAGCGGCGGGCAAAATCGCGATGCTGTTGGGCTCCATCTGCGCCATGAGCGCCTTGCGGCGACGTGTGTATTCCGATTTCGGGATATGAATCATGGGCAGACGGGTTCCCTCTTGACGATCAATCAGTGCAGCGAAGGCTTGGCAGCGGGCTCAACGGTTTTCTTGGTTTCGGTGAACAGCAACAACGGCGCAACGCGCAGGTATTCCATCACTTCCATGTAGTCGGTTTCGCCGTCTTCGGATTCTTCCAGGGCATCCTGAACCTGAGCGATGGCCGCCAGGTCCTGCAACACTTCCTTGGCTTCAGTGCTCAAGGCATTGTCACGATAGTTGAGCCCAAAACCGGACAGGAAGCCCTGGCACCATTGGCCCAGCGCAATAGCACGCTCGGTCAGCGGCTCGTCATCGGTTGGCAACAACAGAACGACCGTCATGTCGTCACTGGTCAGCTCGCCTTTAACCATCTCTTGCAAGCCGACAAGGGCATTGCGTACGTTGTCTTGCGGCTCACCTAAAAGCAGTTCGTTGGCATCGGCCAACCAGCCGTCGGCATCGAAGCCGGCACCGGCACAACTGCGGCCCAGCAAGTGGCCATGCAGCTCAGCAGGCGAAACAGAATGGCCGCTGGCGGTCAGCAGGGTGACAAAGGCTTGATACGGGGAATTTTGAATGGGCATGGGCTGCTAGGCGCCAAGCGGCGCAATGTCTAGAATGAAGGCCTTGTATCCTAGCATCGGCAGACGTTCCAAGACTATCGAGGCGTCAACTCGTTTGACAGTCACCATCCATCAGAAAATACACAGTAGGACACAATGGAAGACACCGACCTGCATGCACTGATGGCTAGACTCGAGTTGTTGATTAACCGGGTCGAGCAACTTAAACGTCAAAACGGACTCTTAATTGCTCAGGAAAAGACTTGGCGCGAGGAACGCGCGCACCTCATTGAAAAAAACGAAATTGCCCGACACAAGGTCGAATCGATGATTTCGCGCCTCAAAGCCCTGGAGCAAGACTCATGAGTTCAAGCAGTAGCGTCACTGTGCATATCCTCGATAAAGAATATTCGATCATGTGCCCCCAGGAAGAACGCAGCAATCTGATCAGCGCCGCCCGTTATCTGGATGGCAAGATGCGTGAGATCCGTAGCAGCGGGAAAGTAATCGGTGCCGACCGCATTGCCGTCATGGCCGCCCTGAATATCACCCACGATCTGCTGCACAAGCAGGAAGTCGCCGAAGTTCAGACCAGCAGCTCGACGCGCGAGCAAGTGCGAGACCTGCTCGAACGTGTTGATCTGGCCCTGGCCACTGATCCGAACGAACGTCAAAGCTGATTCAAAAGGTTTCTTTGGGGTATACTCGCGCCACTCCCTGGAGTATTCGCCAGTTAGCGATGTCCCTGAGCCGATTCGCACTACCCTGGAGCTTGCACGTTGGACCGGTGTGCATGTCCGCTTGACGGAAAGCCTTAAGGTCTACTGCAACTTCCACCTTGAACTTTCGGGTTCAAGGGCCAAGCCGACAGCGGTACGTCGGGGAGCCTGATTTCCTAGCACAATGCCAGCCACTTGCTGGCATTGGCTTTCACGAGCCAACCGCCCGGTGAACTCGACCTTGAACAGCACGCCACCATGATCGAACCTGCGCCGCCTACCCGCCCGCAACTTCGCCGAATGCTGCGCAAAGCCCGCCGCGAACTATCGCCCTGCGAGCAACGCCGGGCCGCCCGCGGCCTGTACCGGCAGCTGGCGCAACACCCGCTGTTCCGCCGCTCCCGACACATCTCGCTGTACCTGCCCACAGACGGTGAAATCAGCCCGCATTTGCTGCTGCGTGAAGCTCAGCGACGGGGCAAGACTACCTACCTGCCTGTGTTGAGCGCATGGCCCAGAACCAAAATGGTCTTTCAGCGGATTTCCCCCGGCGAAAAGCTGATCCCCAACCGCTTTCGCATTCTCGAGCCGCGCATCAACCGCGCACGCCAACGCAAGATCTGGGCACTCGACCTGATACTGCTGCCCTTGGTGGGTTTTGATGCAACGGGCGGAAGGCTGGGCATGGGCGGCGGCTTTTATGACCGCAGCCTGGCGTACCAAAGCAGACGCCAAAGCTGGCGCAAGCCGATATTGCTGGGGCTGGCCCACGAATGTCAGAAAGTCGAGCGTCTGGCTCAGGCCAGCTGGGATGTACCGTTACAAGGTACCGTCTCGGACGAGCACTGGTACGTCGCGCACTGAACGCCATGGCATCGCAGTCAAAGCGATGCCATTCAATCAGTGATTAGCGCTTGAATGGTTGTACTTGCTGTTGTGTCAGCTCAATCGGCGCATCGGACGGGTTTGTCCAGAGACTTTGTGTATAACCCGTTGTAACCACGCCCAAACCGAACAAAATAACCAAAACCCACAGTAAATCCGGTTTGCGTTTCATCGATTGCCCCCCTCCAGGCAAATCAACACGATGACAGCAACGGTTTTTGTTATCGGCCGTGCAGCAGCGTCAAGCTTAAAAGCCCGGCATTCTGCGGTAACAGGAACACACACGCAAACACTGGCATCAACCGACTGTCGGTTTGACAAAATGTTGCCAGACAAAATGACCAAGCTGGATTTGAGGAGCAGTGAAAATGGCCTACTGGTTGATGAAATCCGAACCCGATGAGTTCTCGATCAAGGATTTGCAGAAAATCGGCGAAGCGCGCTGGGACGGCGTGCGCAACTACCAGGCTCGCAATTTTATTCGAGCCATGGCCGAGGGCGACGCGTTCTTTTTTTATCACTCAAGCTGCCCCGAGCCCGGAATTGCCGGGATTGGTCGAATCGTCCGGGCGGCTTACCCGGACCCCAGCGCACTCGATCCCGAGAGCCATTATTTCGACCCCAAGGCCAGCGTCGAGAAAAACCCCTGGAGTGCGTTGCAAGTGGCCCACGTGCAAACCTTCCCCAAGGTCATCAAGCTCGACTACTTGAAACAGCAAAGTGCCTTGGCCGACATGCCTCTGGTGCAAAAAGGCAGTCGGCTTTCCGTCATGCCGGTGACGGATGATCAATGGGCTGCCGTGCTGGGCTTGCTCTGAAAAAACCGATCACCCTCAGGACAGCGCTTGCTCGCGATAACGCCACCGCGCCTCTCCCGATCGCGGGCTGGCCCGAGCCAGCAGCAGAGGATCGGAATCCACACGGCAACATCCTGCTTTAGCGTCTAGGCTCTGTCTTTCCTTTGACTGGCATCAAGTTGCCCCGGCATTGAAGCCGTCAAACTAGAGTGCTCTGTGACACAGGATGTGGTCATGTCAAAGAATCACCGTATTTCCCATTATTTCGTCATTCCTTTGGCCCTCTTGCTGATTGCAGCAGGCGGGTTCGGTTACTGGAAGTCTCTGCAGGACCGCCTCCCGGAAGGCATCAGCATGGGCAACGGTCGACTCGAATCCACAGAAGTCCAGATCGCCAGCAAAATCCCGGGCCGTGTGGCTGAGGTTCTGGTGGATGAAGGCGATCGCGTTGCCCGCGGCCAATTGCTGGCACGCCTGGACACCCGAACCCTTGAGGCCTCTCGCAACCAGGCCGAGGCCGAAGTCTTGCGTGCCCGTGAAACCCTGGCTGCCAACGAGGCCAATGTTCAACTGCGCCAGAGCGAAAAGCGGCTGGCCAGCCAGGAACTCAAGCGTTTTCGCCAACTGTCCGAGCGCGGGTTTGCCAGTGGCCAGCAACTCGACCAGCAACAAGCACGCTTCGACACCAGCAACGCCGCAGTGACGGCGGCTCAAGCGCAGGTCGCGGCAGCCAGGGCGGCGATTGGTGCCAGCCAGGCCAGGGTTGCGCAACTCACCAGCGAAATCGATGACAGCAGCTTGCGCGCCCCTATCGATGGGGTGATCCAGCTGCGCTTGGCCGAGCCCGGTGAAGTACTCGGCGCAGGCGGACGCGTGTTTATGATGATCGACCCCAGTGACCAGTACATGAACCTGTACTTGCCCGCGTCGGTGGTCGGCAAGCTGACCGTCGGCGCTGACGCGCGCATCGTGCTCGATGCCCTGCCCGAGCAGCCCCTGCCCGCCAAAATTACTTTTGTCGCTGCCAAGTCGCAGTTCACCCCCAAAGAAGTCGAGACCCGCGATGAACGCCAAAAGCTGGTGTTCCGCGTCAAGCTGCGCCTGAATGACCCGAGTGCCGTACCGCAAGCCAAGCCGGGCATGCCGGGCGCTGGTTATGTACGCACAGCCGACGTGGACTGGCCGGCTAATCTGCAATGAATGACCTGGTGCTCAATGCCCGCGGCATCAGTCACCGCTATGGTCAGCAACAGGCGCTGCTCGATATCACCTTCAGCCTGCCCAAAGGCACGCGCTGCGGATTGATCGGCCCGGACGGCGCGGGCAAGTCGAGCTTGCTGGGGCTGATTGCCGGGGTCAAAAAGCTTCAACAAGGCCGTCTGGAGGTGCTCGGCGGCCCGATTGATGACCGCCGCCATCGCAACACCTTGTACCCGCTGATCGCCTTTATGCCCCAAGGCCTGGGCGGGAACCTGTACCCCGAGTTGTCGATCCGCGAAAACATCCGCTTTTTCGGCACCCTTTTCGGCCTGTCCAATCGTGACTGCGAGCAGCGCATGACAAGCCTGCTGAAAGCAACCGACCTTGACCGCTTTGCCGAACGTCCGGCAGGAAAACTGTCCGGCGGCATGAAGCAAAAACTCGGGCTGTGCTGTGCGCTGATTCATGAGCCGGACTTGTTGATCCTCGATGAACCCACCACCGGCGTCGACCCGCTGTCGCGCCGTCGGTTCTGGGAGTTAGTCGATGACGTACGCAGGCAGCGACCGCAACTGACGCTTCTGGTAGCAACCGCCTACATGGAAGAGGCTGAGCAGTTTGAACACTGCCTGATGCTCGACCGCGGCCAGTTGATTGCCGCCGGGCTGAGCCGCGAACTGGCTGACGCCACGCCCACGGGCAAACTCGATGAGGCCTTCACCCATTTCCAGGGTGACAGTGGGCATAACAGCGAACCCTTGGTAATCCCGCCACGCGTTCAAGACAACAGCGACATCGCCATCGAAGCCCATGACCTGACGCTCAGGTTTGGCGATTTCACGGCGGTGAACAAGGTCAGCTTTGCCATTGGCCGGGGGGAGATTTTCGGCTTTCTGGGCTCCAACGGCTGCGGCAAAACCACCACCATGAAAGTCCTCACGGGGTTGATGCCGGCCACTGAAGGCAGCGCAAAACTGCTGGGCAACCCGGTGAACGCCAAGGATCTGGCCACCCGCAAGCGCGTGGGGTTCATGTCCCAGAGTTTCTCGCTGTATGGCGAACTGAGCGTTCGGCAAAATCTGGTGCTGCATGCTCAGCTGTTCGATATGCCCAAGGCCGAAAGCCACACCCGCATCGAAGAACTGATGCAGCGCTTCGACCTGGGTGACGTGGCTGACCAGCAATCCGGTGAGTTGCCGCTGGGTATACGTCAGCGCCTGTCGCTGGCGGTAGCGGTACTGCATCGTCCTGAGGTGTTGATTCTCGATGAGCCGACATCTGGCGTGGATCCGGCCGCGCGCGATGACTTCTGGCGCTTGCTGATTGAGCTGTCGCGCGAGCAAGGCGTGACGATCTTTTTGTCCACCCACTTCATGAACGAAGCCCAGCGCTGCGACCGAATCTCACTGATGCACGCGGGCCAGGTCTTGGCCTGCGACACGCCCGCGGCGTTACAGCAGCAGTTCAAGGGCGAGACGCTGGAAGCCGCCTTTGTCACGTGCCTGGAGCAGGCACAAAGCGAGCCTGAAGCCCGTGATCCTGAGTCGCCTGACGCAACCAACTCCGCTCCCAACGCCCCCCCTCCTCCGAGCAAAAACGGTTTTAGCCTGGCCCGCTTAACTGCGGTCGCCAGCCGCGAATCCAAAGAACTATTGCGCGACAAGGTGCGCATGGCCTTCGCCTTGTTGGGTGCGGTATTCATGATGGTGATTTTTGGCTACGGCATTTCGCTGGATGTCGAAAACCTCGCCTTTGCCGTCTATGACCAGGATCAAAGCCCGCAAAGCCGTGCTTACCTCGAAGCCTTCCGCAGTTCACGCTACTTCGAAGAACACGCCCCCATTCAAAGCGCTGACGAGTTGCATAAACGCCTGCAACGCTCAGAGATCAAAATCGCGCTGGAGATTCCGCCTGGCTTCGGCCGTGATCTCTATGCCGGGCGCCAGCCCACCGTCGCGGCATGGCTCGACGGCGGCATGCCATTTCGTGCCGAAACCAGCCGCAACTATGTTGAAGCGGTACACACCGCCAATCTTGAACAGTTGGCGGCGCAAAGCAGTCCTGCGCAAAACAAGCAGGCAGTGGCCAAACTCGAAACCCGTTTCAGGTACAACCAGGACGTGATCAGCGTGAATGCCATCGGGCCAGGCGTGATGGCGCTGATCCTTGCGTTTATTCCGGCCATGCTGACCGCCCTGGGCATCGTGCGTGAGAAAGAGCTGGGCTCAATCACCAACTTCTATGCCACGCCACTCACCCGGCTCGAATTCTTGCTCGGCAAACAGGCGCCCTATCTGGCTGTCAGCCTGATAAACCTCGGATTGCTGGTGGCGATGAACCGCTGGCTGTTCGGCGTTCCTTTTAAAGGCAGCGGCCTTACTCTGGCTCTCGGCGGGTTGCTGTATGTACTGGCCACCACCAGCATGGGCCTGCTGATATCTGCGTTTACCCGTACCCAGATCGCGGCGATTCTCGGCACCATGATCATCACCAGCTTACCGACCATTCAGTTCTCGGGACTGATCGTGCCACGCTCGTCCCTCGACGGTTCGGCAGCGCTGATGGGCATGCTGTTTCCGGCCGGGCACTTTCTCGACATTGCCGTGGGCACCTTCACCAAAGCGCTGGACCTGCGCCAGCTATGGCCCCAATGCCTGACGCTACTGGGGTTCTTTATGGCCTTTACCGGGCTGAGCCTGATCATGCTCAAGAAGCAGGAGGTGTGATGCACACGCTCTCGCACATTCTGCGCCTGGGTCTCAAAGAGCTAACCAGCCTGCGCCACGACAGCGTGCTGCTGCTGTTTTTGGTCTATGCCTTCACCGTGGCGATCTACATGCCGGCCGCAGGCTCGATCATTGGTGTGCATAACGCCAGCGTTGCCATTATCGACGAAGACCACAGCACGCTGTCCCGCAAGCTCGGCGAGTCGCTGCTGCCGCCTGAATTCCAGCCGCCACAGCCCTTGCCTTACGATCAACTCGATCCGTCGATGGACAGCGGCCAATACACATTTGTCATCAACGTGCCGGCCAACTTTCAAGCCGACTTGCTGGCCGGACGCGAACCGAGTGTGCAGGTCAACGTCGACGCCACGGCCATGAGCCAGGCGTTCATGGGCGCGGGCTACATCGGCCGGATTTTCCAGCGTGAGTTGCTCGATTACACCGGCCAGGCCGACGTGGGCGCGAAAACCCCGGTGAAAATCAGCAGCCGCGCCCTGTTTAACGCCAATCTGGAAGGCGGCTGGTTTTTGGCCGTGATCCAGATCGTCAACAACATCACCATTCTGGCTATCGTCCTGACCGGCACTGCCCTCCTGCGTGAACGTGAGCATGGCACTCTCGATCACTTGCTGGTTCTGCCGCTGACTGCGCTGGAAATCATGCTGGCGAAAATCTGGAGCAACATGCTGGTGGTGGTGCTGTGCACCTGGATATCACTGGAAGTGGTGGTGAAATGGGCGCTGGGCGTGCCCCTGGCCGGATCGTTGACCCTGTTTTTGCTGGTGACTGCGCTGTACCTGTTCGCCAGTACCGCGCTGGGGATATTCCTGGCCACGCTGGCTCGCTCAACACCGCAGTTCGGCTTGCTGGCGATCCCGGTCATCATCCCGATGCTCTTGCTCTCGGGGGGCAGTACGCCGCTGGACAGCATGCCCGAGTGGTTGCAATGGGTGATGCAATGCTCGCCGTCTACCCACTTTGTGAGCTTGAGCGCAGCGATTCTGTTTCGTGATGCCGGTGTAAACGTGGTGTGGCCTGACCTGCTGGCGCTGACCGGTATTGGCCTGGTGTTCTTCGCCATTGCGCTGGCGCGGTTCCGCAAGAGCCTGGCGTCTTAGGCAGCGCCGTCACCCCGTGCCGCCCGGAGAAGGCCGGGGCGATAAGCCTTACTGAACAATCAAATTATTGAACAGCAAGTCATCCACCATCGGCTTGCCCGTCTCATCGTTCATCACTTGCTGAACCTGCTTCAGGGCTTCCTGGCGCAGCTTTTCCTTGGCCTCGACATTGCTCATCCCGTCGCTGGCTTGCTGGGTAAACAACCCCACCAACTGATTGCGGATCAGCGGGTCATTGGCTTTAACCGCCTTGGCCGCATCGGCACCTGTCACCCGCAGTGAAATATCGGCCTTATACACCTTGAGTTTCGAGCCACCATCCAACCCGTAATTGCCCACAAACGGCGGGCTCAGACTGATATAGCTAACCTTGGCAGCGGCGTCCTCTGCTTCTTCAGCGACCGCCACCATCGGCAAAAACAGGGCCAGCATCAATACGATCCACGCGTTCACAATTCGCTCCTTTCTTTGCACGGACGAGAAACCATGCCTGTAAGAAAAGGACATAGCTCAGCGCCCTGCCCTCTGTTCATGACGTTATCGGCCAAAACGCTTGGGAAAATAGCCTGTCGGCGACAGAACAGGCTAGAAAATTAAAAAGATCGGCTGAAAGCAGCTGCACCAAATGTTCACTACTGAAAATTCACGGACTGATTTTTCCCCCATCAGATGGAGCTAACGCCTGTCATTTTCAGTAACGAAAATGTAATGTTCGAGCTCGCTGATATAACAAGAAATTTGGAGCTCTTGAATGTTTGCTTTTTTCCGACCTGCCGCACACCGGGCACCTCTGCCCGAAGAAAAAATAGACAGTACATACCGACGCCTGCGCTGGCAGATTTTCGCTGGTATTTTCTTTGGCTACGCGGGCTATTACCTGCTGCGCAAAAACTTTTCGCTGGCCATGCCCTACCTGATTGACGAGGGTTATACCCGCGGACAGCTGGGTCTCGCCATGTCCGCGATTGCCATCGCTTACGGGCTATCAAAATTCCTCATGGGGCTGGTCTCTGACCGTTCTAACCCACGCTTTTTCCTGCCCTTCGGCTTGCTGATTTCAGCCGGGGTCATGTTCATTTTTGGATTTGCGCCTTGGGCAACATCCAGCGTGACCATGATGTTCATCTTGCTGTTTATTAACGGCTGGGCACAGGGCATGGGCTGGCCGCCAAGCGGCAGGACCATGGTTCACTGGTGGTCGCAGAAAGAACGCGGCGGCGTAGTGTCCGTGTGGAACGTGGCGCACAACGTGGGCGGCGGTTTGATCGGCCCACTGTTTTTGCTGGGCATGGCCTGGTTCAACGATTGGCACGCGGCGTTTTACGTTCCGGCCACCGTTGCCCTGCTAGTCGCGTTGTTTGCCTTCATCACCATGCGCGACACTCCGCAGTCGGTCGGTTTGCCGCCGATTGAGCAGTACAAGAATGATTACCCGGCCGGTTACGATTCCAGCCATGAAGACGAATTCAGCGCCAAAGAGATCTTCGTCAAATACGTGCTGCGCAACAAAATGCTGTGGTACATCGCCTTGGCCAACGTGTTCGTATACCTGCTGCGCTACGGCGTTCTGGACTGGGCACCTACTTATCTCAAGGAAGCCAAGCACTTCACCGTAGATACAACCTCGTGGGCGTACTTCTTTTACGAGTGGGCAGGTATTCCGGGCACGCTGCTGTGCGGCTGGATGTCGGACAAAATCTTCCGGGGCAATCGCGGCCTGACCGGCATCGTCTTCATGTCATTGGTGACCGTCGCCACACTGGTTTACTGGCTTAACCCACCGGGCAATCCGACGGTAGACATGATCGCGCTGTTCTCCATCGGCTTCCTGATTTACGGACCCGTAATGCTGATCGGTTTGCAGGCGCTGGAGTTGGCACCGAAGAAAGCAGCCGGTACGGCCGCAGGGTTCACCGGGCTGTTTGGCTACCTCGGCGGTTCGGTGGCGGCCAGTGCGGCAATGGGCTACCTGGTTGACCACTTCGGTTGGGATGGCGGTTTTGTGTTGCTAATCAGTGCATGCCTGTTAGCAATAGCCTTTATGATCCCGACACTGCGCCACAAAAATGTAGCCAGTGAAGGGCGTGCAGTCGAAGCTTAAGGCTCGACTGAACGACAGCGCTTGAGCCGCGCCTCCAGGTTTCGATCTGGCATGGCGTGGCTACGCAGGGCGCTCATGGTCTGCTCGACATAATCGCGAGTGGTGCCATAGCGTCCGCTGGCATTGGCCAATACCTGGCTCAGTATGCCGTCTGACAGGTTGCCCGCGTAGCTGGGCAAATGTCGCTCCAGCACAAATCCCAATGCCTGTACCCGACTCCCATCTTCGAGCCGGCAGCTTAGCCAGTGCGGTCGATAGGATGGCACCGGCATTTCACGTCGCCATAAAGCCTCAAGCGCAGTGTCGAGGTTTTCTTCAGGCAGGCGGTAGGCAAAGCCACTGCACGAACCGCCACGGTCCAGACCAAATACCAGGCCGGGCCATTGCGGCGTGCCGCGATGCTCGTGGGACCACAAATACAACCCTCGATGGTAGCCATGCACGCGGCCCCGGACACGTTCGACTGCCGGACACTCAGGACGCCAAATCAGAGAACCATAGGCGAAAAGCCAGATCGGTCCGCCTTTATGGCGCGCCAGTGTGGCTTGCAAGGAGTGCTGAAGCTGTTCGGGCGTCAATGGCGCCCCAAGATCGAGTCGCGGGGGATAGGCTGAACTTAAACAGGCAGATTCAATGGCAGTCATAGCGGAAGGTGAAGGGTCCTGCAGGCAATACATGGATATAAACAGAAAGGGTGTTGTTGATCTTATAGCACTAAAAATGAATTCGCCCGCGTCGCAGGACGGATGACCTGGCAACTCCAGGACTGGACCGCCCCCGTGAGCGGCTAACTCTGTAAAGGCTGTGTTCAGGTAGTGAGTTAAAGATCACTTTATAGTGGCCGCCCTCTCGCGTACCTGTCTGTCGACAAAGGCTTTTGATGAAAAAAACAGGGATCTGCGGCCTGTTAATGCTGGCTTACGCCAGTGTGGCACTGGCGCAAAGCGACACGCCCACCCGCGACAAAGACTTCTGGTATGTGCAAACCAGCGTCTATACCAAGCACTTTTCGCCCGACCCGGAGCACAACAACAATCAGGATTTGATCGGCCTTGAATACCACGACGGCTCAGGCTGGCTTGTGGGGGGCGCAACTTTTCGCAATTCATTCAGGCAACGCTCGTATTACGCCTACGCCGGTAAACGCTTTGAGAGTGACACCTATCCGGTCTATTTGAAGCTGACCGGCGGCTTGCTGGAAGGCTATCACGGTGAATATCGGGACAAGATCCCGCTCAACCGTTTTGGCGTCGCACCCGTCATCATCCCGTCCGTGGGCGCCCATTACGGCCCGGTGGCCGCCGAGCTGGTGCTGCTCGGCGCCAATGCAGCCATGATTACAACCGGTTTGCGCTTCTAGACGGATCAGCCCCGGGGAGCGTAGGCAAACACGTCAGCGCGCATTTGATGCGCGTCCATCCCGGCACTGACCAGTGCATCCAGGGTGCCGTAGATCATGGCCGGGGAGCCGCTGGCATAAACATGCACCGACTTGAGGTCGCTGATGTCTTCACACACCGCTTCATGCAATAGCCCGCAACGCCCTTCCCAACCACAGAGATCACTCACCACCTTGTGCAGGAACAAGTTGGGGATCTGTTGCCATGCGTCCCACTCTTCCAGGGTGTAGAAGTCTTCAGGACGACGGACACCCCAGTACAGATGAACCGGATGCCGGAAGCCTTCTTGGCGACAATGCTCGATCAGGCTGTGCATTTGCGCCATACCGGTGCCCGCCGCGATCAAGACCAGCGGGCCGTCCGGCAACTCCGACAAATGCGTGTCGCCAAATGGCAGCTCAACGCGGACCATTTTGTTGCGCTGCAGTTGCTCGATCAGGCTGCGGGCGCTGTCTTCACGCACCAGCACATGCAACTCAAGATCACGCCCCGAGTGCGGAGCACTGGCCAGGGAAAACGCTGATTTCTCACCGTTCTCACGCTCCAGCATCAGGTATTGCCCGGCGTGATAACGCGGCGGCTTGCCGGCGGGAGCCCGCAAGCGCACCCGCCACACATCGCCACCCATATCGATACATTCGGTCAATTGACATGCCAGGCTACGCACCGGTAACTCTCCCAACGCAAGCACGCCATCCCATAGCACCACACAGTCTTCAAGCGGCGCTGCCAGACAGGTATAGACCTCGCCCTGATCGCGCACCTCACCGGCCTGCTCCACCTGACCTTCAACCAGCAAGGCCGCGCACACGTGACAATTACCATTGCGACAGCTTTGCGGGCATTCATAGCCCAAGCGCTGTGCTGCATCCAGTATCCGCTCACCAGGCAAGGTTTCCAGCACCGCACCTGATGGCTGCAAGGTTACACGCATCAATCTATTCCTAATTGATTCCAAATGTCATCAATCCGGCGAGTAACAGCCTCATCCTTGACGATGACCCGACCCCATTCGCGGGTGGTTTCACCCGGCCATTTGTTGGTTGCATCGAGGCCCATCTTCGAGCCAAGACCGGAAACCGGCGAAGCAAAATCCAGATAGTCGATGGGCGTGTTGTCGATCATCACCGTGTCGCGCTTGGGGTCCATGCGCGTGGTGATCGCCCAGATCACGTCGTTCCAGTCGCGGGCGTTGATGTCGTCGTCGGTCACGATAACGAATTTGGTGTACATGAACTGGCGCAAAAACGACCAGACACCCAACATTACGCGCTTGGCGTGCCCCGGGTACTGCTTCTTCATGGTCACGATGGCCATGCGGTACGAGCAGCCTTCAGGTGGCAGATAGAAGTCAGTGATTTCCGGGAACTGCTTTTGCAGGATCGGCACAAAGACTTCGTTGAGCGCCACACCCAAAATCGCCGGCTCATCCGGTGGACGGCCCGTGTAGGTGCTGTGATAGATCGGCTTGAGCCGATGGGTGATGCGCTCAACGGTAAACACCGGAAAGCTGTCGACTTCGTTGTAGTAACCGGTGTGATCGCCGTAAGGCCCCTCAGGCGCCATCTCACCGGGATGGATCACACCCTCAAGGATGATTTCAGCGGTGGCCGGTACCTGCAGATCATTGCCGCGACACTTCACCAGCTCCGTGCGATTACCGCGCAGCAAGCCGGCAAATGCGTACTCGGACAGGCTGTCCGGCACCGGAGTGACCGCACCCAGAATCGTTGCAGGGTCTGCACCCAGCGCCACAGAAACCGGGAATGGCTGACCGGGATGCTTCTCGCACCAGTCACGATAATCCAGCGCGCCGCCGCGATGGCTCAACCAGCGCATGATGACTTTATTGCGGCCGATCACCTGCTGGCGATAAATCCCAAGGTTCTGGCGCTCCTTGTTCGGGCCTTTGGTCACAGTCAGGCCCCAGGTTATCAGGGGCGCTACGTCGCCCGGCCAGCAGTGCTGTACCGGCAACAGGCCAAGATCGACGTCATCGCCCTCAATGACCACTTCCTGACACACCGCGTCTTTGACCACTTTCGGGGCCATGGCAATGATCTTGCGGAAGATGGGGAGCTTGGACCAGGCATCTTTAAGACCTTTAGGCGGCTCTGGCTCTTTGAGGAACGCCAGCAACTTGCCAATTTCCCGCAGCTCGCTGACCGCTTCGGCCCCCATGCCCAAGGCAACACGTTCAGGGGTTCCGAACAGGTTACCCAATACCGGAATGTCGTAACCCACCGGGTTCTCGAACAGCAAAGCCGGGCCTTTGGCGCGCAATGTGCGGTCGCAGATCTCGGTCATTTCCAGCTTGGGAGACACCGGAACCTGGATGCGCTTGAGTTCACCGCGCTGTTCCAGGCCGCTGATAAAGTCGCGTAAGTCGCGATATTGCATGCTTGAGCCTCATGTTGGCCGTGGCGTTGGGAGGCTGAGTTTAGCGCCCACGCCGGCTATTCAGAAGAGAGAGCTGCCCGCTTCAAGAAAGGTCAGACAGCAAAAAGCCGGGTTTCCCCGGCTCTTGCTTGGCTTCCGGCGATTTACTTGCGTTTCATCGACAGGAAGAACTCATCGTTGGTCTTGGTCTGTTTCAGCTTGTCGATCAAGAACTCGATCGCTGCGACTTCGTCCATCGGGTGCAACAGCTTGCGCAGAATCCACATGCGTTGCAATTCGTCATCAGCGGTCAGCAACTCTTCACGGCGTGTGCCGGAGCGGTTGATGTTGATCGCAGGGAAGACGCGCTTTTCAGCGATCTTGCGGTCCAGAGGCAGTTCCATGTTACCGGTGCCCTTGAACTCTTCGTAGATCACTTCATCCATCTTCGAGCCGGTTTCAACCAGCGCGGTCGCGATGATGGTCAGCGAGCCACCTTCTTCAATGTTGCGCGCAGCACCGAAGAAACGCTTTGGTTTCTCAAGGGCGTGAGCATCAACACCACCGGTCAATACCTTGCCGGAGCTCGGGATCACGGTGTTGTAGGCACGAGCCAGACGCGTGATGGAGTCAAGCAGGATCACCACGTCTTTTTTGTGTTCGACCAGGCGCTTGGCCTTCTCGATCACCATTTCGGCAACCTGCACGTGGCGGGTTGGCGGCTCGTCGAAGGTGGAAGCAACCACTTCGCCGCGCACGGTGCGCTGCATTTCGGTAACTTCTTCCGGACGCTCGTCGATCAACAGAACGATCAAGTGCACTTCGGGGTTGTTACGCGAAATGTTCGACGCAATGTTTTGCAGCATGATGGTCTTGCCCGCTTTTGGCGGAGCAACGATCAGACCACGCTGACCTTTACCGATCGGAGCGCACAGGTCGATGACGCGACCGGTCAGATCTTCAGTGGAACCGTTACCGATTTCCATCTTCATGCGTACGGTCGGGAACAACGGGGTCAGGTTCTCGAAGAGAATCTTGTTTTTCGCGTTCTCGGGACGATCGTAGTTGATCGTGTCGACTTTCAGCAGTGCGAAGTACCGCTCGCCTTCTTTTGGCGGACGGATTTTGCCGACGATGGTGTCGCCAGTGCGCAAGTTGAAGCGACGAATCTGGCTAGGCGAGACGTAAATATCGTCCGGGCCGGCCAGATAAGAGGCGTCAGCAGAACGGAGGAAGCCGAAGCCGTCCTGGAGGATCTCCAGCACGCCATCACCGGAGATTTCCTCGCCGCTTTTCGCGTGCTTTTTCAGCAGGGAGAAAATCACGTCCTGCTTGCGCGAACGGGCCATATTTTCTATGCCCATCTGTTCGGCCAATTCGAGCAGTTCGGTAATCGGCTTTTGCTTGAGTTCAGTCAGGTTCATATAGGAATGACGTAATCATTTATGGAGGGGGAAATTAAGCTTTTGGCTTAATGAGGCCGCGCCGCAGAGAAGGCGACAGGATCGCGTACTAATTCGATAAGGAGTGCGTCGGCGACGGCTTGCAGGGGGCAATGGAGAAACCAGTGCGGGGCCGAATGTAACACTTGAGTTTCACAGCGTCTAGTCCTTGAGCCATGAAAAAGCCCCGCATTTTGCGGGGCCTTTATTGACGCTTAAATGTTGGCGTCAAGGAATGCAGCCAACTGCGACTTCGACAGCGCACCGACCTTGGTGGCTTCGACGTTGCCGTTTTTGAACAGCATCAACGTAGGAATACCGCGTACGCCATGCTTGGCCGGGGTTTCCTGGTTTTCGTCAATGTTCAGCTTGGCAACAGTCAGCTTGCCTTTGTAAGTCTCGGCGATCTCGTCCAGAACTGGCGCGATCATTTTGCATGGGCCACACCATTCAGCCCAGTAATCGACCAATACAGCGCCTTCAGCCTTGAGAACCTCGGCCTCAAAGCTAGCGTCGGTGACGTGTTTAATTAGATCGCTGCTCATGGAAGTCTCCGTAGTTGTAAGCAAAAACGTAGCACATCATAGCTGTCATCCTCGCGTTCAGGAAGGTGAGGGTTGATTGACTCTCACTATGATGATTCATGAGCGCGGGTATCGATGCCGTCACTGACGAGCCCGGGCTGCATGATCTGCGATGTTCTTAATATAGGAATTAGCTGTACGTAATGTAGCTGACAAGCCCAAACGCACTGGGTATCGATGCCGTTATGGGTAAGTTCATATCCACAAAAACGGCGCTTTGTCATAAAGAAGCTAATGTCATGGCTTGCATGCTCCATATCAATGCATCTGATATCACGCGTTGGCGCGAGCGTTTGATCGTGGCACGATGGCGAAGTTATCGACCGAGACCCCTCAACCATGCCCCAATCCCAAGCCAAGAATCCGTCCCTGATCGCCGCCATTGATCTGGGTTCTAACAGCTTTCATATGGTGGTGGCCAAGGCCCAGAACGGTGAAATCCGTATTCTCGAAAGGCTTGGCGATAAAGTGCAGTTAGCTGCCGGCATCGACGAAGAACGCCAGCTCAATGAAGAATCCATGCAGCGCGGGCTCGATTGCCTGAAGCGTTTCGCCCAACTGATCAACGGTATGCCATTGGGCGCTGTTCGTATCGTTGGGACCAACGCCTTGCGTGAAGCACGCAACCGCAATGAATTCATCGAGCGCGCCGAAGAGATCCTGGGACACACCGTTGAAGTCATCTCCGGTCGTGAAGAGGCGCGCCTCATCTATCTGGGCGTCTCGCACACCCTGGCCGACACGCCGGGCAAGCGCCTGGTTGCCGACATCGGCGGCGGCAGTACCGAATTCATCATCGGCCAGCGTTTTGAGCCGCTGCTGCGCGAAAGCCTGCAAATGGGCTGCGTCAGCTTTACCCAGCGGTATTTCCGTGACGGAAAAATCACCCCGGCCCGTTATGCTCAGGCCTACACCGCTGCACGCCTCGAAATCATGAGCATTGAACACGCCCTGCACCGCTTGAGCTGGGACGAGGCCATCGGTTCATCGGGCACCATTCGCGCCATTGGCCTGGCCCTCAAGGCCGGTGGTCATGGTAATGGCGAGGTCAACGCCGAAGGTCTGGCATGGCTCAAGCGCAAACTGTTCAAGATGGGTGAGGTCGAGAAAATCGACTTTGAGGGTATCAAACCCGATCGCCGGGCCATTTTCCCGGCAGGCCTGGCAATTCTGGAAGCCATTTTCGACGCCCTTGAGCTCAAGCGCATGGACCATTGCGACGGTGCGCTGCGTGAAGGCGTGCTGTACGACCTGCTGGGCCGACATCACCACGAAGACGTACGTGAGCGCACCTTGAGCTCGCTGATGGACCGCTACCACGTGGACCTCGAGCAAGCCGCCCGGGTTGAACGCAAAGCCCTGCTGGCCTTTGATCAGGTCGCCAAGTCGTGGGAGCTCAAGGACGGGATCTGGCGTGAGTTGCTGGGCTGGGCCGCCAAGGTGCATGAAGTCGGGCTGGACATTGCCCACTACCACTACCACAAGCACGGCGCCTACCTGATCGAACACTCAGACCTGGCCGGGTTTTCGCGCGAAGACCAGCAAATGCTTGCGCTGCTGGTGCGCGGGCATCGCCGTAATATTCCTAAAGACAAGTTTGCCGAGTTCGGCAAGGACGGCACCAAGCTGATTCGCCTGTGCGTGCTGCTGCGCTTTGCGATCCTGTTCTACCACATCCGTGGCAACCAGGAAGCTTCGCAAGTGAAGCTGCGTGCCGAGGGAGATCACCTCGACGTGATCTTCCCCGAGGGCTGGCTGGAGAAAAACCCGCTGACCCAGGCCGACTTCGAACAAGAAGCGCAGTGGCTGACTCGCGTCGGGATTGTGCTGACGGTGTCTTAAGACGCTTGCGCACCTGAGCTCGGCAGCTGCTACGGTCTGTAGCCGCTGCCGAGGCACGAAGGCTGCGATGTTTGACTGGCAGCAGAGTACCTGCCGGGCTGGGTCAAACAGACGGCCCGGTGCTCACCGTCAACACCGGCAGGCTTAGGCGGTCAAGTAACGTGGCCTGGGCGCTGCGCGGGTTTTGGTTACCGGTTGGCGTGTTGCGCACATATCGCCCGTCAGACTGCAGTGTCCAGCTGTGGGTGTTGTCGGTGAGGTAGCACTCCAGCTCTTTCTTGACGCGCAGAATCAGCTTTTTGCCTTCGACCGGGAAGCACGTCTCGACACGCTTATCGAGGTTGCGCTCCATCCAGTCCGCGCTCGACAGGAACATCTGCTCTTCGCCGCCATTGAGGAAGTAGAAGACCCGCGTGTGCTCCAGAAAGCGGCCAATGATCGAGCGCACATGAATATTGTGCGAAACCCCGGGAATGCCCGGACGCAAACAGCACATCCCACGTACCACCAGGTCGATACGGACTCCGGACTGGCTGGCCTTGTACAGGGCGCGAATAATCTTCGGGTCGGTCAGGGAATTGAACTTGGCGATGATGTGCGCCGGCTTGCCCTCAGACGCGAACTGGGTTTCGCGGGCAATCATGTCGAGCATGCCTTTCTTCAGGGTAAACGGCGCATGCAGCAGCTTTTTCATGCGCAACGTTTTGCCCATGCCGATCAACTGGCTGAACAGTTTGCCTACGTCCTCACACAACGCATCATCCGAGGTCAGCAAGCTGTAGTCGGTATAAAGCTTGGCGTTGCCGGCGTGATAGTTACCGGTACCCAAGTGAGCGTAACGCACGATCTCGCCTGCCTCGCGGCGCAGGATAAGCATCATCTTGGCGTGGGTCTTGAAGCCCACCACACCGTAGATAACCACGGCGCCGGCCGCTTGCAGACGGCTGGCCAGTTGCAGGTTGGACTCTTCGTCAAACCGCGCGCGCAGCTCAACCACCGCCGTGACTTCCTTGCCGTTGCGCGCCGCATCGACCAATGCATCCACGATTTCCGAGTTGGCGCCACTGCGGTACAGGGTTTGGCGCACGGCCAATACATGCGGATCCTTGGCGGCCTGTCGCAGCAAATCCACCACCGGAGTAAACGATTCAAACGGGTGCAGCAGCAAAATGTCCTGCTTGCTGACCACGCTGAAAATATTCTCACTGTTCTGCAACAGTTTAGGGATCGCCGGAGTGAACGGGGTGTATTGCAGCTCGGGATGGCTGTCCAGGCTGGTGATGCTGAACAGACGCGTAAGGTTCACCGGGCCATTGACCTGATACAACTCAGTCTCGTGCAGGCTGAACTGCTTGAGCAGGTAGTCGGACAGGTGTTTCGGACAGGTGTCGGCCACTTCCAGGCGCACAGCATCGCCATAACGACGCGAGAACAACTCGCCACGCAGGGCGCGGGCCAGGTCTTCGACATCTTCGGTATCAACTGCCAGGTCCGCGTTTCGGGTCAGGCGGAACTGGTAGCACCCCTTCACTTTCATGCCCTGGAACAGGTCATCGGCGTGCGCGTGAATCATCGATGACAGGAACACATAGTTGTCCCCTGTGCCGCCGACATCTTCAGGCAACTTGATCACCCGCGGCAGCAAGCGCGGGGCCGGGATAATCGCCAGACCCGAGTCTCGGCCGAAGGCATCGATACCTTCCAGCTCTACGATAAAGTTCAGGCTCTTGTTCACCAGCAACGGGAACGGGTGCGTCGGGTCGAGACCGATCGGAGTGATGATTGGCGCAATCTCGTCGCGGAAGAAGCGGCGTACCCACGCTTTGATCTTGGTGTTCCAGTGTCGGCGCCGGATAAAGCGCACCTGATGCTTCTCAAGCTCAGGCAACAGGATGTCATTGAGGATCGCGTACTGGCGATCAACATGGCCGTGAACCAGTTCGCTGATCCGGGCCAACGCCTGATGCGGTTGCAAACCGTCAGCACCCGCCTGTTCGCGGGCAAAGGTAATTTGTTTCTTCAGGCCCGCGACACGAATCTCGAAAAACTCATCCAGATTACTGGAGAAGATCAGCAGGAACTTCAACCGCTCCAGCAACGGATAGGACTCATCCAGCGCCTGTTCCAGCACGCGAATATTGAACTGCAATTGTGACAGCTCACGATGGATATACAGGCTGCTGTCATCCAGGCCAGGAATGGTTATCACCGGATGCGCCGCCACATGGGCTTCAGCCACGGCAGGCGCGTGTGTCTCCGGGACTGGCGGGGTTTCGGTGACTGACTCAACAATCGGTTGAGCTTCAGTGGCAACGAGTTCTGTATGTCCTTCGGTATTCATTGAATGTTCCTGTAAGAGCGAGTCTGACTCTCGTAACCGTTAAGCGACACGGGCAGTCAAGCTGCCAGAATGCCACCAACGCCAGTGGGATTAAACCGCTCAACAACGCTTTATGCGGGCTGAAGCCCATTAGAGGGTAATTTGTGAAAATTGTTCTGGCGCCCTGCAGATACGCGCGCGCTATTTATAACTGATGTCGATGAACACTAGATGACACATCCTGAAAACGTCAGGCAAAAGCACAACCATTGTAGGAAATGTTAACGACAAGACACATTTCGATACTTTCATGAAAGTGCCTTAAGGCGTAGGCTGCGCGTTCATTTCGCCAGCATCCAGACAATGCTCCAACAATTTCTTCAAGAATTCGGTTACTTCGCCCTGTTTCTAGGGACGTTCTTTGAAGGTGAGACCATTCTGGTTCTCGCAGGCTTCTTGGCGTTTCGCGGATACATGGACCTCAAACTGGTCATGATCGTGGCGTTCCTCGGCAGTTATGCCGGCGATCAGCTTTGGTACTTTCTGGGGCGCAAGCACGGCCGCAAACTGTTGGCGCGCAAACCGCGCTGGCAACTCATGGGCGACAAGGCTCTGGAGCACATCCGCAAGCACCCGGACATCTGGGTCTTGAGCTTCCGCTTTGTTTACGGCCTGCGCACCGTCATGCCTGTAGCCATCGGCCTCTCGGGCTACCCGCCGGGCCGCTATCTGTTGCTGAACGGTATTGGCGCAGCCATTTGGGCAATTGTCCTGGCAACTGCCGCCTACCACTTTGGCGCCGTGCTCGAAGGCATGCTGGGCAGCGTGAAGAAGTATGAGTTGTGGGTGCTGGGAGCCTTGTTGCTGCTAGGTTTGTGCCTGTGGGCCCGCCGCCGCTTCAAAAATGCGCGCCTGGCCAAACAGACCGCACTCGACGAAAAAAACAAGGCCGCCGCCGAGGCTGAAAAACCGCCAGCTGAGTAATCGGGTGACTGCGTTCGCACACCCTCCAGGCGCTGCCCGTGCAGCGCCCATGCCCCCTCCCCCGATCTCGCACTAAACTGAACGCCAGAGCCGAATTGCGATCCATGTAGAGAGCGTCAATCGCCCTGCGTGCGCAGTCAAATGGCTATGGCATCACGCGCCAAATCAGGCGACATTAGCGCCATGAACAAGGAGACCTAATATGACCCACAAAAAAGTTGCCGTGATTCTGTCTGGCTGCGGTGTCTACGATGGCGCCGAGATCCACGAAAGCGTTATCACCCTGCTGCGCCTCGATCAGCGCGGGGCCATCGTGCAATGCTTTGCCCCCAATGTTGCGCAGCTGCATGTGATCAATCACCTGACCGGCGAAGAAATGCCCGAGTCGCGTAATGTGCTGGTGGAGTCGGCGCGTATCGCGCGCGGTGAAATCAAGGATATTCGCGAAGCCAGGGCGGAAGATTTTGACGCCTTGATCGTGCCTGGCGGATTCGGCTCGGCCAAGAACCTCTCCAGCTTTGCCTCAGAAGGGAGCGCTTGCAGCGTTCAGGCCGATGTACTGGCGGTGGCCGAAGCATTTGCCGAAGCTGGCAAGCCTGTTGGCCTGATGTGCATCACGCCAGCCATCGCCGCCAAAATCTATGGCCCCGGCGTGACCTGCACCATCGGTAAAGACCCTGAGACAGCCGCCGCGGTGAGCAAAATGGGCGCCACCCACCAGGAGTGTGAAGTCAGCGACATTGTCGAAGACAAAGCCCGGAAACTGGTCAGCACTCCGGCCTATATGCTTGCCAAATCCATCAGTGAAGCGGCTTCAGGCATCAATAAAATGGTCGATCGCGTGCTGGAACTGACCCACGAAGATTGATCAGCCTCGTGCCAGCCGGGTCAATATCCGGTCCAGCGCATTGGCGAACGCCTGCTTTTCACGTTCGCCATATGCGCCCTGCCCGCCGCTCATCTGACCTTGCTCACGCAGGTCAGTGAACAGGTTACGCACCGCCAGCCGCTCGCCCATGTTCTGCGGATCAAATTCCTTGCCCCGTGGGTCCAGCGCCGCCACGCCCTTCTTTACCAGCCGATCGGCCAATGGCACATCGCTGCATATCACCAACTCACCGGGCACCGCGTGTTCCACCAAGTAGTCATCGGCGGCATCCGGGCCGCTGGGCACCACAATCAACTTGACCAGCGCGTACGCCGGCTTGATCTGACTCTGCCCCGCCACCAGCAGCACCTCAAACTGACGCTTGAGCGCGAACTTGATGACTTGATCCTTCGCCGCCTTGGGACAGGCGTCTGCGTCGATCCAGACACGCATGGATAAGCTCCAAATTATGATGGGGAATGATCATTCGTCGCGATTACCGCCCGCTGTGATCGCAACCCGCGGGCGGTAACCGTTATAAGGCTAGGCCTGTAACCGGCGCTTTTCAGCGCGCTTGCTGCGGCTGTAGAGCACCACAATGGCCAGGATGGCCACGGCCTGGGCGAACAACGAATAGGCATCAGCGTGGATGCCCAGCCAGTCGAAGTCAAAGAACGCCACAGGCCGGGTGCCGAAGATACCCGCTTCCTGCAGCGCTTTCACACCATGTCCGGCGAAGACCACCGACAACGCGCAGAGCAGCGCGGCATTGATCCCGAAGAACAGGGCCAACGGCAACTTGGCCGAGCCGCGCAGAATGATCCAGGCCAGCCCCATCAGCAACACCAGTGCCGTTGCACCGCCCGCCAGGACAGCGTTATGACCGGCCGGGCCCGCTTGCAGCCACAGGGTCTCGTAAAACAGGATCACTTCGAACAGCTCGCGGTACACCGAGAAGAACGCCAGGATGGCGAAGCCAAAGCGCCCGCCTCCGCTGACCAGACTGCTTTTGATGTAATCCTGCCAGGCAGCTGCATGACGCCGGTCATGCATCCACACGCCCAGCCACAGGACCATGACGCTGGCAAACAAGGCGGTGAAACCTTCGAGCAATTCGCGCTGGGCACCGCTGACGTCAATCACATAGGCCGCCAGCGCCCAGGTCGCAAGACCTGCGACCAAGGCCAAGGCCCAGCCGATGTTGACGCTGCGTACCGCCGATTGCTGGCCGGTATTACGCAAGAAGGCAAGAATTGCGGCCAAAACCAGAATGGCTTCCAGGCCTTCACGCAGCAAAATCAGCAAGCCCGAGATATAGCTCAGCGACCAGCTCAGGCCATCGCTGCCCAACAGGCCAGCCGCCTCTTTCAACAAGGCTTTTGCCGCATCCAGGCGCTGCTCGACCTGCTCGATCGGCAAGCCGTCTTGCAACGACTGTCGATAAGCCATCAAGGCTTTTTCGCTGTTCTTGCGGACATTGGCGTCAACGTTGTCCAGCGAGCTTTCAACCAGTTCGAACCCTTCCAGATAGGCCGCAACGGACAAGTCATACGCCTGCTCGTGATCGCCCGCCCGATAAGCCGCCAGGCTTTTGTCGAGGGTCTCGCTGGTGTAGTCGAGCAATTGCCCAGGACCGCGCTGAACCTGCGGCGGCCGGGCCCGTTGAGCACGGAAAGTCGCCGTCGCTTCCGGACCTTCTGCGGTCAGTATCTCGTTGGGGGTTTGACGCGCAAGGTCTGCAAGGTTGTAGGTTTTATCGGCTTTGGTGGCAGCCGGATCAACACTCAGCCCAGCGATATAAGTGGCCAGATCCCAGCGCTGACGCTCGTCCAACTGGTCGGCAAACGAAGGCATGTCGGTGCCTTCGACCCCCAGCCCCAACGTGTTGAAGATGGCATAGAGGCTCAGGCGATCCAGACGCTGCGTATCACGCAGGTTGGCCGGTGGAGGGGTCATGCCGACACTCGCAGGCCCGTCACCCACACCTGTTGCCCCGTGGCACACCGAACAGTGCTGGGCGTACAGCGGCTCACCGCGTACAGGGTCGGGGGTAATGGCCGGAGCCTGACTGACCTCATAGGCCACCGCCAGCCTGGCGCCCAGCTGACGTGCTGAACGGGCCACATCTGCACCGTCCTGATGCTGTTCAATCGCGTTGTGCAACGCATTGACGCCCTGCGCCAGCTCGGCACGCTCAGGGCGCTCCGGCAGGTCCGCGATCAACCCCTTGAGGACAACCAGAAACTCCAGCTGCTCGCGGTATTCGGTTTCATCAACAACCTTGCCGTCATCAACGGTGGGCGGATAGTCCGCGCCGATGTAGTCAATTAAGTGAAGCGCCTGTGAGGCACCTTCCGGGGAGTTGGCAGATACAGCAAGGCTGCATAAGGCGAGTACGGGCAACATCAGCCATGCCAAAAAACGCGAGCGGGCGGTCATCGATACATCCGGATGGAAATGAGAAGTAACACATTGTTCACTTCCCATCTCTTTCACTCAAGATTTTTAAGTGGTAGTCCGATGCAATGTCGCCAGAAAGCCCGCAGCCCCGACAAATAACCCTGCAAATGTGCGGTTCATGCGCCGTTGCTGTCTAGGCGTGCGCAGCAGACGCAGGACTTTGGAGGCGAGCCCGGTGTAACCGGCCATGACAATCAAGTCCACGCTGATCATGGTCGCTCCCAGAATCAGGTATTGCGCAACCAGCGGTGCGTGCGGATCAACAAACTGCGGCAATACCGCCAGCATAAAGACCAGCGCCTTGGGGTTGCTCACATTGACCAGGAAGCCGCGGAATACCAGCGCCATCGGCTTGCCAATGGGACGCACGGCGGCGTCATCGCTAAGATCGGCCGGCAGGGCACGCCATTGTTTGACGGCCAGGTAAATGAGGTAGGCCACGCCAAACCATTTGATCGCATAGAAGGCGGTGGATGATGCCGCGAGAATTGCGCCGACGCCCGCGGCGACAATCGCAATTTGCAGCGCCAGCCCCAATTGCAGCCCCAACGCGTTCCAATAGCCACGCAAAAAACCGTATTGCAGGCCGCACGACATCGAGGCAATTGCGCCAGCGCCTGGAGACAGGCTGATCACCCAGGAAGCCGCAAAAAAGGCCAACCACGTTTCCAACGACATCGCTCACCTCGGACAAAAGTTGTAACAGGTCCAACAAGCTAATGCGCTGGCTAAAAATTGACCACTACTTTTTGTAGCCGCTGCCGCAGGCTGCGAAAGAAATGAGGCGTTAAAAGTCGCCTTCGCGCCAACGGCGAACCGAGCGCTGGAAGAACAAGCTATTGGGCACCTGAACCATGCTGCTGCCCGATCCCGCTTCGGCGGCTTCGATCAAGGTGGTGTACAGCAGGTTAATGGCCACGACCCGGCCTTTCATGCCCGGCTTGTCGAGGGTATCGACCAACTCCACCACATCACCGATGCGAAACGGCCCCACGGTGAAGATCAGCACCGCGCACAACAGATTAGAAAGCACGCTCCACATGGCGAAGAAGGCAATCGCTGCGACTGCGACAAAGCCCGACAGTGCCGTCCACAACACGGTGGCAGAGACACCCAGACGCTCGAGCACGAAAATCACCGCGCTGCCCATGATGAACCAGCGCAGACCACCGCGCAGTGGCATCAGCAACTGCGGCGGGAACGGATAACGCTCACTCAGGCGTGTCAGGAAGCGCGCCACTAAGCGTTGCGAGAAATAGCCCGCCAACAGGATCAGCAAGATCTGGATGCCAATCCATAGCGGCGCAACCAACTCGGCAGGAACTGGCAGGTTGAGGGCTTCCATCAGGAAAGCGCCTCAAGCTCTGCCTGCAGGCTCTCCAGCAGCTCCAGTGCCTCCATCCATCGTTCTTCGAGCTGGCCTTCCAGCACCTTCAGCCGGGCCTGTTCAGCCAACAGTTCTCGCAACTTGTCTTTGTTGGCCGCTTCATACACGGCGCTGTCGCCCAGACTGGTTTCGATCTGAGCCAGCTTCTCGTTGACCTTGCCCAACTCGCTTTCGAGCTTGTCGGCTTCACGCTTGTGCGGCGCCAATTGTTGGCGCAAGGCCGCTGCGGCCTGGCGCTGAGCCTTCTTATCGGTTTTGTCCGGGTTGACCGGAGTGTTGCTGACCGGCGCATTACGCAAACGGTAATCCGCCAGCCAGCGCGCGTAGTCTTCAAGATCGCCGTCAAACTCTTGCACCTTGCCATCGGCCACCAGCAAAAACTCATCGGTGGTGCTTTTGAGCAAATGCCGATCGTGAGACACCACAAGTACCGCGCCACTGAACTCTTGCAAGGCCATGGTCAACGCCAGGCGCATTTCGAGATCAAGGTGGTTGGTCGGTTCATCGAGCAACAGCAGGTTCGGCCGGCCCCATGCAATCAAGGCCAGCGCCAGGCGGGCTTTTTCGCCACCGGAGAAGTTCAGTACCGGCTCGTCGATGCGTGCGCCCCGGAAGTCGAAGCCACCGAGGAAATCGCGCAGGGTTTGCTCACGCTCGGTCGGCGCCAGACGCTGCATGTGCAACAGCGGGCTGGCTTTTGAGTCCAGCGAGTCGAGCTGATGCTGGGCAAAGTAACCCACCACCAGGTTTTCGCCACGGGCCAGACGGCCCGAGATCGGCTCCAGCTCGCCCGCGAGGTTTTTGATCAGGGTCGACTTGCCCGCGCCATTCGGCCCGAGCAAACCAATACGCGCGCCCGGAACCAGCTGCAGCTTGACCTTCTCCAGGATGGTCTTGTCGCCATAGCCCAAACGCGCATCGGACAAATCAAGCAGCGGGCTGGAAAGCTTGACCGCCTCACGGAATACGAAATCGAACGGCGAGTCGACGTGGGCCGCACTCAGTTCTTCCATGCGCTCAAGGGCTTTGATCCGGCTTTGCGCCTGGCGCGCCTTGGTGGCCTGAGCCTTGAAGCGGGCAATGTAGCTTTCCATGTGCGCACGTTGCGCCTGCTGCTTCTCGTAGGCCTGTTGCTGCTGGGCCAGACGTTCGGCACGGGCACGTTCGAAGGCGCTGTAGCCACCGCGATAGAGCGTGATTTTGCGCTGATCGACGTGGGCGATATTGTCGACCACGGCATCCAGGAAATCCCGGTCGTGGGAGATCAGCAGCAAAGTGCCCGGATAGTTTTTGAGGAAGTCTTCCAGCCACAGGATGGCATCGAGGTCCAAGTGGTTGGTCGGCTCATCGAGCAGCAACAGATCCGACGGGCACATCAAGGCTTGCGCCAGGTTCAGGCGCATCCGCCAGCCGCCGGAAAAGTCGGCAACCGGGCGGTCCATTTGCTCGTTGGTGAACCCCAGGCCGGCAAGCATTTTGCGGGCACGGGCATCGGCCGTGTAACCATCGGCACTGTCCAGTTCGGAGTGCAGGCGGGCCTGGGCGGCACCATCTTCGTCGGCTTCGGCCTTGGCCAGATCGGCCTGCACCTGGCGCAAGCGCTGGTCGCCATCGAGCACGTAGTCGATCGCGATGCGGTCGAGCGTGTCGATTTCTTGCCGCATGTGGGCAATCCGCCAGTCGGCCGGCAGCAGACAATCCCCGGAATCAGGCGTCAACTCACCCAGCAACAAGGCGAACAAAGTGGATTTACCGGCGCCATTGGCGCCGACCAGACCGGCTTTGTGGCCGGCGTGCAGGGTCAGCTCGGCGTCTTCTAGCAGACGTTGCGGGCCACGCTGTAAAGTCAGGTTCTGAAGTCGGATCATAATGGCCGCGGAGTCTACCAGCTTCCCTCTTAACTGGCGCGAATTGCACTATGCAGATTGACCTGTGGAACTACTGTTTAAACCTCTACGCCCGACCTGGGGTGGAACAGACGTGTTTGCGCCTCCAGGCCCAGGGTCTGGACGTGTGCCTGTTGCTGAGTGCCGCCTGGCTGGAATACCGGGGTGTGCCCTGTGACGAGACCCGTCTGGCGCAATTGAAAGCGTGTGCCGGCCCCTGGCAACGCGAGGTGGTGCAGCCGCTACGGCAGTTGCGCACGCAATGGCGCGAAGCTGCCCTGCACGATGAGGTGCTGGCCCTGCTAAGGACGCAGATCAAGGCATTGGAATTAGATGCGGAACGTGAAGTGCTGCGGCGCCTGGAGTCAGTGACACAAGGCTGGCCATCCGCCCAGTCCGATAGGGATTGCGATTGGCTGCAAAGAATGGCAAGCGCTGTTGACCTGCCTGATCGCGACGCGCTGCACAAGCTGCGCGCCGCAATCAATCCAGCTTAAGAAGCGCTGGGCGGGAGGGTGGCCAGGGTCGTAGCCGGCACTGGCGTTGCCGTCGACGCAGAGCTGGCAGCCGGTGTTGCAGCGACTGGCGTTGCGGCTGGCTTGGCGGGTGTCGCAGCAGCAGGCTTGGCAGCTACAGGCTTTTTAGCGGCAGGCTTGGCAGCCGGTTTGGCGGCGGCTTTAACGGCAGGCTTGGCCGCAGGTTTAGCGGCTGGTTTGATCGCTGGCTTTGTCGCTGTGGCTGGTTTGGCGGCTACCGGTTTGGCAGCAGGCTTGGCAGCTACTTTAGCCGGCGCTTTCACAGGTGCTTTGGCAGCAACCGGTTTGGCAGCTGCTGCTTTGGCGGCCGGCTTGGCGGCTGCAGTTTTAGCAGCTACAGGCTTGGCGGCCGGTTTAGCGGTGCGGGCGGCGGCCGGCTTTTGCGCAGGTGCTTTGGCCGCAGGCTTGGCGGCTACTTTTACGGGCGGTTTGGCTGCGGCTTTTACAGGTGCCTTGGCTGCAGCTTTAACGCTTGCTTTGGCAGCGGGCTTCTTGGTGCTTGCTGCAGGCTTGGCATTGCGGGCCGTCAACGCTTTGCCCACGGCCTCTTTAACCCGACCAATACCCTGGGCAAGTTTCAGGCTTTCTTGCGCATCGCGTTTGAGTTGCAGAATGTAATCGCGGGTTTCGGTTTGACGCTCTTTGAGTGCATCAAGCAGTTGCTCAAGCTCTTTGACAGCGCCCTTGGCTTTTGACTGCGCCTTGGACTTGCCGGCATTCGCCGCATCCTGCAACTTGGCACGCGCCTTATGCAGTTTTTCCTGAGCTTTACCGCGCTGTTTTTCAAGCTTGGCGAGCAGTTTCTCAGCATCAGCCAACGCTTGGGAGCAAGCGTTTTCCAAATGCTCAAGCAGGCTGCCTGAGAGCTGTTGGAGCAAGTGCAACGGCGTATTAACGGGTTTCTTATTGGCCGACATGGTTTACCTCCTGGCTGAAGTGAGTGCGGCTCATACTAGACCTCTGCAACTACCGCCGCTAGAGCATGTTGACACTAAGGACCGTCATGGGTTGCATGACGTCAAAAAACTTGTTCCGGATCAACCTTTAAGCTGTGATCCGAGTAAATCCTGCAAGTGGTTCAACGTTTATTGGCCGCCAAATAAACCACGGAAGTCCGCACCTGCGCTGGCATAATCGCCTGCATTTCAGGCTGGAGAATGCCCATGCCGCGCTACCTCTTATTGACGTTATTGTGCCTGTCACCTGCCACCCCGTCAGCGTGGGCAACCGACACCAATAACGCCCACGATCTCGCTTACAGCCTTGGGGCCAGCCTGGGTGATCGCTTGCGTGAAGAAGCCCCCGACCTGCAGATTCAAGCCTTGATCGAGGGGCTGCGGGCAGCCTATCAAGATAAACCGCTGGCACTCAGCAATGAGCGTATTGAACAGATTTTGCTTCAACACCAGGCCCAGGCTGATGCGGCTCAACCCTTACCGTCGAGTGAGCGGGCACTTGCGGCCGAACGTGACTTCCTGCTCAAAGAAAAGCAACAGCCGCAGGCACGCGAGCTGGCTGACGGCATCATCCTGACCGAGCTCAGGCCCGGTCACGGCGCAAAGCCTGGCCTCCATGATTCGGTCTATGTGAATTATGCAGGACGCTTGCCCGATGGCACTCCATTCGACCAAAGCGTTGAACCTCAATGGTTTCGCCTGGACAGTGTTATCGCAGGCTGGCGCACTGCGTTGGTACAGATGCCGATCGGGGCTAAATGGCGTTTGGTGATGCCTTCCGGGCAGGCCTACGGTGCAGACGGTGCTGGACGGTTGATTGCACCCCACACGCCCCTGGTGTTTGACATCGAGTTGCTCGACATCAAAAAGTGAACTGTCACCTACAAAAACGGTGCGCCATGCGCACCGTTAACGATCGATCCAGGACTCAGGTCAGGCCTGGACGGCTTGTGCTTCTTTCTGCTGGTGCGCGTTGTGCAGCACTTCAATCAGGCAGTCTTCCAGCTCGAAGCGTTCATGAAGCAAGGCACCCAGTGCCTGAAACTTCGCCGCGAGTTTTTCACAGTCAGGCCGATGATCCTTGCCATCGCACTGATCGTTGAAGGCCAGAGCGGCTTCGGTGATGGCATCAATTCGGGGATAGATGGTGCTGGCCAGTTCCAGACCTCGATCATCCTCGAACGCTTTGGCTTCATCGTTAAGCTGTTCGTAGATTTCGAAGTGCCCCGCAGAGACGTAGTCCACCAGAACCTGGCAAAACTCACGCTGTGTCTTGCGCTTGGGATTTGAGGCCTTCTGCTCGACCTTCACCGCCTCATAGGCTTTCACAAGTTCGCTGCGATCATGCAGCCAGTTATCAATCAGCTTGTGGACGCCATTGAAACGTTCCTGGGCATTACTGCAACTCTCGAGCATGATGATCTCTCTTCCCTTGTGGGCCCATGCCACCCAGCGTCAGCCGGGCCTGTCTGAACCCAAATGTGCGCAAGCGCAGCAACAATGGGCGGCATATTTCCAATAATGCGTGCGGGCCAGATTATGCTCGCACGGCAACACCTTCAAGGTACGCACGAGAGAAAGTTCATACAAGCGTTTAATGCTGACTGCTACCTGGCGTCGCAGGAACCGGGCAATTATCGGTAAATAATCGAACGAATTATCTGACAACTGCTCAGCACAAACAGCCCTACAAAGGCCAGCAGACTCAACTCGGCAATACTCAGGTCAAACAGGGTCCAGCGAATACGTGCACACGCTTCACTGCCGCGATAGATCACCGAGAACATGTCGCCCGGCGACAGGATCCGCCACATGCAGGCCAGGTCGGGCTGGCAGAACATCAGACGCTCGGGTGGCGCGCTCTGTATGACAACCTGCCGCAAAGCACTCGCGGCCCCTCCCGATGCCAGTAATGTCGACACCACGGAATACACCAAAACCCCCGTACGGCCAGGCGTGTGAATATACCCCATCAGGTTGACAGCACCGAAGACCAGCAAAAAGCCGCGCTGCGCATAACATAACCAGCACGGTTCAAGTCCGACGCCAAACTCCAGGTACAACGAAGCACCCATCACGAGGGCGGCGACAAAAAAAGCCAAGAAAAAAATGAAACGTGAGTAGGCCAAAAACATGGCTTTTCCGTAACAAAAGAGACAGTTGGTTACGGTAGATGAAAGCCATTGGCGCTTTCAAGGTGGTCCCCAGCGGATCCTTCCTGAAGGATGTAGGGAATTACCAACAACATTTGAAAGCCAAGCGAGCAAATCTTGTAGGAATTACTCGCTAACGTGCCATATCGCCAACTTACCCTGAAGCGTCCGGCCTGTGCTGACACCTACCGGACATCTCCTCTTAAAGGGTCGTACCCGTTGCAGGCAAAGGCAAGGCCAGCAACCGCTCATCCAGCAAGTTCAAGCCTTCCTGGAACAACTGATTGCTGCGCGTCGTGTCCCCCAACTGAGCCAGCAATCGCGCCAGCTCTGCACAGGTTTCAGGGTTGCGCTCAACCTTCAGGCTGCTTTCAAAATAGTCCCGAGCCTTGCCCCACAAGCTGTTTTGCAAGCACAAACGGCCCAGGGTCAAAAGCAAACTGGCGTCGCCAGGATGGGCCTTGAGCCATCCTTCAGCGGCCTGCAGCTGCTTGACCGGATCACTGCCGCGCAGTAACCCATAAAGCCGCACAAGGTGGCTGTCGTACTGACGCTTCAGGGCGCCTCGCAAGACTTCCTCAGCCTCGGCTTGCGCTCCCAGCTGGCGTAGCTGTTCGGCATAGGCCAGGACCAGTGTCGGCTCCTGACGCTGCGCCGAAGTCAATTGCTGCCAGGCCCGCGTGAGCGATTGCTGGCCTGCGTCCCCTCCGGTCTCACGCTGGGCCGCCAGATTGAGGTTTTGGCCCCAGGCCCGGCGTTCAAGCTCAGCCAGTTCATTGGCAGGCAGCACTTTGTCTTTACGCAGCTCCGGCAACAAGCGGATCAAGGCTGCCCAATCCCCTCGCTGTTGGTGCAGGCGTTGCAACTGACGCAACACTTGAACGTTGTGTGGATGACGTTCGTGCATGGCTTGCAGCGTGCTCAGCGCGCCTTCTGTGTCAGCCCGGTCCACCTGTAGTTGCGCATGGCTGAGGGCAATGGCCAGCTCGGCCTGTGGCTGACGCTCCAGAGCGCGCTCAAGCAAGTTGTCACTTTCGTCATAACGTCCTTGCTCGTTGGCGGCACGGGCAGCCCCTAGGTAGAAGAGCAAGGGTTGGCGTTCGGCTTCTGCGGCACGCGCCAGATGCTTTTGCGCACTCGCCCAGCGCCCCTCGGCGAGGTCCATCTGGCCTTGCTCGATGGCAATCTGCACCCGACGACTACGATTGCGCCGCGACCATGGGTTGACCAATCCGGTAGAGGCCGTGACCAGCTCCACCAGCAACTTGATGCCCCACAGCAGCAACCCCAGGATGACCATCAGGGCAAGGGTGGCCCACAGGCTGGATTCGTAGCGGAAATTTTTGTAGGCGATCAGCACATAGCCTGCGTCTTCGGCGATTGCCAGGCCGACGCAAGCCGCGGCTGCAATCAACAAAAACACAATCACATAGAAACGCTTCATGGGCTGGTCTCCTGCGCAGGATTGGCCGCCGCCCCCTGTTCATCGGCACTGACATGCCGACGCTCAAGATATGCCTGCACCGCGCTCAATGTCGCGGCAAGGTCCGGGGTTTTCACCGTAACCGGCTGCTTGCTGAGCTCAACCACTTGCTCCAGGATTTTTTTACTTTGCGGGTTGTCCTGGTTGAAGTTGCCTTTGAGCACGTCCTGGGCTTGCGCCAAGGCTTGGGTGTAGACCGACTCCTGGCCGTTAAGGGCGGCCCATTGGGCCTGCTCGAGGGCCAGGCTCAACGCCAGACGCACTTGAGTCAGGCTCTGACCGGCCAACAACGGCCGTACGTTCTTGTCGGCATTGAAGTCGATGCGAATGTAGTGCGAGATATCATCCCACCACTGTTCCCATCGGCTGGCCCCATCGCCATCAGCCGTCAGCCCCAGCAAAGAATCACCCTTATCCTGATAGACAGGTGCGAGGGCATTGAGCTGCGCGACCTGGTCGCGTAAGGCCGCCAATTGCAGAAACAGCCCGGTACGGTCCGGCTGCTCAACACTGCGCAGGGCTGTCAGGCTCTTGGCCAGCTGTTCACGTGCAGCATAAGCACCCGGATCGTTCTGTTCGCGCAAGATCGTATCGGCGCCCTGCATCAATGCTTGCGCGCTGCTGATGTCTTGCAACGCTGACAAGCGCAAGCTGGCCAGTCGCAACAAATGCTCGGCTTCAGCCAGGCGCCAGTCTTTGCGACTTGCGCCGAGCACTGTTTCAAGGCGCTGGTTCAGTCGCTGCTGATCACCTTGCAACTGCACGATCAACTGACGCTGATCATCCAGCGCAGCAGCTGAAGGCAGTTGGTTAAGGCGTGCCAGCAGTTTTTGCTCACCCTGCTTGATGGACAGTGTCTGTGTGCCCAAGCTCTGCACTTCGGTCAGCTGTTGCTCGGTGCTGGTCTGCAGGTGCCGTACCTGCCACAGGCTCCAGCCGCCAACCGCGACTCCGGCCGCGCCCAGTAGCAAGGCCACCGCGGCCAGACCAGTACCCCGGCGCTCCCGCACGGCGGCTGGCTTTTCAACCGGCGCTTCTGGCGCGGGCTGCACGTGTTCTTTTGGCAAGTCTGTTTCGCTCACGTATCCATCCTTTGCATTAGAAAGCAGGTACGGGACGCTCCCGTAGCGCCGCCAGCAAAGCCGTGGCACTCGCACCACGGCAATCCACAACATGTTTGGCCCCGGCATTGCGGGCCATCTCCGCCACCCGGGGGCTTGGAACAAACAACGATAAGCATGCCAGTTGCGGCCAGTCATGACCGGCCAACTGGTGTAAATGTTCAAAACCCTGCCCACTGCTGACCACCAGACCGTTCAGGCGTTCCTCTTTCACACGCTGAATCAGGGTCTGCGGCGGGTAGGACGGCAACTCGCGACGATACAGTTCAAGGTAGTCGACCTTGGCCCCAAGGCCACGCAGACGTTCAGCCAGCATCTCCCTTCCCCCTTCGCCGCGAAGGATCAGTACCCGCGGATGATCGCCCCCTACTGCCTGGTGGAATTCGGGCATTGCCAGGAGCGCTTCACTGTCATCACCGGATTGAGGGTAGCTAACATCAAGGCCGTAGTCGGTGAGAATCTGCGCCGTGGCGGCCCCCACGCTGAACCACTTCTGAGCCGGCGCTTGCGACCAGTACTGGCTGACCAGCGCAAGGCCCAGGCGTGCCGCGGGTTTGCTGACCACAATCACCGCGCAATAACGATCAAGATGAGCGATCAGCGCTCGCTGCTCGGCAGCCAGCGCCAACGGGCGGATCGCCAAAAGCGGCAAGCTGCAGCTGAAAATCCCGGCGGCTTCCAGCTCACTCTCGAGCGCAGCTGACTCTTCGACGGGCCGGGTCAGCAACAAGCGCCAGCCGGTCACTCGTGACCTGCCTCACCATAAACGGCTTTCAGAATATCGCCGGCACCCTGGGCCAGCAGGTCTTCAGCAACCCGCACACCCAGCTCAGTGGCCTGGCTCTGAGGTGCGCGTGCATCAGCACTCAACAGCAACCCCCCGCTCGGCTCGCCGACCAGGCCGCGAAGCCATATGTGTTCGCCTTCCAACACCGCATAACAGGCAATCGGCACCTGGCAACCACCATTCAAGTGCTTGTTCAGAGCCCGCTCTGCGGTCACGCGTACGGCTGTTTCCGCATGATGCAAAGGGGCCAGCAACGCGTGAATTTCGTGGTCGGCGCTACGGCATTCAATACCCACGGCACCCTGGCCGCCCGCGGGCAGACTGTCTTCGATGCTGATCGCCGAGGTAATGCGGTCTTCGAAACCGAGGCGAATCAAACCGGCCGCGGCAAGAATGATCGCGTCGTACTCGCCTGCGTCGAGCTTGGCCAGACGAGTGTTGACGTTACCGCGCAGAAAACGGATTTGCAGATCGGGACGACGGGTCAATAACTGGGCCTGGCGACGCAGGCTGGAGGTGCCGACCACACTGCCTTCGGGCAAGTCATCAAGGCTGGAGAACGTGTTGGATACGAAGGCATCACGCGGGTCTTCGCGCTCACAAATGCAGAACAGCCCCAGACCTTCAGGAAAGTCCATCGGCACGTCTTTCATCGAGTGCACGGCAATATCGGCTTCGTTTTCGAGCAGGGCGGTTTCGAGTTCTTTGACAAACAGCCCCTTGCCACCGATTTTCGACAGCGGCGAGTCCAGTAGCTTGTCGCCACGGCTCACCATGGGCACCAGCGTCACCACAAGACCCGGATGGGCCTGTTCTAGACGGGATTTAACGTATTCGGCCTGCCACAGAGCCAGGGCGCTTTTACGAGTAGCTATGCGGATTTCGCGAGAGGACATGGATCAATCCGTACTGAAAAGATACGGCTGATAATAACAGCTCAGCCAAAACAGCTTTGACTTGTATCAGAAAGTACGTGGCCTCCCTGGCCATAAACGCGTCCACACGCCTTGTTAGTCGCGGGTCACAGCTGTTGCATCATCTTGCGAACACCGGCCACATGACGCCGACTGACAATCAGTGCATCGCCATTCAAGCCTTTGAGGAACAACTGAAAGTGCCCCAGCGGTGTGCGCTGCAAGCGCTCGATCCGGTCGCGTGCCACCAGTGCATTTCGGTGAATACGCACAAAGCGCTCACCAAACTCGTCTTCAAGGGCCTTGAGCGGCTCATCGAGCAGGACTTCGCCGCCTTCATGACGCAGGGTCACGTATTTGTGGTCGGCAATAAAGTAAATCACCTGATCGATGGGGATCAGCTCAATGCCTTTGCGGGTTCTGGCGCTGATGTGACTGCGCGGACCACTGCCCGTTTGTGCAGCAGGGCGGGTAAGCGCTGCCAGCTGGACGCGATTCGGCCGGTGCGCTTCTTTCAATGCAACGCCAAGGGCCTCGGCACTGACCGGTTTGAGCACGTAGCTGACGCCACTGTCTTGCAGCGCTTGCACTGAAAACTCGTCAGGCGCCACGCAAAACACGATTGAGGGCGGTAGTTCGCGCTCACATAATTTGGCTGCAACCTGCAACCCGTCGAGGCCCGGCATATGGATATCAAGCAAAACGACATCCGGTTTGAGGCTTTCAATCAGGCCCAAGGCCTCTTCACCATGAGAGGCGCCAGGTTCCAGCAACTTATAACCCCCAAGCGCACCGAGCACATTGCTCAGATGCTCGCGGGCCAGGGTTTCGTCATCAACGATCAGGACATTCATATAGCGCTGTATTCCTGCGTGAGTCTCGCACAAGGATAGCGTAGACAGGTGAAGTGACAACTGTCACGGCGATCCACGCTAAGACTAGCGCGAAGACCAAAAAGTGCCGCAAACCTCACAGCAAAATTCACCTGTGTCTGTTGTTCGATTTAATACCGGATACGTCTGACAATCTACAGAGACTTGCAGCGACTGATCCATACGACCAACTGTAGACGGTTGCCAAGACGAAAGTGCCCAATCGATACATTTCGTTTCGGAAATTTATTAATACGTCACTTCATGCCAAAACCGGCCGACCTGCGTCAACGCCACGATTGGCAACCCTGTTATGATCCGCAGTAACTTTTTGTGTAAATCCCCTCAGCCGATTACGAGCGAATCCATGAGCACCGACAAGACCAATCAGTCCTGGGGCGGCCGCTTCAGTGAACCCGTCGACGCCTTCGTTGCGCGCTTCACTGCCTCCGTCACTTTCGACCAGCGCCTTTATCGCCACGACATCATGGGCTCTGTAGCCCACGCGACCATGCTGGCCAAGGTCGGTGTGCTGACCGATGCCGAACGCGACAGCATCATCGAAGGCTTGAAAACCATCCAGAGCGAAATCGAAGCGGGCAGCTTTGACTGGCGCATCGATCTGGAAGACGTGCACATGAACATCGAGGCGCGCCTGACTGACCGCATCGGCGTGACCGGTAAAAAGCTGCACACCGGGCGCAGCCGTAACGACCAGGTGGCCACCGATATTCGTCTGTGGCTACGGGATGAAATCGACATCATCCTGGCGGAAATCACCCGCCTGCAAAAAGGCCTGCTGGAGCAAGCCGAGCGCGAAGCCGAGACCATCATGCCTGGCTTTACGCACCTGCAAACGGCCCAGCCGGTCACGTTCGGTCACCATATGCTGGCGTGGTTCGAAATGCTCAGCCGCGATTACGAGCGTCTCGTAGATTGCCGCAAGCGCACCAACCGCATGCCACTGGGCAGCGCAGCACTGGCCGGTACCACTTACCCGATCGATCGTGAACTCACCGCTCAATTGCTGGGTTTCGATGCTGTGGGCGGCAATTCGCTGGACAACGTGTCCGATCGCGACTTCGCCATCGAGTTCTGCGCAGCAGCCAGTATTGCCATGATGCACCTGTCGCGCTTCTCCGAAGAGCTGGTGCTGTGGACCAGCGCACAATTCCAGTTCATCGATTTGCCGGACCGTTTCTGCACCGGCAGCTCGATCATGCCGCAAAAGAAAAACCCCGACGTTCCTGAACTGGTACGCGGCAAAAGTGGCCGTGTGTTCGGTGCACTGATGGGCCTGCTGACCCTGATGAAGGGCCAGCCGCTGGCCTATAACAAGGACAACCAGGAAGACAAGGAGCCGCTGTTCGATGCGGCCGACACGCTGCGTGACTCGTTGCGTGCATTTGCCGACATGATCCCGGCGATCAAACCCAAGCACGCAATCATGCGTGAAGCGGCGCTACGCGGGTTCTCGACAGCCACAGACCTGGCGGACTATCTGGTACGCCGTGGCCTGCCGTTCCGTGACTGCCACGAAATCGTCGGCCATGCCGTGAAGTACGGCGTGGACACGGGCAAGGATCTGGCTGAAATGAGCCTCGAAGAGCTGCGCACGTTCAGCGATCAGATCGAAGCTGACGTGTTTGCCGTGCTGACGCTCGAAGGTTCGGTCAATGCGCGCAACCACATCGGCGGCACGGCACCTGAACAGGTGAAAGCCGCAGTAGTTCGCGGCAAGGCCCTGCTGGCCAGCCGCTAACACTGATCAGCAGGAGCGGGCTTGCTCGCTCCTGCCGGCCAGATGATTACTTCTTGCTGCTGATCCATGCCAGAAACTGCGGCATGGCAGCGTCTTTATCCGCTGCAATTTTTTGCACGTGCGGGTTCTGCTCCAAACGCTCCAGCAGCGCTTTGGCGGCAGGGAATTGCGCCAGCAAGTCCAGCCCAAATACTTTATGACCGACAGCACAGGCCAGACCCATGCTGTACAGGAAATAGATATCCGCCACGCTCAGGGTTTCGCCCGCCACATAAGGCGTGAATTTGCCATGACGGCTCAGCGAAGCAATCCCTAGAAGCAACTCGCCCTTGGCTTTGTCCTTGATCGCGTCATGCACGGGCATGCCAAAGAATGCCTCGGCATAGCACGCGCGGGCGGGCAACTCGATGTACAACTCGATTTCTCTGGCCAGGGCCAGTACCTGGGCACGCTCGAACGGATCGGCCGGAAGCAGTTTCGGGCCAGGCTGGGTTTGTTCGATGTACTCGAGGATCACGCTGGTTTCATTGATGAAGCCTTGATCGACACCCAGCACCGGGACCTTGCCACGCGGGCTGATCGCAAGCGCTTCTGGCGTTTGGCCAGCAAAGAAGGGAACCTCTTCGAACGGCACACCCTTTTCCAATAACGCCAGCTTGACCATGTTGTAGTAATTGCTGACTGCAAATCCATAAAGCTTGAGCATTGCAAAGCCTCCAGGCCATGTAGGGGTTGGCAACCGCTGTTATAGAGCTTCGTCTCCAAGCTGGCTAGCCACCGGCCCGAATACAGTTAAACTGCCGGCCTTAACTTGAGGAGCCTGCCATGAGCGAGCCAACAGATATCGATAACGAAGAAGAAGAGTTCGCTGAGTCCACCCTGATTCAGGCGATCGAAAATCAGATTGAAAGTGACAACCCGCCCGCCGCCAAGGCCACGTTCAACAAATTGACGTTGGTCGGCTATGAGCGTGACGATATTTTGAACATGATGGCCCATGTTCTGGCCATCGAGATTGACGCGATCCTCGAAGAAGACCGCGCCTTCAACACCGAATGGTACGAAACCGCACTGCGTGCGCTGCCGACCTTGCCACCCGAGAAGAACTGAGTCGCGACTCAGGGGCGAATCGCCGGGGCGCGCTGCCAGTCCAGCTCTTGGGCTGGCACCGGCCGGCCAAACCAATAGCCCTGGCCCAGGTCGCAATTAAAGTCGAGCAGGAATTGCGCCTGCTCGACTTGCTCTATCCCTTCGGCATGCACCTGCAGACCCATGCTCTGGGCGAGCGCGATGACTGCACGCACAATGGCCGCATCGTCATTGTCTTGCGGTAATCCGGCAACAAATCCCTGATCGATTTTCAGCTTCTGCACCGGCAATTGCTTGAGCCGCAGCAGCGATGAGAACCCGGTGCCAAAATCATCGATGGCCAGTCGCAAGCCCAATGCTCGCAGGCGGTGCATTTGCTCGAGCGCGACATGTGAATCCTCCATCACCGCGCTTTCGGTCACTTCCAGCTCCAGCAACGCCGGATCCAGCCCGGTATCGGCCAATACCGTCGAAACCAGCGTGTACAGCTCGGGGCGGGTAAACAATCGGCTCGAGATATTCACTGCAACGAACGACAGATGAATGCCCGACGATTGCCATTGCCTCATTTGCAAGCAGGCCTGCTCCAGCACCCAAGCGTCAATTTCAGCAATTAACCCGGTGCGTTCCGCGACCGGAATAAACTCACCCGGGGTCAGCAATCCCCGCTGCGGGTGCTCCCAGCGCACCAACGCTTCAACTCCGATCAAGCGACTGGTACGCAAATCATGCACCGGCTGGTAGAACACGCGAAGCTCATGTCGCTCCAGAGCCCGACGCAGGTCGCTGGCCACTTCAACACGATATTGCGCATGGGTTGTCAGTTCTTCGGTGTACAGGGCATAGCCTTCGCGCCCGGCACTTTTGGCCTTGAATAAAGCCGAGTCCGCATTGCGCAGCAATTGCTCAGCGTTCAATGCATCACCGGGGAACACACTGATGCCGATGCTGGCGCTGACAAATAACGGGTGCTTATCGACTTCGAATGCGCCTTTCATCAGCTCCAGCACCTGTTGCGCCATGACAACGGCCTGAGCAACCTGAGCGCAGCTCTCGGCCAGCACGGCGAACTCGTCACCGCCCAAGCGCGCGACGGTAAAGTTTTTACCGAACACGCTCTGCAAGCGATCACCCACGGCCTTGAGCAACAGGTCGCCTACATTGTGACCAAGACTGTCGTTGATGATTTTGAAATGGTCGAGATCGATCAGCAGCAGCGCGCAACCGCAATTGTGGCGCCGTGAAAATGCCAACGCCTGTTCGGCACGGTCTGTAAACAGCAGGCGATTAGGCAGGTCAGTGAGCGGGTCATGGTGGGCCAGGCGCACCAGATCGGTCTGAGATTTCTTTATCGCGGAGATATCCGAGAACACCGCCACGTAGTGACTGACCTGGCCTTTGGCGTCGGTAATCGCGCGAACTGTCTGCCATTGCGGGTAAATTTCACCGCTTTTGCGTCGATTCCAGATCTCGCCATGCCAATTACCGTGGTCTTGCAATGACTTGAACACTGTCTGATAGAACTCAGGGCCATGGCGTCCCGACTTGAACATGCTGGGTCTTCGCCCCAGTACTTCTTCCGGGGTGTAGCCAGTGATTTCAACCAGGGCGCGGTTCACATGCACAATCACCCCGCTGCGGTCGCTGACAAGCACTCCTTCCCGGGTGCAATCAAACACTGCACCCGCCTGCCGAAGACGCTCCTGATCTTCACGCTGACGCTTCAAGTCAGCCCCTTCCCCCAGAAAACGGAACAGACGGGCGCGAACGAGAAAAATCATCACGGCACTGAACAGCACCCAAATGTAGCCATTCATCCGCTGCCAGCGCGTCAATTGCTCCGAACCATCGAAATAACTGGTCAATAAATAATCAGTGGAGAGCAGCCAGAGTAACGACAGGCCGCCGTACATCAAGGCCGCGCGCAAAGCGTCGCGAGAAGAAACCGACATAAGAAAATTAAAGCGCCTACAAAAAAAGAGGAATTATAGAGTAAGAAACATCCCGGAACTCTTATCTGAAAGGTCGACTGGTTTTATCCGGCTGCATGGTGATAATGCGTGTTGCAGTTTTTTATCTTTCCGAGGGCCAAACAGCCTATGTGGTACAACGGTTTTCTCGACTTGTCAGCCTGGCAACTGGTGGCAGTCACCCTGTTGATGACCCACGTGACCATTATCGGTGTCACGGTTTATCTACACCGCTACTCAGCTCATCGCTCGCTGGAGCTGAATGGTGGCCTGAAACACTTCTTCCGATTCTGGCTGTGGCTGACCACGGCGCAGAACACACGTGAATGGACCGCCATTCACCGTAAACACCACGCCAAATGCGAAACCGTCGATGACCCCCACAGTCCGGTCATCAAAGGGTTGTCGACTGTGCTGCGAAAAGGTGCCGAGCTGTACCGCGAAGAGGCACAGAACCCCGAGACACTGCGCATTTACGGCAAAAACTGTCCTGAAGACTGGATCGAGCGCAATCTTTATTCGCGGTACAAAATGCTGGGCGTGGCGTTGATGCTGGTCATCGACCTGCTGTTGTTCGGGGCCATCGGCTTGACGATCTGGGCCATCCAGATGATGTGGATCCCGGTCTGGGCCGCAGGCGTGGTCAACGGGCTGGGGCATGCCGTGGGCTATCGCAACTTTGAATGCCGCGACGCTGCGACCAATCTGGTGCCGTGGGGCATCATCATTGGCGGCGAAGAGCTGCACAACAATCATCACACCTACCCGAACTCGGCCAAGCTATCGGTCAAGAAGTGGGAGTTCGACCTGGGCTGGGCATGGATCAAAGTGTTCAGCTTCTTGCGCCTGGCCAAGGTTCAGCGTGTTGCGCCTATTGCCCATCGGGTCGAAGGCAAAGGCCATCTGGACATGGACACCGCGATGGCGATCCTGAACAACCGCTTCCAGATCATGGCGCAGTACCGCAAGCTGGTGATCGCTCCGCTGGTTCAGCAAGAGCTGGCCAAGGTCGATCACTCGGTAAGGCATCAGTTCCGCCGGGCAAAGCGCCTGCTTTCCCGCGAAACCAGCCTGTTGGAAGAACGCCATCATCAGCGTATCGAGACGTTGCTTGAGCACAGCCACTCGCTCAAAGTGATTTACGAGAAGCGTCTTGCCCTGCAGCAGATCTGGGTCAAAACCAGCTCCAACGGTCATGACATGCTGGCTGCGATCAAAGAGTGGGTTCACGAAGCTGAGGCCAGCGGGATCCATTCGCTGCGCGAGTTTGCTCATCAGCTCAAGACCTACTCACTGCGTCCTGCAGCGGTCTGAACCTCTCCAGCGACGGGTTGCGTCCCCTACCGGGATTCAACCCGTCAGCGGTTACAGACAGAGGCACACAACTCAATACGCCAGACACAAAAAAACCGCCGAAGCGGTTTTTTTGCGTTTCAGGTCATCCCGCTAAGAGCGCAAGGGTTCAAGCCAGTTCAGCGAAGCACTCTTCGATGATGGCCAGGCCCTTGTCCAACTGCTCGTCAGGCGACGTCAGTGGCACCAGCACACGCAGTACGTTGCCGTAAGGACCGCACGACAGCAGGATCAGGCCTTTGTCACGCGCCTTGGCAACCACTTGAGCCACCGCGGCTGCGTTCGGCTTGTGGGTGTCGCCCCCTTCGAACAGCTCGACTGCGATCATGGCGCCCAGTGCACGGACGTCGCCGATCACCGGGTACTTGGCCTGAATGGCCTTCAGGCCAGAGACCAGACGCTCGCCGACAGCCTTGCAACGGTCCAGCAGGTGTTCTTCTTCAAACACTTCCAGTACCGCCAGAGCAGCAGCACAAGCAATCGGGCTACCGGCATAAGTGCCGCCCAGACCGCCTGGCGCGATGGCATCCATGTACTCGGCCTTGCCGCACACACCCGCCAGCGGGAAACCGCCCGCGATGGATTTGGCGAAGGTGGTCAAGTCAGCGGTGACACCCATTTGCTCCATGGCGAAGAAAGTGCCCGTGCGGCCCGCACCGGTCTGTACTTCGTCAGCGATCAACAGGATGCCGTGCTTGTCGCACAGCTCGCGCAAGCGGGCCATGAACGCTTTCGGCGCCACATAGAAGCCACCCTCACCCTGAACCGGTTCAATGATGATGGCGGCGATATCTTTAGGCTCGGCATCATTTTTGAAAATGCGTTCGATGCTGGCGATGGAGTCGTCAACGCTGATGCCGTGCAGCTCGCACGGGTACAGGGCGCGGAAGATACCGCCCGGCATCAGGCCCATACCGGCCGAGTAAGGCACGACCTTACCGGTCAGGCCCAGGGTCATCATGGTGCGGCCGTGATACGCGCCGGTGAAGGCGATCACGCCTGCACGGCCCGTGGCGGCACGGGCGATTTTCACGGCGTTTTCGACAGCTTCAGAACCGGTGGTGACCAACAGGGTTTTCTTGTCGAAGTTACCCGGCACCTTGGCGTTGATCTTTTCGCACAGCTCAACGTACGGCTCGTAAGCCAGCACCTGGAAACAGGTGTGGGTCAGTTTGGTCAGTTGCTCTTGCACGGCGGCAATGATTTTCGGGTGCAAATGACCGGTGTTCAGCACTGCAATGCCGCCAGCGAAGTCGATGAATTCACGACCTTCTACGTCGGTGACAGTCGCGTTTTTCGCCGACTCGGCAAAAATCGGGTGAATCTGGCCAACGCCGCGCGGAACAGCGGCTTCACGGCGTTTCATCAGGGATGCGTTGGTCTTGTTGCTCATGGTGTCCTCATTCGCCGCTCATCGTGCGGCGTGGTTCAAGGCTGACGCGCCAGGGAGACGACGATGCCAGCATGCGATGATCGACTGGCATGGCGCTCCCGGCCACAGGAATAAACTGTTTGAAACGCAGACGAGACATCGCTCTCGTGTCCCGTCTGTTGAACCACCCGCCGGGTTAGATGCCCAGGCAGAGATATTTGATTTCCAGATAGTCCTCGATGCCGTATTTGGAACCTTCACGGCCCAGGCCCGACGCCTTGATACCACCGAACGGTGCGACTTCGTTGGAGATCAGACCGGTGTTGACGCCCACCATGCCGTATTCCAGAGCTTCAGCCACACGGAATACACGGCTCAGGTCACGGGCATAGAAGTACGACGCCAGACCGAACTCGGTGTCGTTAGCCATCGCGATCACTTCAGCTTCGTCTTTGAAACGGAACAGCGGGGCCAGCGGGCCAAAGGTTTCTTCCTTCGCCACTGCTGCGTTTTTCGGCACGTTGATCAGGATGGTCGGTTCGAAGAAGCTGCCTTCCAGGCTATTGCCACCGGTCAGCAAGGTCGCGCCTTTGCTCAGTGCGTCGGCAATGTGCTCCTTGACCTTGGCCACTGCCTTGTCATCGATCAGCGGACCTGTGGTGGTCCCCTCATCCAGGCCGTTACCGATTTTCAGCTTGGCGACCGCTACTTTCAGCTTTTCGGCAAATGCATCGTAGACCGAGTCCTGAATGTACAGGCGGTTGGCGCAGACGCAGGTCTGTCCGTTATTGCGATACTTGGAAATGATCGCGCCTTCGACGGCCTTATCCAGGTCTGCGTCGTCAAACACGATGAACGGCGCATTGCCGCCCAGCTCAAGCGATACTTTTTTAATGTCTTTGGCACATTCAGCCATCAGTTGACGACCGATTTCGGTCGAACCGGTGAAAGACAGTTTGCGCACGATCGGGTTGCTGGTCAGCTCGCCGCCAATGTCACCGGCGCTGCCGGTCACAACGCTCAGCACACCTTTCGGGATACCGGCACGATGCGCCAGCTCAACAAGGGCGAGTGCCGAGAATGGGGTTTGCGAAGCCGGTTTGATCACCATGGTGCAACCCGCTGCCAGCGCCGGGCCTGCTTTACGGGTGATCATGGCTGCCGGGAAGTTCCACGGGGTAATGGCAGCCGTTACGCCGATCGGTTGTTTGATCACGATCAGGCGCTTGTCTGGCTGGTGGCCCGGAATCACATCGCCATAAATACGCTTGGCTTCTTCAGCGAACCACTCGATGAACGAAGCGGCATAAACGATCTCGCCCTTGGCTTCAGCCAATGGCTTGCCTTGCTCCAGCGTCATCAGGCGACCGAGGTCATCCTGGTGCTCGATCAACAGCTCAAACCAGCGACGCAGCTTGGTCGCGCGTTCCTTGGCGGTCAGGGCACGCCAGGCCGGCAACGCATTATCTGCAGCTTCAATGGCGCGACGCGTTTCAGCCGCGCCCATTTTAGGCACTGTACCGATGATTTCACCGGTCGCAGGGTTATTGACCTTGATCGTCTGACCACCGTCCGCATCAACCCAAGCACCATCGATGTAGGCTTGCTGGCGGAACAATTGTGCGTCTTTGAGCTGCATGTGGGCTTTCCTTAACAGCACCGCGCGAGGGCGGAGCGAATTATTAGAAGTGAAAGGCGCCGTAAAAGGCTGCCGTCAGGAAGTCATACACCGGCCAAAGTATCTAGAAAACGCACAAAGTAGAAGCCGTGCGGTTTAGCACTCAGACAAGAGCGTTTGAAATCTCAAACGAATCCTAGGGTTAAAGGGGGTAAAGGACAATAGGCTGTTCGAAAAAAAGAACAAGCGGTCGTCTGCTGTGGTTTGCTGACCCAAGCCTCATTAATAGCCCATAACGCGGTAAGAAACACCTGACGAATCAGCGGCATGGACGAGCGACACGCAGATGAGTATTATGGCGCCGCGTTGCACCAGTAGCTCAGCTGGATAGAGTACTGCCCTCCGAAGGCAGGGGTCGTGGGTTCGAATCCCGCCTGGTGCACCATTTTCTTTAACTGCGGGTCGGAAGCTGACTTTCCGACAAGCAGTGTCGCTACTGACCGCCACAGCACTGCCAAGTGTTTTCAGAGAGCCACCGCAAGCGTGAGCCCTGACAGTCCGGTCGATTTCAGCCCCCTCAGAACACCTGCTGCTTCCCTTCATTGCCCGATATCATCCTGACTGCGCTTTGTTGCTTCCTGCACGCTCGGCTTTTAACCCTCCCCCTTGATAGAACCTCCTGCCGCAGACATAAGCATCCGGTTACCAGCGAGCCAGAACCATTCGTTCGAATACCCGCAAACTCGCTCAGCAAAAGCTATCGCTTCATATCGACAGATTGCGCCCCTCCTGGCCAACAATTGATAGCCATTAGCCACTTACTTCAACTGAGCTCGCTAAAGGTTAATTGCCCTGCCGGGCACTCCGGAATTTCAACTACCTTTCCGTAATATCACAATGGCATTACCGAAGTATTTGCTAGAACTCAAGTTCATGAGCCTGCGCAGGCTGGACGTTTTTACGGCGTTCCCGTGTAAAGTTTTAGATCTCCGCAACTAGGGCACTTGCTAAGCCTTTCAAAGCTACTATATAAATGTATCATTTGCTGAAATAACAGTCGTCCGCTGCCTTCGGCGCAGCGGCGTAATATGAAGGGCCGATCATGGATAAGAAATCTGCACGACTGACTATATTGATTGATGCGCCAACTAAAGAAAAATTAGAGGCGCTGTCTGCAACGGTCGACCTGACAGTGTCACAAATTCTTAGAAAACTCATAAAGAACCACCTGAACACCCTCGAAACACCGATAGACATGCCGATTAAAGAAACACTGCAGGGCCCGGTACATACAATTAACTAGTACGTCAGTACTAATTAATTTGAATTAACACTAAAGGAGTATATTCGCACTAAAGAATTAAAATTCCAGTGCGACACACCCCTACTAGTTTTTTCCATTCGTAACGCATGGGCATTTTATGTGACACACCGCACATTAGTGTCATCTTCGCCCAGGCAGGACGAGAAAGACTGAGCAATACCCAACACTTATTTCCGTGCGCTCTCTGTTTTCATGTGACGTTGACTATGGATTTTCTTATGTCTTTGATACAGCAACTCGACGCCTGCCACACTTTATTGGTCAACATTGATGCAGGCACGAGTGTCCGCGATGAAGCGAAAACACCTTGTACGCTCTTTTTCTCCATCAGCAACGGCACTCAGCGGGCGGAGGTGATTCAGTCCAGCGGCGATACCTTCGAGCAGGCGTGGAGCGCAGGCGTGCTGAGGCTAGCGCAACCGAAGACGCCACCCAATCAAGAGCAGCCACCGGAACGCCTGTGGTTGAGGGTCGAGCGAGCCGTCAACATCACCTCGCTGTCATGGGATGAATTGCAGGAGCGCTTTAAACGCTACAAGCGCAACTACTTCAGGTACGGGCTCGCTTTCGACCCGGCGCTGGAGACTGCCTTGACCGAGCAGGAGCTTAATGGCAACGCCATTCTTTACGGCGGCCCAACGGTTCCCCTCGCCAGCTTCAACATGAACAATTTCTCGGTTTACGCGAAAAGACGGTTTGAGGATTCCGCTGCGCAGGCCGCCGCCATAAACGCACAGGCCTTTCCTCAAACCCCGGTGTACCTGTTCCAGACTCAAGGTGTTTTCTGTGCAGAAGACGGAAAAGCCTATGCCCTCAGCAGCTCTGGGCCCGATGTCGGTCGACGCACGACGGGGTTGCTGGACGCAGCCGATGTCAGGAGCAAGATTGAGACGGCCTCAGACTTTCTTCGCCATCAAGTCAAGGACAGCGGTCAGTTTGTCTACGGCCATTTCCCCTGTTTTGATCGCAGGATCCAGAACTACAACACACTGCGTCATGCCAGTACCACGTACTCAATGATCGAGGCCTGGGCACTGGTCAAGGACCCTGAGCTCGAAGCGTCCATCCACCGGTCCCTCGATTACCTTACACACCACCTGATCAAACCTTACACCTTGCCAGACGGCAGCCATGCCGCGTTCCTGGTCGATAGCGGTGACGAGATCAAGCTGGGAGGCAATGCGGTCTGCCTGCTGGCACTGGTCAAATACTGTGAAGTGACCGATACCCGAGACTATCTGCCGCTGCTCGAAGCCCTGGCCAATGGCATTGCCTGGATGCAAAACGTGCAGACTGGTGGTTTCAATCACGTCTTGCACGCTAAAGACCTGAGCGTCAAAGCGCCTTTCAGAATTATTTACTATGACGGTGAGGCCGCATTCGGCTTGATGCGTCTCTATGGTTTAAGCGGCGACGAACGCTGGCTGAACATCGTCGAAAAAGCGTTCGACTACTTCATTGCCAAAGAGCACTGGCGCGAACACGACCACTGGTTGAGCTACTGCGTCAATGAGCTGACTCGCTACCGGCCTGAAGAAAAATACTTTCGCTTTGGCCTGAACAACTTCGTCGACTACCTGGATTTTGTGCAACAACGCATCACGACGTTCCCGACACTGCTGGAATTAATGATGGCTGCGCAGCAGATGCTGCAACGCATCGAAAAGCAGCCCGCGTTGCGACATTTGCTCAACGAAGTCAATCTGGATGCGTTCTATCGCGCGTTGCATCATCGCGCCGGGCATTTGCTCAACGGTTATTTCTGGCCGGAAATGGCCATGTTCTTTCGCAACCCGTCCCGCATCGTGGGCTCGTTCTTCATCCGCCATCACGCCTTCCGCGTCCGTATCGATGATGTCGAACACTACCTTTCAGGCCTTATCGCTTATCACCGTTACCTGCTCGATGGCGCTCCTCAGGTTCAAACAGTGCAGCAGAGTACCGACGGCTGGCGCTGGGACGCAGCAACCGTTGCACGAGCGACCGGCGGCACCTGGGCAGTTGCGCCAGCGCCAGACTGGCAAGCCACGGGGCTCACCCCTTCCATGCTGCATTTCAAACCGCAGCGCATGCTGACCCGACCATTGAGCTGGGTCGGCCCCAATGAAACACGACTGGCTAAGGTTTGGGCAAAAGCGGATAAGGCAAAACGCCCGTCTGCCTTTATGTGCGTCGACCCGACCCCCTATCTGGATACCGGCCTGCCAGTGCTGCAAGTAGCGGACACTGCAGACGCCATGCTGAGAATGGGTCGCTATGCCAGGCAAGCGTTCGGCGGACAGGTGTTCGGCGTCACCGGCAGCGCCGGCAAGACCACTGTGGTTGCCATGCTCACTCATGCGTTGCAGCAACTGGGCACAGTGGCGCAAACCGAAGGCAACGCCAACCTGCCTCATGGCATCGCCTGGAACCTGGCTAGCATGACGGATCCGGCGAAATTCTGGGTACTGGAAATGGCGGTCGGCAGAATGCCCCTCAACTCCGACCTGGTACGCCCTCACATTGCAATCGTCACCAGTCTGTCGCCAGCGCACCTTGAATACCACGGCACCCTGGAAAACCTGGCACGCAAGAAAAGTGCAATTTTCAGGTCCATGGCGCCTGGCAGCCATGCCGTGCTGAACCATGACATGCCCTACTATTCTGTCTTCGCTCAAGCGGCCGAGCGTGCGCAACTGACTGTCATCAGCTACGGCGAGCACCCCCAGGCAGATCTGCGAGTGATCAAGTGTCTGACACAACCGTCCGGTCTGCAGGTCGATGCCAATTTTCAGGGCACTCCCGTGCAATTCAAACTGCGGGTCCGTGGTCAGCACATGGTACTCAATGCGTTGTCGGTGCTGGCCTCTCTGAGGGCCGCTGGCTTGTCCACAAGCGAAGCACTGGCAGCACTGGAATCGTTCGAGGCGGTTTCCGGCCGCGGCAACACGCTCACCATCCCGTGCGACGGCGGTGAGTACCATCTGATCAATGATGCCTATAACGCCAACCCGGGTTCGATGATGGCCTCACTGGACATGCTGGCCGACTTGCCAGGTTCGCCCGCCCAGCGCGTCGCGGTGCTGGGAGACATGCTTGAGCTCGGGCCAGACACACAACGCTATCACCTGGAACTGGCCCCAAACCTGCTGGCTGCAGCACCTCGTCACACCGTACTCTGCGGCCCGCTCATGCACGGCGTCTATGTGCATTTGCGCGATCAGTTGAGTATTGAGTGGTTCGAGAACGTCGATGCCCTGCTGGCCAAGCTGCCAGAGCAGGCCGAGCAGTGGTTCCGGGCGGGTGACAAGGTGTTGGTAAAAAGCTCGGGAGGCACCCGTCTCTCGAAACTGGTGGAAGCCCTCACACCCTCTGAGCAAGCCGTCCAGGCAGTCTAGAGCCGGCAACTGCCGAAGTTGTTGGCTGGCGCCTGAACGGGCCAGTCAACAGCGCCATCACAGACAGACACACTTCGCAGTCCCCCCCCTACCATTGCATCGTAGATAGAAGGCCGGCCCGATGGCCGGCACTTCAGGCCCGTGCGCTTTCAGGCCAGCATCACGACGCCCCTGGTTTAGCGCTCGCGCAAGGCTTCGCGCGCGCGGTTCATCGGCTTGATCAAATAATCGAGCACTGTTTTTTGACCTGTTTTGATATCCGCCGCAGCGATCATCCCCGGCACAATGGCAAAGGATTTGCCGGCCTTATTGTGGAGTTCATTGGCATTGGTGCGGATGAATACACGGTAATAGAACACTTCCGGCTTGACTTCATCCTGGATGGTATCGGGCGAGATCATCACGACCTTGCCATCCATGCTGCCGTAGATGGAGTAGTCGTAGGCGGTGATTTTGACCTTGGCATCCTGATCGGGGTGAATAAACGCAATGTCCCGTGGCGAAATGCGGGCCTCGATCAATAGCTGGTCGTCCATGGGCACGATCTGCATCAGCCGGCCATTGGGCGGGATGATCCCGCCGATCGTGGTCACTTCGATGTCTTTGACAATGCCTCTTACCGGCGAACGCAATGTCAGCCGGGTAACAGAGTCAGACCGCCCCTTGAGAACTGAAGACAGGGTTTGCACATCAGAGTTGGCCTTGGCCAGTTCTTCACCCGCCCGCACCATGTACTCGGAGCGAGACTGGGTCAGTTTCAGCTCAAGTTCTGATTTTTGCCGCTTCAGGCGCAACACCTCGACGTTACTCGCCGCACCGACCCTGGCCAGGTTTTCGGTGATTTCCAGCTCACTGCGGACCAGCCCCAGCGATGCACGCACTCCCGATTGAGACTCTTCAAGCCCTTTGCGCCGGGTCTGGTACAAATCGGTTTCGGCGGCCATCAGTGCCGGATAGTCCTTGAGCTCATCAGGAAACTTCAGTGCAACGCCTTTCACTTCGGCCTGTAACCGCGCCACGCTGGCCAGCGAAGCCCGGTACTTGGCCGCGCTCTCACCAAAGTTGGATTCGGTCTTGGTAGGATCGAGCTTGGCAAGGATCTCGCCCTGCTTGACGATATCCCCTTCGGAGACATTGAGCTCCGCAACAATACCGCCCTCCAGCGACTGAATAACCTGTTCGCGAGAGGTCGGGATTACCTTGCCGGTACCGGTCGACACCTCGTCTATTTCAAACAGATAGGCCCATATACCAAACGCCAGCAGCATTAATGCCACGCACCAGACAATCCGCGTTGAGCGCACCACTGCAGCGTCATCGAGGCTATCATCGCCAGCATGATCATCGCCTGGTGAAGCACCCGCAATGGGCACGCCTGGCTGCTGCTTCAAACCCGAAGAACTTTTGTTATTGAACATCAGAGCCATCCTTTCGCGCAGTCAATTGCATGGGCAGCCGACTCACTGCGCCTGATTCCTGGGTTTTGAAAGCCGCGCAATCGCGTTGTCCTTGGTGTCATCGATCACAACCAAACCGTTGTCGACAACAATGATCCGGTCCACCAGGCTCAATACGCTCATCCGATGTGTCGCAATGATCAGTGTGCGCTGTGCACCCCACTGGCCCAGGCTCTGAATCAGCTTGCGCTCGGTGATATCGTCCATGGACGCAGTGGGTTCATCCAACAGCACAATCTGCGGTTGGCGAATCATCAGCCGGGACAATAACAATGACTGTCGCTGACCGCCGGACAAGCCAAGCCCACCCTCCAGAATCATGTGATCCATACCCAGCGCGAATTTACTGATGAACTCCATCGCACCCGTCAACTCCAGGGCTTCGAGGATTTCCTGATCGCTCGCGTGGGGTGCTCCCAGCATCAGGTTTTCGCGCAAGGTGCCGTGGAACAATCTGGAGTTCTGGGTCAACAGGCCCACATCACGACGGACATCGGCCGGATCGATATGGCTCAACCCGACACCATCCAGCGTCAGAGCTCCCGAGCTGAGGTCGATCATGCCGGCCATCGCCTGCAGTAACGTCGACTTGCCAGCCCCATTGCGCCCCAACACCGCGATGCGCTCGCCCGGTTTGATCTTCAAGGCTTTAACGGTCAAGGCCGGCAGTTTTGCGTCTTCCGAGTACTTGAAGGCGGCCTGGTTGAACTCATAGTTGCCACTAATCACCGGCAGATGTACCCGCTTGCTGCCCTCTGCCTGATCAACCGGCAGCTGCATGATTCGGTGCATGCTCTCCAATGCCACTTTGGCCTGCTGCCAACGCGTCAGAACATGGGTGAGCTGCGACATCGGTGCCATCATGCGCGAAGCCAGAATCGATGCAGCCACCAGGCTACCGGTGGTCATATCCCCCAGCATGACCATAGGCGCACCAAACACCACAACGACAGCGAAGACCCCCCCCTGTACGTTGTGGGTCCAGGCCACCAAACCACTGGTCAGTACCCGTGAGCGCAGGCTGGCATCGGCCGCGGTCGCGTTGTAATGGTTCCATTGTTGCTGAAAGCGCTGCTCGGCCTGGAGCATCTTGATGTCGTCCAGCCCCTGAACCGTTTCCACGAGCATGGCGCTGCGCAGCGAACTTTCACGCATCGATTGATTCGCCAGCCGCGCCAATTTCTTTTGCGCCAGCAAGCCCGGAACCACCAGAAACAACAGCGCCGTCAACGGAACAGCCACCAGAGGCCCGGCAATAAACCAGTAAATCACCAGGAACATCAGGAAAAAAGGCAAGTCCGCCAAAGCACTGGCCGTGCTGGATGTAATCAATTCGCGCAGCTGTTCAAGCTCGCGCAACTGCGAAATGAACGACCCCGTGGACTTCGGCCGGGCGCTGTTACGCAACCGGATGGCATGCCCGAACACCAGGTCTGAGACGCGAATATCTGCACGCTTGCCCAGCAGATCAGTAATGCGTACACGCATGATCCGAAGGATGAAATCAAAAAACAGCGCCAGCATGACGCCACCAAACAAGACATACAGCGTCGGCATTGATTCGGCTGGAATGACCCGGTCATACACCTGCATCGAAAACAGCACCCCGGCCAGACCGAGGATGTTCGCCGCCAAAGACGCCAGCATGACGTGCCCATAAGGGCGCATATCACGCAATACAATGCTTTTGAACCAGCTCCTGTCGTAGGGCTTTACGTAGTCATCGACCCGGGAGTCCTTGGCCTGCTGGTTGGGCCGCAGAATCAGCGCCTTGGTCGCAGACTTCAGCAACTCGGCCCGACTGATACGACTTTGCAGACCTTGGTCACCGCTGTAGACAATGCCCAGTTCATCGTCGTCATTGAGCGCCTGCAGCACCCCGATTTGACCGTCGCTAAATTGCAGCACCAATGGCAAACGCCGCTGCACCAGCAACGACGGGGTGAAGTCGACAATCTTCAGGGTGAGCCCGGCCTGCCGCGCCATCTGACGCAGCACCTCGTCCACGTTGACGTCTTTACTCCATTGCGCCGCGATACGTACATTCTGCGCCGAACAATCCAGGCGGTGATGCCGCGCGACCGCCAGGATTGCTTCAAGCCAGCCTTCGTAATCCAGAGCGCTGTTCTCCTCAAGCGTCTGAGGTTCAACGCTCTCTTCGGATTCCAGCTTTACGGCATCGTTCATGGTCGGATCTCCACACCTTGGATAGTGCTGCTATCCAGATTAAATGCCGTGCGCAAGCCGCTACTGTTGTAGAGGCAATCGATTTCCAACCGGTGCAGATCAGCTGCAGTGTTAGCCCGATCCATGGCAGCCTGGTGGATTTCCTGCTCAGCGTTCAGCAAATCGAGCAACGGTCGCGTGCCCAACTCAAGGTATTGCTGGCGATACAAATCACGGGTTTCGGAAATGCTTCGCTCGCGAAAACTCAGGGTAGAGAGACGCTGCACAAGGCTGGAGGTCTGGTCACGAGCCTCAAGCAAACCCTGGCGCACAGCCAGCCGTGCGGCATCATTGGCCGATTCGGCAGAACGCAGGGCTTGTCCCGCGGCGGCTTTACGGGCATTGATGGCACCGCCCTGATACAACGGCACTTCGACGTTGAGGAACACTCCGTAGCGGGTCCGGTCGCGGCCGCCGGAAGTGCCATCATCATCGTTGCTGTCCAGGTACTGAGTGGCCGACGGATCCAGCGACAGTGTCGGCAGACCTTCAGCACGTGCCAAAGCTATTTGCGCCATGGCATCCACCTGTTGGGCCTGAGCGATCAACAGCGAGGGTGTCAGGACTTCGTCCGGATTAATCCCCTCACAGGACTGACTCAACGTAGCGGGCATGGTAGCCGTGACACTGACCGGCGTTTGCGCGCCGAGTAAACTGGCCAACGTACTGCGCCAGCGGTTATAGAGCGCAGTGAATTGCAACTGTGTCGCCACTGCCGCCTCAACCCGCGAGCGCGCCTGGATCAGGTCAGAACGGGTACTGGCACCCATGTCGCTGCGCTTTTGCGCCAGATCGGCAATGGCCGTCAGGCCTTTTACTTGTGCCTTGGAAATCTCGAGCAAGGCTTGATAACGCTGCAGCTCGATGACAGCAAAAGCGGTATCGCGCGCGACTTGGTCGATCGCCAGCAAGACCGAAGCCTGCTTGCCATTCACCCGTGCCACTGCGCTATCTACCCTACTGTCGACCTTGCCGAAGTCATACAGCATTTGTGAGAGCGACAAGGTAAAGGCCTGGCTCTGGCCATTGCCGGTCAGACCGCTGTCATACCCGGAGTTGAGCCCCGCTTTAATCTGCGGGTAATACCCTGCCCGCGCCACGGTCACAAAGTCATTTTGCTGATACAGAAGACTGATCGACTCAGCGATGGCTGGATGCCAGCCAACAGCCATTTGCACGGCTTGCGTCAAGTCAAGGTTGTCGGGGATCTCGTTTCGAGGGGCAGCCGGTTGGCTGGCGCCGAACGAATCGCCCGGTAAATTCTTGCCCACATCTTTTGGGCTGATGGTGTTGATACTTTCAGGTGCGTAGTCGCGTGTAAGCGCTACGGCCTGCTCTATCGTCAATGGCTGTATGGCGCTAGCCAACAAAGCCAAAAACAGGAACCCGAACCGATCCTTAGGCTTCAAGTAATGCTCCAAAACGGCTTACAGTCAAAAAGAAGATAGATGCTAATTCACCATGCAGTCGGATGAATTTCAGCGACATGCACAGCATTACTAGAATTCGGTGTGTAACGCCAGAGCGGTGCAATCTGCACCGCCTGGACCGTTACAGTAGACATCAAAGGGATGAAAGGAGAGTGCCAGGCCCTAAGGCCTGACCCTCCCCGCCCACAACGTGGTTAAACCACGTTGATACCGCTCTGCACCCAGAGTTGATGGGTATCATCTTCCTGGCTGGTGTACACCACGTACTCCTGCCCGTTCTCCAGTTGAGTAGTACCCACCGACCAGTTGCCCGTCAGATGGACGCTGTCTTGCTCGTCACCCTCGATAAACAATCTATCCGTTTCAGGTGCCGTCACTGCCAACAGATCTTCCAGACTCACAGTCAGATCGACTGCGCTGAAGTCGTTCAGATCGATGCTCTCGATGTCGCTGACCTTGCCAACCAGCAAGCTCAAATCAACCGTCGCATCTCCACCGTTCCACAACAGGGTGTCGAAACCAGCCCCGCCATCCACCGCTGCAAACTCGGTGTCATGGATCGCGATCTGATCAGCACCGTCGGCACCTTCAGTGATAGTAGCTTGTGACGAGTCTTCCACAATCGAGGCTGCTGCGAAGCCAGGGGCTTCGGTGGCAGGATCGCCAGGGTTGGCATCGTCCCAGACCAAATCACGATCAGGTGAGTCAACACGTACATACAGCGTGGCAGTGTCCTCTTGGCCACTTGGTGTGGTGAGTTTGTAAGTAAAGCTATCCACTTTTCCGACATCTGCAAGTGCCAGTCCCGGCGTAGTGGTGTAGCTGTAGTTACCGTCTGCATGCAACGTCAGAGTGCCGTAAAGCCCCTGCACTACCGAACCAACTTGACCCGGCATCACATAGACCCCGTTCACCAGCACACTCAGCACAGTCAGCGAAGAACCCAGGCTGTCTGCTACAGAGTGATCGCCGGCCAGTAGGACATTACCTGTCGCGGCAGTTGCTGCACCTGTGACGAACTGATCCAGGTGAGTGGTGTTCAGCGTTTGTGCAACCGTAATCGTACCCGCAGATATCAATGCACCTGTGGTGGACGACACTCGATACGACTCACCTGCCATCAGACCGGTGAAGGTATGCGTCGCGTTGGTTGTGGACTGCCCTACCACATTAGTCCAGACACCATTCTCCAGATGCTGCAGGACGATGGTTGTTGTAGGAAGTACCCCGATGCCCGCGAAGCTACGGCTGACAACTAGCTCTGCCGTCGAATCTGCATCGATCAGGACTGCTTCACCATTCGCCGTACGACTACCGATTGCTGGCGGCGAGTAGCTGAGCGCCGTAACGCTTTCAGTCTCTACCACGTTATCAATAGCAATCTGTGCCGTTGCGATGTCATCGGTTGCCACCAGCTCAACCACACCTGGAGCCGACGGATCGGCAGGATCCCAGATGACCGTGCTGTCAGTGCTGTCGATGTGTACGTACAGGTTGGCAGAAGCCGTCCCGCCCGCAGGCGTCGTCAGTTGATACGCAAAGGTATCGACCTTACCGATATTCGCCGGATCGCCATTGGCTGAGTAGCTGTAATCGCCATTGGCAAAGATCGTCAGTTCACCGTACAGACCTTGCACGACCGTCCCGACAGCCGGATCGGAATCAACAGGCTCACCATTGACTGTCTGAACCGTCGCATCTGCGCCAGTACCAGGAGAGTCCGGCAAACCGGTCACGCCGTTATCCGTGATGACGTTACCGCTGACATCGCCTCCTGTCGTATCGAAATCAACCAGACTTTCGTTATCGACACTCAGTTGCGCGGTAGCACTTGCACCCACTGCCACGACTGCAGGGTCCATTGCGAGCGTAAAGCGATACTGACCCGCCGCCAGACCGTCAACTTCAGCGCTGGAACTCGAGCCGAAGAGACCTAGCAGATCAAGCAAGCCACCGTTTACACCGCCCACATCCACAGGCGTCCAACCGCCAGCACCGTCGCTGACTTCAAGTGTTGCAGTGAACCCGCCACCCAACAGGGAAACCAGCTCGCCCTCACCGAAGGACAGATTCAAGGTGCCAGTGTTATCGCCTGTCACAGTGAATTCCTGCGACCGCGTAGTCACCCCGAGCTGAATTCCGCCCACTCCCAGCAGCGTGAACACTCTCATGTCGTCCAGCGCCGTGTTGGTCGTAACCGGAGTTACAGTGAGCTCGGCAGTAGCAACATCATCGAATGCTTCCAGGTCGGCATCAGCATCGGCATCCGCGTCGGCATCCGCATCAGCATCAGC